>CP155566.1:0-309470 GCA_039696685.1 Vibrio sp. CDRSL-10 TSBA | reverse complement strand
ACATTTCACAACACGAGCTGACGACAGCCATGCAGCACCTGTCTCTCAGTTCCCGAAGGCACAAGACTGTCTCCAGTCTCTTCTGAGGATGTCAAGAGTAGGTAAGGTTCTTCGCGTTGCATCGAATTAAACCACATGCTCCACCGCTTGTGCGGGCCCCCGTCAATTCATTTGAGTTTTAATCTTGCGACCGTACTCCCCAGGCGGTCTACTTAACGCGTTAGCTCCGAAAGCCACGGCTCAAGGCCACAACCTCCAAGTAGACATCGTTGACGGCGTGGACTACCAGGGTATCTAATCCTGTTTGCTCCCCACGCTTTCGCATCTGAGTGTCAGTATCTGTCCAGGGGGCCGCCTTCGCCACCGGTATTCCTTCAGATCTCTACGCATTTCACCGCTACACCTGAAATTCTACCCCCCTCTACAGTACTCTAGCCTGCCAGTTTCAAATGCAATTCCGAGGTTGAGCCCCGGGCTTTCACATCTGACTTAACAAACCACCTGCATGCGCTTTACGCCCAGTAATTCCGATTAACGCTCGCACCCTCCGTATTACCGCGGCTGCTGGCACGGAGTTAGCCGGTGCTTCTTCTGCAGCTAACGTCAAACGAATGTGCTATTAACACACCCGCCTTCCTCACTGCTGAAAGTACTTTACAACCCGAAGGCCTTCTTCATACACGCGGCATGGCTGCATCAGGCTTGCGCCCATTGTGCAATATTCCCCACTGCTGCCTCCCGTAGGAGTCTGGACCGTGTCTCAGTTCCAGTGTGGCTGATCATCCTCTCAGACCAGCTAGGGATCGTCGCCTTGGTGAGCCCTTACCTCACCAACTAGCTAATCCCACCTGGGCATATCCTGACGCGAGAGGCCCGAAGGTCCCCCTCTTTGAGCCGAAGCTATTATGCGGTATTAGCCATCGTTTCCAATGGTTATCCCCCACATCAGGGCAATTTCCCAGGCATTACTCACCCGTCCGCCGCTCGCCGCCCTTAACGTTCCCCGAAGGTTCAGTTAAGTCGCTGCCGCTCGACTTGCATGTGTTAGGCCTGCCGCCAGCGTTCAATCTGAGCCATGATCAAACTCTTCAATTTAAGATTTTGTTCGGCTCAATGAATACTGACTTCAAATTACCTTAGTAATTCAAAGCTATTATCGTTGTTCCTTTATAAAAAAGGAGAACGATAATGAATTGACTGTGCTCGAATGATTGCTCATTCAAATTTGGTCACTCAGTTCATTGATACCTAAGTTGATTCTTTAGAATCATCTTTGATTATCATCAACGAGTGCCCACACAGATTGATAGGTTTATATTGTTAAAGAGCTTGCTTTTCGAGAAGCTTTTCTCTCAAAGCGGAGGTGCATTCTAGCGAGTTAATTTGAAGAGTCAAACACTTTTTCAAATTTATTTCTCAGAAGCTTTTCACCTCACTGACCAGCGCTGAAGCCTTGTGGCGTCTGCCGTGTCAGTGAGGCGGCATTATAGAGAGTTGCTTCCCGTTGGCAAGCGATATTTCAAAAAAATGCAAAAATAACGCTTAAGTGGCGATTTAACACTCAAAGCCTTATTTATCCATTTTTACCCCAAACTTGGCAACAACTTATCCACAGAGTTATACCTTTAGGGGTGGTAAGCCAGGCAGAAAAGACAAAACAACTAAGATAAAAAAAGCCGCTGACGCGGCTTTTTTTATCTGTTTCGGATTAAATACCCGAACCATCCTGTTCAGGTGGTGTATCTTCGTGAAGACCACACTCTCGTTTCAAACCAAAGAAACGGGTTTCTTCTTCACTCATACCCGGTTCCCACTTACGTGTGGTATGGGTATCACCAACTGAAAGGTACCCCTGCTCCCATAACGGATGGTATGGCAGGTTGTGTTCTTCTAAATAGTAGTGCACGTCTTTGTTAGTCCAGTCGATGACCGGTAAAAATTTAAACACACCATTTTGGATACCAAGAATAGGTAAGGTTGCACGTGACTTAGATTGTTCACGACGCAGACCAGAGAACCAGGTCCCCACTTCCAACTCATTCAGAGCTCGGCGCATAGGCTCGACTTTGTTCAGTTTGTTGTACTGCTCAATGCCGGTCACCCCTTGTTCCCACAATTTACCGAAACGCGCTTCCTGCCAGGCAGGCGACAGCTCGGCCGAGTAAATTTTCAGATTCAGGTCCAGGCGCTCAGTCAACTGGTCAATAAACTGATACGTCTCAGGAAACAGATAACCGGTATCGGTCAGAACAACCGGGACATCTTTCTTCACTGATGTGACCAGGTGCAGCATCACAGCAGCCTGGATACCAAAGCTGGAAGAAACCGCATGGGTTCCCTGCAGGTTATCCAGTGCCCACGCAACGCGCTCCTGAGCAGTTAATGTTTCCAGATAAGCGTTAATCTCTGCCAGGTGCAGCGTTTGCTGCACCTTAGTCAGGGTTAACAACTCCGTCAGATTCGGAGTAGTTACGGTCTCAGGCATAAAAATCCCTCTTGGAGACCACCACTTCCTGAATAATACCGGTACGAATAGTGAAGTCACCGAAGGCTTCGCCATCCTGACGCTCAGTTGCCCAGCGTCCTACCAGTTGATCGATCTCTTCCAGGATTTGTTTATCAGTGATGTTCTCTTTATACATTTTAGGAACACGGGTACCCGCGCGGTTGCCACCAAGGTGCAGGTTGTAACGACCTGGAGCTTTACCTACCAGACCAATTTCAGCCAGCATGGCTCGACCACAACCGTTCGGACAACCCGTCACTCGCAGAATAATGTTGTCTTCTTTCGGCAGTTGGTGTTTTTCCAGAATGCCTTCCACGTCGGTCACGAAGCCAGGCAGGAAACGTTCTGCTTCTGCCATCGCCAGCGGACACGTCGGGAATGCCACACACGCCATTGAGTTCTTGCGTTGTTCGCTGACAGTGCTGTCCATCAGACCATGCGCTACCGCAATGGCTTCGATTTCTGCTTTCTGCTCTGCCGGAACGCCCGCAATAATCAGGTTCTGGTTTGCCGTCATACGGAAATCACCCTGGTGAATCTTAGCGATTTCAGCGACACCGGTTTTAAGCGGCTTACCCGGGTAATCGAGCAGACGGCCGTTCTCGATAAAGAGTGCCAGGTGATGTTTACCATCAATACCTTCAACCCAACCAATACGGTCACCACGGTCGGTGAACTCATATGGGCGGCTGTCAGCGAAGGTTACGCCAGCACGTTTTTCCACTTCAGCTTTAAATACATCCACACCAACGCGGTCGAGAGTGTATTTGGTTTTCGCGTTCTTACGGTTAGAACGGTTACCCCAATCACGCTGAGTTGTAACAACTGCTGCGGCGACATCCAGCGTTTTATCCAGCGGGATAAAGCCAAAGTCATCGGCACGACGCGGGTAAGTCGAAGTATCGCCATGGGTCATGGCCAGGCCACCGCCCACCAGCACGTTAAAACCAACCAGTTTGCCGTTGTCCGCAATCGCAACGAAGTTCAGATCGTTGGCATGCACGTCGATATCGTTGTGCGGCGGGATAACCACTGTGGTTTTGAATTTACGTGGTAAGTAGTTGCTACCCAGGATTGGTTCTTCATCTGTGGTTTCAACTTTCTCGCCATCCAGCCAGATTTCCGCGTAAGCGCGGGTTTTCGGCAGCAGATGTTCACTGATCTTCTTCGCCCACTCGTACGCTTCCTGGTGCAGTTCAGACTCTACCGGGTTTGAAGTACACAGTACGTTACGGTTTACGTCACCCGCGGTTGCGATTGAATCGATACCAATGCTGTTCAGCGTCTGGTGCATCAGCTTAATGTTTGGCTTCAGTACACCGTGGAACTGGAATGTCTGACGGGTGGTCAGACGGATGCTGCCGTACATAGTGTGCTCAGTGGCAAACTTGTCGATCGCCAGCCATTGCTTCGGCTGGATGATGCCGCCCGGCATACGGGCACGCAGCATCACGTTATGCAGCGGTTCCAGTTTCTGTTTGGTACGTTCGTTACGAATATCACGGTCATCCTGCTGGTACATACCGTGGAAACGGATCAGCTGGAAATTATCTGCAGTGAAACCACCGGTGATGCGATCCTGCAGGTCCGCTTCAATGGTGCCACGCAGGAAATTACTTTCGCGTTTCAGACGCTCGTTGTCAGAAAGTTGGCCCAGTACTTCGCCCAGCACTTCCTGAGTGTTGTTTTCAATTTTGTAGCTCATTAGTACACATCTCTCTGGTAACGTTTGGCTTTGCGTAGGTCGTTGAAATACTCTTCTGCTTTCTCACGTGACAGACCGCCTTGTTGCTCAGCGACTGTGACTAAAGCTTCGTGTACATCTTTTGCCATACGGGTTGCATCACCACAGATGTAGACATAAGCGCCATCTTGCAGCCATTGCCATACTTGCTCGGCCTGTTCCAGGACACGATGCTGTACATACACTTTTTCATTCTGATCACGGCTGAATGCCACATCCAGACGGTGCAGAGCGCCAGACTTGAGATATTTCTGCCATTCCACCTGATACAGGAAGTCCTGAGTAAAGGTGCGATCGCCAAAGAACAGCCAGTTTTTACCTGATGCGCCACGGTTATCACGTTCCTGCACGAAACTGCGGAACGGCGCGATACCGGTACCCGGACCAATCATGATCACCGGGGTTGCGTCATCCTGAGGCAGTTTGAAGTTATTGTTGTGTTCAATGAACACTTTCACTTCTTCGCCTTCTTCCAGACGCTGACCAAGGAAGCCTGAAGCGCCACCCTGACGAGGCTGACCATCGACATCGTACTCAACGATACCAACCGTCAGGTGGACTTCTTCATCCACTTCAGTCTGGCTGGATGCGATTGAGTACAGACGCGGAGTCAGACGACGCAGCAGAGAGATCAGCTGCTCAGCAGACAGTTTGGTTTTCTTCTCCAGCAGCACATCCAGAATTTGGGTGTTGGCTGAGTACTCACGTAACTTGTCTTTGTCTTCCACCAGCTGCTGCAGTTTTTCACTGCCAGACAGTTCAGCAAATTTAGTGACAAACTGTGGGTTAGAAGTGGTGATTTCAAATTTGCTGACCAGAGCACTGTGTACCGACAAGCTTTCGCCGTCGACTTCAACACTTTCGACACCAGACAGACCAGCAGCTGCCAGTACGGCATTCGCCAGCTCTGGGCAGTTTTCATACCACACGCCCAGTGCATCACCCGGCTGATATGACATGCCAGATTCGGCCAGATCAATTTCGATGTGACGAACATCTTTGCCTGAATCACGGCCCGTGATTTTCTGGCTGGTCAGCAGAGTCGCTGTGTATGGGTTCTGTTTGTTGTACTGAGAATGGTGACCCGCAGCCTGACCAACCGGAAGCTGAACCACTTCGGCCTGGCTGTTTGCGAGTGCTTCTTTGACCACTTCCAGTGCTTTAGCACGCCATTCCGCTGCCGGTGCATCGTAATCCACATCGCAGTCAACACGGTCGATGAAACGTTGTGCACCCAATTTTTCCAGGAAGGCATCAAAGTCTTTACCGGTTTGGCAGAAGAATTCGTAGCTGGAGTCGCCCAGGCCAATCACACCGTACTGCAGGTTTGGCAGTTTTGGCGCTTTCTTCGATTGCAGGAACTCGTGCAGCTCCAGAGCGTTGTCTGGTGCTTCGCCTTCGCCGTTGGTTGAGGCAACAAAGATCACGTGCGTTTCTTTCGCCAGATCTTTGCCTTTGTAGTCGCTGGAATCAAACAGCTGTACCGCAACACCGGCTGCCTGCGCTTCCTGTTCTAACAGTTCCGCGACGCCTTTGGCGTTACCGGTCTGCGAAGCATAGATGATGCTCAGCTTACCGGCTGGTTTTGCTGCCGTCAGTGCGGCGGCCTGAGTCAGAGGAGCCGCAGCACCCTGAGTCTGGCTTAATCCCCAAAAATAACCACTCACCCAAGCCATCTGCTGAGGTGAGAGTTGTGAAATCGTTTGTTGCAGCTGGTTTAGCTGCGAGTCGTTTAGTGGGCTTGCCAACCCAGCTAGTTCTTTTGGTATGGTGTTTCCTGAAGACATTGTCACGACTTCCTTATTCATTGCGTGACGATAGATTAACCACTCCTCTTAATAACAAGAAAGAATAGATGAGCATGTTTTATAACTTTTTGGAAGTAAGGCGGGTAAAATTTCACCCTTAGCGCTTAAGTGCCCTTATCTGGCTTCCACCCTTACCTGTTTAAAGCCGACCGCCATGGCTGATTTGGAGGCTTGATCCAGGTCGCCGTAGTGGCACTCCTCGCCGTTGGGGCCGGTCAGTAATAAGAATCCGCCTTCCTGATGGCGGAACTCCACTATCCATTCTCCTTCATCTGAATAAGGCTCGATGATCGCTTCTACCAACATCTTTGCGCGGTATAGGTTTCTCAGTTCCGTGATAGTCATCGCCATTCTCACTATATTGCCGATCCTTCGTTATTAAGCATGGACGATTTCCATCAGAATGCGAATCGACCGATACAGAAGATTGATGACCACCACGCTCTGCTCAGCGGCGCCAGTTCCTGTATTGCGAATTACGGCCGCTGTCACCGCAGTAATAACGGTACGCCAGCACCGCCAGACCAATCACAATGATCCAGGGTAATAACTTGAGCGCGATACCGAGCACACTGAGCAGCAGCAGAGTAACTACCGCCGCACCAGCGGCAACCAGCACGCCCATCATGGTCAGCCCGCTGACCAGTAAGCCGACCACAAACACGGTCAGTACAATCAATTCCATCATAATGCTTCTCTCTCGTTACTCATTACTGCCGGAAACAGACCTGTTACAGTGCGAAGCTGAAACCTAGCTCGATTGCCTGGCTGCGCTTTTATCCATTCCATACTGGCTCTGTTATGGGTTCCTGTTTCCATAGCACAACGTTGTATATTTCAGGTTGCAGATTCCAGGCCACAAATTCAAGCGCCGTAAACCACTGATATCCAAACGTCAGGCAATAAAAAAGCCACATGAGTTTCCTCACATGGCTTGGTCATTTGGTCAAAAATACCAGTTAGCGGTGAATTTTACACACCGAGATCCTGATATGGAATTTTGGCCAGCGCCTGCTCGACCACTTCAATTCCCGCTCCCGGCTTATGCGCATTTTCACTGATGTGGCGACGCCACTGACGTGCGCCCGGCATACTCTGAAACAGACCCAGCATATGGCGGGTGATGTGGCCCAGGTACGCGCCCTGCGACAACTGCTGCTCAATGTACGGATACATCTCGTGCACAATCTCAGAACGCTTCTTGACTGGCTGATCGAGGCCAAAAATCTGCTGATCAACTTCCGCCAGAATATAAGGGCTCTGATACGCTTCGCGGCCAATCATCACCCCGTCCAGGTGCTCAAGGTGCAGCTGCGCTTCCTGCAGTGACTTAACACCACCATTGATAGCGATAGTCAGGTGCGGAAAATCCTGCTTGAGCTGGTAGGCGCGCGGGTAATCGAGCGGCGGGATCTCACGGTTCTCTTTCGGACTCAGGCCACTCAGCCACGCTTTACGGGCGTGAATAGTGAACTGCTCACAACCGCCCTGCTCTGAAACCAGAGTCACAAAGCGGGTCAGGAATTCATAAGAGTCGAGATCGTCGATACCAATACGAGTTTTCACCGTGACCGGAATATTGACCTCAGCTTTCATGGCTGCGACACATTCGGCAACCAGCTCAGGTTCTGCCATCAGGCAGGCACCAAAGCGGCCGTTCTGCACCCGATCAGACGGACAACCGACATTGAGGTTAACCTCATCGTAGCCACGCTCTTCGGCCAGTTTGGCACAGCGCGCCAGATCCGCCGGGTTAGAGCCGCCCAACTGCAGGGCCAGCGGATGCTCTTCCTGGTTGTAGGCCAAAAAGTCACCCTTTCCATGGATGATCGCACCTGTGGTTACCATTTCGGTATAAAGTAAGGTTTGCGATGAGAGCAAACGATGGAAATAACGGCAGTGGCGATCGGTCCAATCGAGCATTGGCGCCACAGACAGCCGGCATGAGTGAGTCATTGGTCTAACATCCCCGTTTTCGGTCTAAAGCATTCGGTCACCGGGTGACCAAAACAAAGCTTGGCATTGTAATCGCTTCTGTTTATCTCGCCAACCGTTGTTCGAGGTATCGTTTTGTGAACAAATAAGGTAAGTTAGCGCTTATCTGACGAGATATCCTTGTTAGTGGTTGAAAAAGCCGGTTTTATTGATGAGGAAACGATCTTCATTCGGAAATAGTATATGATTACTACAGTCCGGCGATTATGGTGATAAATTTGGATACTAAGCTTACCAAACAGATTGAAGAAATATGTGCCGCACGAGGTGTCAGGCTCACAACGCAGCGCAAACGGGTCTTTGAACTGATTTGTGCCAGCAAAAAGGCATCCAGTGCCTATGAGTTACTGGAAGACCTCAAACAGAGTGAACCACAAGCCAAACCACCAACGGTGTACCGGGCACTGGACTTTCTGATGGAGCAAGGTTTCATTCATCGGGTGGAATCCACTAACAGTTTTATTTCCTGCTGTTCCTGCAATGCCCATAAGCATTTCTCGCAACTGTTGATTTGTGACCAGTGTGGCAACGTCATTGAACTGCAAGATGATAGTCTGATAGCCTTACTGGCAGACAACGCGGAGAAACACGGCTTTAAGATTGATAATCATGTGATTGAGTCACATGGCGTGTGTCAATCGTGTTCCTCAAAATAAGAATGAAACAATAGAAGAAGGTTATGCGCGCTGAATTTGTAAACCCGTTTTTAGCGTCTTTGTTGAACGTTTTAAAAACGATGGCTTCACTAGAGCTGAAGCCCCAGAAACCTCGTCTGAAAAAAGATGAGATCGCCCGCGGTGATGTGTCCGGTTTGATTGGCATGGTCGGGCAGCAGACTCGTGGCTCAATGTCGATCACCTTCGATGAGAGTCTGGCACTGGAGATCATGCAGAATATGCTGGGCGAAAGGCCAAACGGGTTAAACGAAGAAGTGACCGATATGGTGGGTGAAATCACTAACATGGTTACCGGTGGTGCAAAACGCATCCTGGCAGAAAGCGGCTTTGATTTTGATATGGCGACGCCTGTGGTGGTATCGGGCCGTGGTCACACCATTCGCCACAAGTGCGAAGGCTCCATCATCATCATGCCATTTGCTTCCCAATGGGGGAATGCCTTTATCGAAATCTGTTTCGAATAATCCGGGCAGTAAAGATAACTGATAGAAAAGCGGATGCACCAGCATCCGCTTTTTTGTGTCTGTTGCTTAAGATCCTAAGTCATTGCAGAATCTGCATCGCATCAGTCTCACCATCACTTCGGGATGTGCGTAGCTTCGGGCACCTGGCCCGAAGCATTAACCTTTAAGCGCGAAACGCTTTAAACGCGTTAATCAGACCATTGGTTGAGCTGTCGTGTGAGCTGATTGCCGCATCGTCGGCCAGTTCAGGCAGGATTTGGTTAGCCAGCTGTTTACCCAGTTCTACACCCCATTGGTCGAAAGTGAAGATATTCCAGATCACGCCTTGTACGAAGATCTTGTGCTCGTACATCGCAATCAGGTTACCCAGCGTGCGCGGGTTGATCTGTTTTACCAGAATCGAGTTGGTCGGACGGTTACCTTCAAACACTTTGAATGGGACCAGCTCCGCCGCTTCCTGCTCTGATTTGCCCGCTTTCAGCAGTTCAGCTTTCACTGTCTCAGCTGATTTACCAAATGCCAGTGCTTCAGTCTGAGCGAAGAAGTTCGACATCAGTTTCTGATGGTGATCGCTGACGGCATTGTGAGTCTGCGCTGGCGCGATAAAGTCACAAGGGATCAGTTTGGTGCCCTGGTGAATCAGCTGATAGAACGCGTGCTGGCCGTTGGTACCAGGTTCACCCCAGATGATAGGACCCGTCTGGTAAGTCACCGGGTTGCCGTTACGGTCAACGTACTTACCGTTCGATTCCATGTTACCTTGCTGGAAATAAGCCGCGAAACGGTGCATGTACTGATCGTATGGCAGAATCGCTTCTGACTCCGCGCCGTGGAAGTTGTTGTACCACAGACCAATCAGCGCCAGGATAACCGGAATGTTGCTTTCAAACGGAGTCTCAACAAAGTGTTGGTCCATTTCATGCGCACCGCTCAGCAGCTCAACAAAGTTGTCGTAACCGACAGACAAGATGATCGACAGACCAATCGCTGACCATAGTGAGTAACGGCCGCCAACCCAGTCCCAGAATTCAAACATGTTGTCCGTATCGATACCGAACTCAGCCACAGCCTGAGCGTTGGTTGACAGCGCCGCAAAGTGTTTTGCAACATGCGCTTCATCACCGGCAGTCGCCAGGAACCAGTCACGTGCTGAATGCGCGTTCGTCATGGTTTCCTGAGTGGTGAAGGTTTTCGATGCAACCAGGAACAGCGTGGTTTCCGGGTCCACTTTCTTCAGTGTTTCCGCGATGTGAGTACCATCAACGTTCGACACAAAGTGCATGGTCAGATGGTTTTTGTATGGCGTCAGAGCTTCTGTCACCATGTAAGGACCCAGATCCGAACCACCGATACCGATGTTTACAACGTCAGTGATGGCTTTGCCAGTGAAGCCTTTCCACTCACCACCGATGATGCGCTCAGAGAAACCTTTCATTTTCTCCAGTACAGCGTTAACTGCCGGCATGACATCCTGACCGCCAGACATCACAGGGTTGTTGCTGCGATTACGCAGCGCCGTATGCAGCACTGAACGACCTTCAGTCTGGTTGATGGCTTCGCCGCTGAACATGGCTTCAATCGCGCCTTTCACGTCAGTCTCTTCGGCCAGAGCCAGCAGGTGCTTCATGGTTTCTGCGTTGACCAGGTTCTTAGAGTAGTCAACCAGAATGTCAGCGCCAAAACGTGTAGAGTAGTTAGCGAAACGCTCACTGTCCTGTGCGAACAGTGTTTTGAGGTCCATATCCTGTGCAGATTCAAAATGTGCAGTCAGTGCTTTCCAAGCTTGTGTTTGCGTTGGATTGATATTTTTCAACATGGTATCTATCCCGATGTTACTTTGGTTTTATTCCACTAATCTTAGCCACTGGCGCTAAGAATGCAGAATCCCCGATTGAGCAAAAAGAAAATGATAAAATTGGGTGCGGATTGCCGCTTAAAAATGTAATAAATTTTCAATGCACAATTATGACTCAGCTGTACGCTACCCGCATTGAGTTAAGTCACGTAAACACCTAGTGTTTAACTATTACCTAGTGTTTAACTATTGCCTGGTGTTTAAATATTGTATTGCAATCAAGTGGCGCCACCATAGCGTTTCTAGCACCGTTTGCCAAATAGATTATGGAGAGAGCAGAATGTGGGCACAACAGAAAATACAACTGCGCGCATACCCGCGTGGCTTTCATCTGATCACTGATGAAATTGAACAACAATTACCGCAATTACGCTCGCTGTCTGTCGGTTTACTACATCTGTTTATCCAGCATACCTCAGCCAGCCTGACCATCAATGAAAATGCGGACCCGACCGTACGTTCCGATATGGAGCAGCATTTTAACCACTTTGTTCCGGAGCGGGCGCCCTATTATGTCCATACCTATGAAGGGGATGACGACATGCCCGCCCACATCAAAGCGTCCCTGCTCGGATCCAGTATCACACTGCCGGTCAGCAATGGCCGGTTAGCTTTAGGAACATGGCAGGGTATTTACCTCGGGGAGCATAGGGATCATGGTGGGCCACGCCGTCTGATTGCGACACTGCAGGGAGAATAAAGGCTTGGCAGGCATCGCCTCGCTGTGCAGAGAAAAGCGGATCAGAGTCCCAAATGATATCTGCAGAGAAGGAGATCTGCGAAAAAAGGGTATCTGCGAATAAGCCCCGTCGGAGCCAATAAAAAAGCAGGCCTAGAGACCTGCTTCGCTATAAGACATCACGACCCGGGCGGTCAGCTTAGTGACCAGCTCATAGCCCAGAGTACCGACGTGGCGAGCGACATGCTCAACCGGCAAACCGTCGCCCCATAAGATGGCTTCATCGCCGACATGCTCGCTGCCATGCGGACCAAGGTCCACACACAACATATCCATAGACACCCGCCCCGCCAGCGGCACGATACGGCCATTAACCAGCACCGGCGTGCCGTTTGGCGCCATACGCGGATAACCGTCGCCATACCCCATCGCAATCACGCCAATCCGGGTATCACGCAGCGCGGTCCAGTGTCCGCCATAGCCGACACTTTCGCCCTCTTTGACTTCACGCACGGCGATCAGACGTGATTTCATCGTCATCACCGGCTGGTAACCCAGCTCTGCGCCGGTCTGCTCGGCAAACGGCGAGACACCATACATAATGATACCCGGGCGAACCCAGTCCATCTGGCTGTGTGGCCAGGCCAGTAAGCCCGCCGAGGCTGCCATGGAACGCTCTCCCGCTAAACCCAGCGTCAGCGCCTGAAACTGTTCAATTTGCTGTGACGTGACCGGACTGTCTGCTTCATCAGCGCAGCCAAAGTGACTCATAAAACGCACCGGCTGCGCTACATTGGCACAGCGTTGCAGACGCTCAATAAATCCGGCGCACTGTTCAGGACGAACGCCGAGGCGATGCATCCCGGTGTCCACTTTGAGCCATACCACAACCGGTCGCTCCAGGCGGACATTTTCCAGCGCCTGCAACTGCTCTTCGCAGTGCAGCGCTGTCTGAATATTATGTTCGACCAGTAATGGCAGGTCGGCGGGCAGATAAAACCCTTCCAGCAGCAAAATAGGTTTGCTGACACCACTGGCACGCAATTGCAGCGCCTCTTCCATGCGCGCAACGCCGAATGCGTCGGCACCTTGCGCATGTTGCGCCACCTGCCCCAAACCGTGACCATAACCGTTGGCTTTCACCACGGCCATCAGGCGACTGTGCGGCGCCTGCTGGCGGATACGCTGCAGGTTATGGCGCAGCGCAGCCAGATTAATATGGGCAGTTGCCGCCTGCGTATAGCTCATGGTATTACTCATCGTCGTCAAAGGCCGGGCCCGCATAGTTATCAAAGCGCGAGTACTGGCCCTGGAAGGTCAGACGGACCGAACCGATAGGACCGTTACGCTGCTTACCTATGATGATTTCAGCGGTGCCTTTAAGCGCGCTGTCCGGGTGATACACTTCATCGCGGTAGATGAACATGATCAAGTCGGCATCCTGCTCGATAGAGCCGGATTCACGCAAGTCCGAGTTGACCGGACGTTTATCGGCCCGTTGCTCAAGCGAGCGGTTGAGCTGCGACAGCGCGACCACAGGCACATTGAGCTCTTTGGCCAGCGCTTTGAGCGAGCGTGAAATCTCGGCAATTTCCAGTGTCCGGTTATCAGACAGCGCAGGTACACGCATCAGCTGCAGGTAGTCGACCATGATAAGCGACAGGCCGCCGTGTTCACGCGCAATACGACGCGCACGGGAACGGACTTCAGTTGGGGTCAGACCCGAGCTGTCATCGATGTACATGTTTTTCTTCTCCATCAGGATACCCATGGTAGAAGAAATGCGTGCCCAATCCTCATCATCAAGCTGACCGGTACGAATCTTGGTTTGGTCAACCCGTGACAATGAGGCCAGCATACGCATCATGATCTGTTCAGCGGGCATCTCCAGCGAGAAGATCAGGACTGGTTTTTCCTGCTCCATGGCCGCGTTTTCACACAGGTTCATCGCGAACGTCGTTTTACCCATCGACGGACGAGCCGCCACAATGATGAGATCCGAGCCCTGCAGACCAGCGGTTTTCTTGTTGAGATCGGTAAAACCGGTATCGACCCCGGTCACACCATCCTGCGGCGTTTTGTACAGCAGCTCAATCCGCTCCAACGTCTTTTCCAGAATGTTGTCGACATTCTGTGGCCCTTCATTCTCACTGGTACGCGCTTCAGCGATAGCAAACACTTTACTCTCAGCCAGGTCGAGCAGATCTTCCGAGCTGCGCCCCTGCGGATCATAACCGGCATCGGCAATTTCATTCGCCACACCAATAAGGTTGCGAACCAGCGCGCGTTCAGCGACAATTTCGGCGTAAGCGTTAATGTTGGCCGCACTCGGCGTATTCTTGGCCAAGTCAGCCAAATAGGCAAAGCCACCGACATCTTCCAGCTGTTCACGCTGTTCAAGGAATTCGGACAGAGTGATCAGATCGAGAGGTTTGCTCGCTTCCAGAATAGATTTCACGCCATCGAAAATCAGGCGATGGGGCCGGCTGTAAAAGTCGTGAGTAACAACCCGCTCTGAGACGGTGTCCCAGCGTTCGTTGTCCAGCAACAAGCCGCCGATCACGGACTGCTCGGCTTCTAAGGAATGCGGCGGTGCTTTGATCGCTTCCACCTGGGCATCGGAAGATTTGCGGTTTCGGTTATCTGTTCGGGGATCAGCCATGACTTCACTCGGTAACTCTTTAATGACCGACCATTATACACAATTTATAATCACCCAAGAGAAAGTTTATGGGCTGCGAAAACAGAATTAACGGTCACATGACCCACGCCCGGCGAGACAAACTTATTATGCAATTTATCCACCCGTTTTTTGAGGTACTGCGTGTCCAGAATTTGGCTTCTTAGTCTTGGCCTGATGACCAGTTACTGTGCGTGCGCACAGGAAGAACCTGAGAGTGACAGCGAGATTCAGGTGCCTTCTCACTGGACCAGCCAGGTAGAATTTGGCTACCAGTCCCACACCGGCAATACCGATTCGGAGTCTCTCAATACCCGTATCAAAGGTGAATATATCGAGGGGCGACACCGGACCAATGGTGAGTGGCGTTTTTACCGGCTGAATAAAAATGGTAAAGAGGACAAGCGCCAGTCTAACTATGCTCTGCAGACCGACTACAAGTTAGGCCCTAAATCCTACCTGTACGGCAGCTTCAAAGGGATTGATTCACGCTACAGTGCTTATTTTACCGATTACACCTGGTCGGCCGGTATGGGTTACCAGTTGACCAATACCGAAGAGTTACTGATTGAGCTCGAAGCCGGCCCTGGTTATCGCTATCAGAAGCCGAACCTGGATGAGATCGACAGCGACGATGTGGTGTTCCCTAACAAGGTCAAAGAGCCAATTTTCCGTACCAATGTCAAAGCAGAATGGCAGGTATTCAAGTCACTTAAGCTGGCGGCAGACCTCAACCTTATCAACGGTGAAAGCAATACCCGACTTGATTCCGAGCTGAGTGTGATTAATAACATCACCGAAGACATCGCGCTGAAGATCAACCAGTCGCGCCAGTATCACACCAAGGTGCCGGAAGGCCTGAGCAAAGCCGACAGCGTGTTATCGGTCAACCTGATCTTCCTGTTTCTGAGCCAGGACACCAGATTACAGACATAAAAAAACACCAGCCGAGGCTGGTGTTTTAAATTCGTCTGTCAGCTGAAATTACTCAGCAACAACCTGCAGATTCACAGTTGCGAAAACTTCAGAGTGAAGTTGAACGCTAACTTCGAATTCACCAGTGTTGCGCAGAGCGCCTTCAGGTAGGCGAACTTCGCTCTTAGAAACTGCAACGCCTGCTGCAGTGATTGCATCAGCGATGTCACGAGTACCGATAGAACCGAACAGTTTACCTTCGTCACCAGCTTTAGATGCGATTACTACCGCTTCCAGAGCTTCAACTTGGTCAGCACGAGCTTGTGCAGCAGCCAGTTGCTCAGCAACTTTCGCTTCAAGTTCAGCACGACGGCCTTCAAACATTTCAACGTTAGCTTTAGTTGCCATTACTGCCTTACCTTGTGGGATAAGGAAGTTACGAGCGTAACCAGATTTAACGCTAACTGTATCGCCAAGACCACCTAGGTTACCGATTTTATCAAGTAGAATAACTTGCATTGCTTAATCCTCTTTCTTAATAAACGGTGCCAATTACTGATGTTTGTCAGTGTATGGCAGTAGAGCTAGGTAGCGAGCACGTTTGATTGCACGAGCTAGCTGACGCTGGTACTTAGCACTTGTACCAGTGATACGGCTAGGTACGATTTTACCAGCTTCAGTGATGTAGTTCTTAAGAGTTGCTACGTCTTTGTAATCAATCTCTTGTACGCCTTCTGCAGTAAAACGGCAGAATTTACGACGACGGAAGAAACGAGCCATGGGCTATCTCCTGATCTAAATTTGGATAATGTTGTCGGCATGAAGCACCACTTTACCGACGCCATTCCGGCCGGTCTGGTAAGCGACAAATCCGCTCACCTGAATGGTGCTGCCTTGTACTAAATGTTGAGTTAATGCCTTTGACCTTTGCCCGCTGACGACCACCGGCATGCGACAATAAACTTGTCTCGGCAGGTCAGCTTCCAGCACTGTTGAGCGATGTTCAAGCCAGAAACGGCAATGTTCAACACCCGACGGGCTTTTGCTTCGAATCGGAGGTTTCGCGACTGAGCCACTCAACTCCATTCGATTGGTCATAAGGTGAATTACTCAGCTGCTTCTGATTTAGCTTCTTCACGCTCTTCGCGACGAGGAGCACGCTCTTCTTTCGCTTTCAGCATGATTGACGCTTCAGTTACAGGCGCTTTAGTACGCATGATCATGTTACGCAGAACTGCGTCGTTGAAACGGAAAGCAGTTTCCAGTTCATCGATAACAGCTTGGTCAGCTTCAACGTTCATCAGAACGTAGTGAGCTTTGTGAAGCTTGTTGATTGGGTAAGCCAGTTGACGGCGGCCCCAGTCTTCTAGACGGTGTACAGTACCGTTAGCTTCAGTGATAAGACCAGTGTAACGCTCGATCATGCCAGCAACTTGCTCGCTTTGATCAGGGTGCACCATGAATACGATTTCGTAATGACGCATCGATTTGCTCCTTACGGATTATTCAGCTTCCAGAGTTGGCCCGGTCGTCCAGAGGAAGCAAGGAACTAATGAAAATTGACCGAGAATTTAGGAGCGGAGATAGTACAGAAAGACAGCAGCTTTAGCAAGGGAAATGTGTGGGGCTCACAGTGTGGGAATCAGGGTCCGGGACAGCGCCCAAACCCTGTAAAGATAAACCGTTAGTCTTCATCCACAAACTGGGCTTGCAGATAGTTTTCAACACCGGTCATTTCAATCAGACCGAGCTGGGTTTCCAGCCAGTCGACATGTTCTTCTTCATCTTCCAGGATATCCTGGAACAGGTCACGGGAGACGTAATCACGAATATCTTCTGCATAAGCAATCGCATCACGTAAGTCTGGAATAGCGGCCATTTCCAGTTTCAGGTCGCACTCGAGCATCTCTTTTGTATCCTCGCCGATCATGAGTTTACCCAGATCCTGCAAGTTCGGGATGCCCTCCAGAAATAAGATACGTTCAATCAGATGATCCGCGTGTTTCATCTCGTCGATCGACTCGTGATACTCCTTATCAGCGAGGTGTTTCAGGCCCCAGTCTTTATACATGCGGGCGTGGAGAAAATATTGATTAATGGCAACCAGTTCATTGCCGAGAATTTTATTCAGATGTTGGATGATGATTGGATCACCTTTCATGACAAAGCCCTCCTCTTTGGCTCCTTTAAATGTAGAACCAAATGAGAGAGTGTCAAAAAGGTCAGAGGGTTAAGTGCTAACTAACTGGCCTGTTGGTATTGAACCGGAATAATTTCGCCGAGAATCTCTTTTGCCTGCCTCACACATTTTCCGCATTGAGAGCCAAGAGCAGTACAGCGTTTGATTCCACGAATATCCGTGACGCCCTGTTCAAGGGCTAACTTCTTAATCTTTTTGTCAGAGACACCATGGCACAAACAAACGTACATACTTCACCTCTCATTCATCATTAATCGCAATATAAAAGAGAATCATTCTTATTACTAGTCATTTTCAGGCGCGGGTTAAGATCGATTAGTTATAAAAAACCGGTGAAATTTGAGGGCAAAAATAGTTAGCTACCGCAATAATGACAGTTAGCTTAGTAACACTCTGTTTTAGAAAAGAAGTTATCTGAAATTGAAAACTAAGGCAGGAATTTTTTTATAACCGAATGGCTATAAAGCTCAAACAGGATCGCTAAAATGCAAAAAGGGAAGCCGAAGCTTCCCTTTTCTAATGCGATATGCGCACTAAGTTTCGCGATTAAGCGAAGATCTTAGCTACAACACCAGCACCTACTGTACGGCCGCCTTCACGAATCGCGAAACGCAGACCTTCGTCCATCGCGATTGGAGCGATCAGATCAACAGTCATCTGGATGTTGTCGCCTGGCATTACCATTTCTACGCCTTCTGGCAGCTCGATGTTACCAGTTACGTCAGTTGTACGGAAGTAGAACTGTGGACGGTAGCCTTTGAAGAATGGAGTGTGACGACCACCTTCATCTTTAGACAGTACGTATACTTCTGATTCGAACTTAGTGTGTGGAGTGATTGAACCTGGTTTAGCTAGTACTTGACCACGTTCTACTTCATCACGCTTAGTACCACGTAGAAGTGCACCAACGTTCTCACCTGCACGACCTTCGTCTAGCAGTTTACGGAACATTTCAACACCTGTACAAGTAGTAGTTGTTGTGTCGTGGATACCAACGATTGCAACTTCATCACCTACTTTCAGGATACCGCGCTCGATACGGCCAGTTACTACTGTACCACGACCTTGGATTGAGAATACGTCTTCGATTGGCATCAGGAACGGCATGTCTACTGCACGCTCTGGCTCTGGGATGTAGCTGTCCAGTGCTTCTGCCAGTTCAACGATTTTCGCTTCCCACTGCTCTTCGCCGTTTAGTGCGCCTAGTGCAGAACCTTGGATAACTGGTAGGTCATCACCTGGGAAATCGTATTCAGAAAGAAGTTCACGAACTTCCATTTCTACTAGTTCTAGCAGCTCTTCATCATCAACCATGTCACATTTGTTCATGAATACGATGATGTAAGGGATACCAACCTGACGGCCTAGCAGGATGTGCTCACGAGTTTGTGGCATTGGACCATCTGTCGCAGCAACAACTAGGATACCACCGTCCATCTGTGCAGCACCGGTGATCATGTTTTTAACATAGTCAGCGTGTCCTGGGCAGTCTACGTGTGCGTAGTGACGAGTTGGAGTGTCGTACTCTACGTGTGAAGTAGAGATTGTGATACCACGCTCACGCTCTTCTGGAGCGTTGTCGATTGACGCGAAGTCACGAGCTGCACCACCGTACACTTTAGCCAGTGTAGTACAGATAGCTGCTGTTAGAGTTGTTTTACCGTGGTCAACGTGGCCGATAGTACCAACGTTTACGTGCGGTTTCGTACGTTCAAATTTTTCTTTAGACACGATCGTGTTCCTTCCTAGTTATGATTCACCTTGAGTAACGTACACTCAGGGCGCGCCAGAAATTGCTATTTTATGCGCCAACGTCCGTCAGCGCAATAGATACGTCATTAATCAAATAACAACTAACCGCGTTCTGCCACAATTGCATCAGCAATGTTTTTTGGCACCTCGGCGTACTCTTTAAACTCCATAGAGTAAGAAGCACGACCTTGGGTTGCAGAACGCAAATCAGTCGCGTAACCAAACATCGCAGACAGTGGGACACGGGCACGGATAATTTTCAGACCCGCTGGGCCATCATCCATACCTTCGATGATGCCGCGGCGACGGTTAAGGTCACCAACTACATCACCCATCCAGTCTTCCGGAGTGGTTACTTCGACTTTCATCATCGGCTCAAGAATAACCGGATTTGCTGCAAGCGCACCTTTCTTGAATGCCATGGAGCCGGCGATCTTAAACGCCATCTCGCTAGAGTCGACATCGTGGAATGAACCATCGAAAAGTGTTGCCTTAACATCCAGTACAGGATAACCGGCCAACACACCGTTGTTCATTTGTTCCTCGATACCTTTCGCTACCGGGCCGATGAATTCCTTAGGAATCGCACCACCCACGATTTCGTCGACGAAGACAAAGCCTTCGCCAGGTTCGGAAGGTTCGATTTTCAGCCAGACATGACCATATTGACCACGACCACCTGACTGACGAACAAACTTACCTTCCACTTCCGCTTTACCAAGAATGGTTTCGCGGTATGCAACCTGAGGTTTACCCACGTTACAGTCTACGTTGAATTCACGCTTCATGCGGTCAACGATGATGTCGAGGTGAAGTTCACCCATACCCGAGATCAGAGTCTGACCGGTTTCATCATCGGTTTCCACGCGGAATGACGGGTCTTCTGCAGCCAGTTTACCCAGCGCAACACCCATTTTTTCCTGATCGGCTTTAGAACGAGGTTCTACCGCGATCTGAATAACAGGTTGAGGGAATTCCATGCGCTCCAGAATCACTTTATGATTAGGATCACACAGGGTATCACCTGTCGTTACGTCTTTCAGACCGATTGCCGCAGCAATATCACCAGCGCGAACTTCTTTGATTTCTTCACGTTTGTTGGAGTGCATCTGAACGATACGACCGAAACGCTCTTTCTTCTGTTTCACTGAGTTGTAAACAGCATCACCTGAGTTAACAACACCAGAGTAAACACGAATAAAGGTCAGCGTGCCCACAAATGGGTCAGTTGCGATCTTAAACGCCAGAGCCGAGAAAGGTTCGCTGTCGTCAGCGTGACGCTCAACTTCTTTCTCGTCATCATCAATACCTTTGATTGAAGGAACTTCAGTCGGTGATGGCAAATACTCAACCACAGCATCCAGTACGGCTTGTACACCTTTGTTCTTAAATGCACTACCACAAGTGGCCAGTACAATTTCGTTATTTAGTGTACGCAGGCGCAGGCCTTGCTTGATTTCAGCTTCGCTCAGCTCACCTTCTTCAAGGTATTTATCCATCAACTCATCGTTCGCTTCTGCCGCAGCCTCAACCAGGTGAGTACGCCACTCTTCAGCAAGCTCTAACATGTCGGCTGGAATGTCTTCGTAAGTGAAGGTCATGCCTTGATCGGCTTCATTCCAGTTGATGGCTTTCATCTTGATAAGGTCGATGACACCTTTGAACTCGTCTTCCGCACCAATGTTCAGTTGGATAGGAACCGGGTTCGCACCAAGACGGTTTTTAATTTGGTCTACAACGCGTAAGAAATCTGCACCCGCACGGTCCATCTTGTTGACAAACACCATACGTGGAACATGATATTTATCTGCTTGACGCCATACAGTTTCAGACTGAGGTTCAACACCTGAGGAGCCACAGAACACAACGACAGCACCGTCAAGCACACGAAGAGAACGCTCTACTTCGATTGTGAAGTCAACGTGTCCCGGGGTGTCAATGATGTTGATGCGATGATCGTCGAATTGAGCTTCCATACCACGCCAGAAGGTGGTAGTCGCAGCGGAGGTGATTGTGATACCACGCTCTTGCTCTTGCTCCATCCAGTCCATGGTGGCAGCACCATCGTGAACTTCGCCGATTTTGTGAGAAAGGCCAGTGTAGAACAGAATACGCTCAGTAGTGGTAGTTTTTCCTGCATCTACGTGAGCACAGATACCGATATTGCGGTAGCGCTCAATAGGAGTTTTACGAGCCACGATTGTATCCTCTTACTAAGGTTAACCTTAGAATTTAGAAATGTGCTGCGAGAGAACCTCGCAGCACAGAAGGTATTACCAGCGGTAATGAGCAAACGCTTTGTTCGCTTCTGCCATACGGTGAACGTCTTCACGTTTCTTAACAGCAGTACCTTTGTTTTCTGACGCATCTAGCATTTCAGCAGCTAGGCGTGCAGCCATAGATTTTTCACCACGCTTACGCGCAGCTTCAACCAACCAACGCATAGCAAGTGCGTTACGGCGAACCGGACGTACTTCTACAGGAACCTGGTAAGTTGAACCACCAACACGGCGAGATTTAACCTCTACCGCTGGGCGAACGTTTTCAAGAGCTTCTTCAAATACAGCTAAGTGATCTTTACCAGATTTCTCAGCCATTGAGTCTAGTGCAGTGTAAACAATTTTCTCTGCAGTAGATTTTTTACCGTCAACCATAAGGATGTTAACGAATTTTGCCAGCAGTTCAGATTTGAACTTTGGATCTGGAAGGATCTTACGCTGACCAATAACGCGACGACGTGGCATGGAATATTCTCCGTTGTCTTCTTCAGGTTTTATCCAAAACTTTTCAGTTTTTTCAAAAATTTAAAATTGAAAATAAGTGTTTGGCCTTACTTAACGCTTTCTTTATAAAAAAGACGCATTAAGACTTAGGACGTTTCACACCGTACTTAGAACGAGCTTGTTTACGATCGTTAACGCCTGAACAGTCAAGCGCACCACGTACAGTGTGGTAACGAACACCCGGAAGGTCTTTAACACGACCGCCACGGATCAGAACAACGCTGTGCTCTTGCAGGTTGTGGCCTTCACCACCGATGTATGAAGTCACTTCAAAACCGTTAGTCAGGCGAACACGACATACTTTACGTAGTGCTGAGTTAGGTTTTTTAGGTGTAGTAGTGTATACGCGAGTACATACACCACGTTTTTGTGGGCACGCTTCTAGTGCAGGCACGTTGTTTTTCGCAACTTGCTTTACACGTGGCTTGCGTACCAACTGGTTAATAGTTGCCATTAGCTAGCTCCTGAAATTTACTAAAAAGTAAGCTTTGTGAAAAATCTATCCCTGTTGCACTTAGCGCAATTAGGGACGCAAAATTCTATGCAGCAGTGGGAAGTGTGTCAAGAAATATACAGATCTTTTTTGCCGGTTGGCGCAGGTGGGGTGGACACCCGAACGTACACCCCGGAGCACTTGTTACCAAGTGATTGATTTACCGTATTTTACTGTTACATCTACCCAGCCATCCATATCGATGACCTCAACCGATGGGGGGCAGTGTGCGAGCCATCCGCGCGCCTGCAGATCCTCTTGCAGTGCATACACAGGAACAGCCGTCGGAAGATGGGAATAAAACGGGCTGGCCTGGCTCGCCGCGTACACGGCATTCTCCACCAGCAGCAGTGCATCCTGGCTAAGCAGGTAACGGCTTACCAGCGCCAGTTGCTGAGGCGTTTTTACAATATGCAGCATACGATTTCCTAAAACGTCACAATCTGATCAAAGTGTTGCCACAGAGTCGCAATTTCCTGCGGTTGCAGCGGCTTGGTCCCGACCACCAGATCGTCGCTGTGCAGGCCCCATTCAGCGAGGCTGTGCGCGCAGGTATAGCGCTGTTCGATGTCATACAGATCGAGCAATTTGAATGCACTGATGTAATCACGGCTTAATACCGCGCCCGGCTCCTGACCGACGACCAGTTGCAACACCCCTTCACCAATAAAGAACACCGCCAGATCTTCGCTGTAGGCCGATGCTGCCAACAGGGCATCCAGCCCTTCGCGCCCGGCACTAACGGCATGCGGTGCAGAATGAAATACAAAGGCGACTTTATTCAAAACTGTACCACCCTGTCTTGGGCCAATAATGCTTCTGCCAGACTACCGAGTCCGGTCTGTTCGAACGGTGCGGCCAAGTTCGAGGCCGGTAACTGGTGCTGCTCGGCTTCAGCCGGACTGAGCACGCCGCGGCGCAGCGCGGCTGCAACGCAAGTCTCAAGGCGTACATTATGCTCTGCCGCCAGGCGCTGCCAGGCGGCGACCAGATCAAATTCATCGTTAGCCGGTGCGGTCAGTGCCGAACCATTCTGCACTCCGTCCTGATAGAAGAATACGCTGCGCAGGGTGTGGCCCTTGGCAATCACCCGGCTGGCAAACAGGTAAGCGTTGCGCGCCGACTGGGTACCGTACACCGAGCCATTGACCAGCAGAGTGAACGAGCGCGGCTGAGTGTCGCTGTTCACTTCTCCACCGTTCACTTCTCCACGATTCATGTCTGCGCTATTCACTTCTCGTCGTCCTCAGTCTTGCGCTGACGGATATAGAGATAGACGGTGTGCTTAGAGATGTTGAGGCGATCAGCGACGCGGTTAATCGCATCTTTAATATCAAAAATACCTTTATCAAACAGCGCCATCACAATCTGACGGTTTCTTGGTGTTGTTCGACACTGATTTGTCAGCATTGATCTCTTCAATGGTGCGCTCTACGGTCTGATCCACCAGCTCCTCAACGTCACTGGCGAAGTTGACCGATGAAGCGGCCGCTTCCGCTTCCTGGGTCGGCATAAACGAGTGCAGCACCTGCGAAAACGGTGCATCGAGGTTGACGTTGATACACAACAGACCAATAACGCGGTTTTCGTCATTGCGGATCGCAATCGTGATCGACTTCATCAGCACGCCGCCTTTGGCGCGAGTGAAGTAAGAACGGGAAAAATTACGCTCCGAGCCCTCGATGTCGCGCAGCATTTTCAGCGCCAGATCGGTGATCGGTGAGCCGACCTGACGGCCGGTGTTTTCACCATTGGCAATTTTGACCGCCGAGGTATTCAGATCTTCCAGCGAATGCAGAACGATTTCACAAAATGGCCCAATCAGGCTGGCTATCCCATCCACGACCGCTTCATATGAGCGCAGAATGACTTTGTCATGGTCCGTAAATGGTTTGACATGCACGGATTCCATTTCAAGTAACATATCGGCATTAAGGTTTTCTGTCGTTGTCACTGTACTTTGACCCTAGAACGAAAAATCAACAAATTGATGTAAGTTTATCAGAAAATTTTAACCGAATACTCAGCTATCTTGCCAACAAGTGATTTAGAACAACTTATGTACCCGGCGTACAAAAAAAGGGCCTGAACAAGTCAGGCCCTCCGATTACTTACTCAGTGCGGCTTACTGCGCGCTTTTCGCTTTTGCGTCGGCATCGCCGTTATCGATCTTCAGCAGCTCAACTTCAAACACCAACGTTGAGTTAGCCGGGATAGTTGGCGTGTCCTGCTCACCGTACGCCAGTTCTGGCGGGATAACGAACTTGTACTTGGCGCCCACTTTCATCAGTTGCACGCCTTCAGTCCAGCCCGGGATCACACGGTTCAGCGGGAATGTTGCCGGTTCACCACGATCGTAAGAGCTGTCGAACTGAGTACCGTCGATCAGTGTGCCTTTGTAGTGCACTTGTACGGTGTCCGTTTCTTTTGGCGTTTCGCCTTCACCCGGAGTCATCACCTGGTACAGCAGACCCGAATCAGTCTTCTTCACGCCATCCTGTTTTTCAAAGTCAGCACGGAAGTCATCACCGGCCTTCTTGTTGGTGGCGGCTTTCTCTTCAGCCTGAGCTTTCATTTTCTCAGCGACACGTTTGTCCAGACTTTCCAGCGCGGCACGTGTTTCTTCTTCTGTCATTTCTGCTTTACCGGCAAATACGTGCTGAATACCTTCCAGAACCAGATCCTTATTGAGGTTGATTCCGATTTCAGCCGGTTTTTCAATACTGTTGCTCAGGTAGTTAGCAAACGAAACACCGATTGCGTACGCTGCTTTATCGTCTTCTGACTGCAGGTTCACCGTTTTCGCGGCGGCTGACTGTTCAGCGGCGGGTGCAGCACCTTCCGTTTTCGGTGCATCTTCCTGACAACCCACGGCCAGCATAACGGTTGCGGCAAGTAGCGACACTTTCAAAAGTGATTTCATTGAATTCTCCAATTTCGAGGCAAACCTTTTGTTATTGTGCACAAAACTTGGTTTCAAGCTGGTGCACAACACAGAGTTGTACCAATATAGCTTTATGTATTCAGATTGTCTTTACACACTAGACGGATAATTAGATTTGATGCGAATAATTTCTCATTCCATCCTGCTGCTTGTTGTCATAGCGATGTTAAATGGCTGCTTTTTCTCTAACCAGGAAGCCGAACGCTGGGAGCTGGAGCCGGAAGGATCCACCAGTTTCGGGCTCAGCAGAGATGGTCGTTTCGCCCTCGTCTACTCCAAACAACACCAATTGGTGTTCTGGGATCTCACTGAGCGTAAGCAACTGGCAGAAACTCGGGGCTCAGGACCCGCAAGCCAGCACAGTATCGCTGATCCGCATCTCAGATAACGGCCGCTTTGCGATCACCGCTACCCAGGATAATTTCGCCGTTTGGGACCTTGGCTGGACACAAGCCGAAGGTCTCTGGTCCATCTCTGATGGTCAAATCCGCGCAGTGGATATCGCCAGTAACGGCGAACAGGTGCTGCTCGGGTTATCAAACGGTAAAGCCATTTACGTCGATTTAGTCAGCGGACGCCGGCTGGAGTTCCTTGCCCACCAAGAAAAAGTCAATTCTGTCGCTCTGGCCCCTAACGGACGCTATGCCCTGACTGGTGGCAACGATTACGCTGCTTACCTGTGGGATACCCAGAGCGGGCAGATTGTGCGTAAGTTTGAACATGAACAAAGAGTCAATCGGGTCGCGCTGCAGCGTGACGGGAAGCTGGCCTTTACCTCAGACGGCGGCAATCAGTCTTTCATCTGGGATCTGGAAAGTGGTGCAAAGCGCTCGGCGCTGCGCAGTTTCTCGCGTCAGCTGATTTTTTCCAGCGCACGCTTTTCCGATGACGGCTCAAAACTGGTGACCGGCACCCCGTCCAGCCGCATCGAAGTGTGGGATACAGAGAGTGGCAAAAAGTCCGACACCTTCGAAGCAGAACCACGAAAAGATGCCCGCCCGCCACGCGCAGTAGTGTATGATGCGGCTTTTGATGCTCAGCAGCGGGTCATATCGGCCACGTCCGCTGGGATAGCCCAAGCCTGGAAACTCGATTAATCATGCAAGACAACACCACGCAACAGCTGCTACAGCGTATTGATGACCTAGAATGTAAATTAGCGTTTCAGGAGCAGACCATTGACGAACTCAACGAAGCCCTAAGCCAGCAACAACTGCTGATCACCAAGATGCAGGATCAAATGAAATACGTGGTGGGTAAAGTTAAGAATATGGATACATCCAACCTGGCCGACCCGGCGCAGGAAACGCCGCCACCGCATTACTGAATCCGGTCCGTCATCCGTTTTTATCTCGTCCGTTTTATCTTGTCGCTCTCAGCCAGTCTGCATACTGCTCAGGGCGCCTGAATCTGAGTCGGCACCAGCAATGGCGTTGCCGGCTCCGGGTTCATATCGGCCAGTCCCATAGCTCATCAATTCCTTCGCTTAATTCGCCGCAGCTCAGCGAATAAACCAGTAGGCAATCACCGCACCGGTGACCACCAGACAACCTCCTATCCGGCGCAGCTGGTTATTCGGCTGCTCACTAAGCTGAGCGACCATCTGCCGCCAGCCATCAGGCGCAATTAACGGCCCAAGCCCTTCGGCAATCAATACCAGGCCAAAGGCAATCCAGAGTGAATCCGGCATCTTCTTTCTCTCCCGAGCGCTATCCGCTCAATATTCTGTCTGTCCCAACCATCCGATACCAGTTCGGTACAGACGAAAAAAAGGCCCCGTAACGGAGCCTTTGTTATTCATGCATACGATTAGTTAGCCGAAGCTGCGCCTTTCGCATTGTTCATGTATTTGAAGAAATCGCTCTTCGGATCCAGAACCAGAATGTCGCTCTTGTTACTGAATGATTTCTCATACGCCTGCAGTGAACGCAGGAAGCCGAAGAACTCAGGATCTTTGTTGTAAGCATCCGCATAGATTTTGGCTGCATTCGCATCCGCGTCACCACGGGTCACGCGCGCGGTTTTATCCGCTTCGGCCAGAATCGTTGCCACTTCCAGCTCAGCCTGAGCGCGAATCACTTCTGCTTTTTCACGGCCTTGCGAACGGTGCTTACGAGCAACCGACTCACGTTCAGCACGCATACGACGGTAAATCGACTCACTGATTTCATCCGGCAGGTTGATTTTCTTCATACGGAAGTCAACCACACGCACACCCAAATCTTTCATCGCACTGGTACGGGTATCCGCCAGCACGTTTTCCATGATTTGGTCACGCTGACCATCGATTTCCAGAGCCTGCTTGGCCGCTTCAGTGGTGACCACCTCGGCATCCGGACTGTCTGGCAGTACGTCGCTGTTACGCGGACCGGAAACGATTTGTTTGATTTCACGGGCACCGATTTCTGAACGCAGCACATCCGTTACTTTACGTTCCAGCAGCGCTTCTGCCGTCAGAGCGTTACCACCACCAGTTGCCAGGTAGTACTGACCAAAGTCATCAATACGCCATTTCACGTATGAATCGATGATGACGTCTTTTTTCTCCGAGGTCACAAAACGGTCAGAACGGCCGTCCATGGTCTGGATACGTGCATCAAGAGTCTTCACACGGTCAAACAGTGGCATCTTGAAATGCAGACCCGGCTCGTAAATACGGGCGATTTCGTTGTTGTCTTTCAGGACACGACCAAAGCGGATTACGATACCGCGCTCCCCTTCAGGGATCACGAACATCGCCATCAGCAGCAGTGCCAGAACAACGACAACGACAGGGATCATCAACTTACGCATTCTTAGTATCTCCCTTGACGTGTGCTGGTTGAACGAGATTGGTCTTCACTTGGCGTTTCAGTGCGCTGTGATTCCAGTTCGATCTTGTCGTAAGCCGACGAAGATTTGGTCTGACGCTTAGTTGCCGCGCCTTCCTGACCTGCCAGCTTATCAATTGGCAGGTAAAGCAGGTTGCCGCTTGAGTCTGAATCCACCAGCACTTTAGACGTATTGCTGTACACTTCCTGCATCGCATCCAGGTAGAGACGATCACGGGTAACTTGCGGCGCTGCCTGGTATTCCGGTAACAGTTTCTCGAACTGTGCTACCTGACCCAGAGCTTCATTAACGATGCGCTCATTGTAACCTTGTGCTTCTTTCTTCAGACGCTCAGCACGACCGGTTGCTTTAGGCAAAATTTCGTTTTTGTACGCTTCTGCTTCACGGATGAAACGCTCTTCATCTTCTCGCGCGGCAATCGCGTCATCAAACGCATCTTTTACCTGCTCCGGCGGACGGGCAGACTGGAAGTTGACGTCGACCAGAATCAGGCCCATGTCGTAGTTATCAATGATTTGATTCAGCGTTTCCTGAGTGTACTGACGAATCTGTTGACGACCACTGGTCAGGATGCTGTCCATCAGCGAGTCACCGATTACCGCACGCAGTGCAGAGTCGGTGGCCTGACGCAGGCTGTCATCCGCATTAGTCACCTTGTACAGGTACTTGTACGGGTCAGCGATACGGTACTGAACGTCCATCGAAACCGTCACCACGTTTTCATCTTTGGTCAGCATAAGACCTGATGCACGCAGTGAACGGATCGCCTGCACGTTAACCGGGGTCACTTCATCGATAAAACGCGGGCGCCAGTTCAGGCCAGGCTCAACGATACGATCGTATTTACCCAGACGTAACACCACGCCACGCTCAGCTTCACCAATTGTGTAGAAGCCAGCAAAGAACCAGATAGCGATCGCTATAACAGCAATGACACCAAAGCCAATTGCGCTACCACCAGAGAAAGACGGTCCTTTCCCTCCGCCTCGCTTACCAAACTTGCCCCCCAGTTTCTGACTCAGCTTGTTAAAGACTTCGTCTAAATCTGGCGGACCTTGTTCACGGCCACCTTTACCGCCGCGATTATTGTTACCCCAAGGGTCATTATCGCGGCCGTTGTTGCCGTTGTTATTACCGGGCTCATTCCACGCCATTAGAAAGCTCCATCATTTGATATGACGTTATACTTTAGCAGTCCTTTAAGTAACTATAAAGTCACGTAAAACTGCCTCTTCTCTTTTCTCTAGTCTAGACCAATCCACCTGCTGCATACGAACTGTGATCAGTAAATTGCCTTCCTGATCATACTCTTCGTCCTGTATACACTTCATTTGGAAGAATGTACTACGGATTCTGCCCTGATGTTGCGGCGGAATACACAGGCGGTGCTCGACTATCTGACTGGCCAGACGCTCGGTCAGTGCTGCAAATAGCAGATCCAGCCCCTGACCTTCCATCGCCGAGAGCCATACCGTTCTCGGTACGCCTTCGTCATCCCTCTCTATACGAGGTTGCTGTCCATCCAGATTATCTATTTTGTTCATTACCAGCAGAGTCGGGATTTCATTCGCCTCAATCTCTGTCAGTACAATATCAACAGCTTGGATATTCTCACGAAAACGGTCGTCACTGGCATCGACAACATGTAACAAAATGTCAGCTTCCTGAGTTTCTTGTAACGTTGCTTTAAATGCCGCCACTAAATCGTGGGGTAAGTGACGAATAAAACCTACCGTGTCAGCCAGAATCGCCGGTCCGACATCCGCCAGGTCAATTTTACGCAGGGTAGGATCCAGCGTCGCAAACAACTGGTCTGCGGCGTAGACATCTGCCGCGGTAATGCGGTTAAACAGTGTCGATTTTCCTGCGTTTGTATAGCCGACCAGAGAAACAGTCGGAATTTCTGCCCGGTTACGAGCCCGTCGACCTTGTTCACGCTGTTTAGCCACTCGGTCTAAACGGCGCAGAATCGCTTTGATACGTTCACGCAATAAACGACGGTCGGTTTCCAGCTGAGTTTCACCCGGCCCACGTAAACCGATCCCCCCTTTCTGCCGCTCCAGGTGCGTCCAGCCACGAATCAGGCGCGTTGAGATATGACGCAGCTGCGCCAGTTCAACTTGTAATTTACCTTCATGGGTACGGGCACGCTGTGCAAAGATATCCAGGATCAGACCGGTACGGTCAATCACCCGACACTGGCAGAGATGTTCGAGGTTACGTTCTTGGGCAGGAGAAAGGGCATGGTTGAAAATCACCACATCAGCGCCGGTCATCTGAACGGCTTGTGCGATTTCCTGGGCTTTGCCCTCACCGACATAATATTTAGGGTGAGGAGATTGTCGGCTGCCGGTCACAACCTGCAACGTCGATACTCCAGCAGAAGAGACCAGCATCTGGCATTCGTTGAGATCTTCCCACTCACCCTCTTGCGTGAAGTTGATATGAACAAGTACGGCTCGCTCACCGGCTTCATAACGGTCAAACAAGCTACCAACTCCTTAATCGATAGTAATATACGCGCAGAAGAATTAGTCTTCTGACTTATCAGCACCACGCTCATTAGCAGGACGTTCACCGCTGTGATGGCTCACAGGACGAGCTGGTACTACTGTTGAAATCGCGTGCTTGTAAACCATTTGGTTTACTGTGTTTTTCAATAGGATCACAAACTGATCAAATGATTCAATCTGGCCTTGCAGTTTAATGCCGTTCACCAGGTAAATTGACACTGGGATACGCTCGCGACGTAGTGCATTCAAGAATGGGTCTTGTAGAGATTGCCCCTTAGCCATTTTATTTTCCTTATTTTGTATTTTGTTGTAGTTATTTAGCTAGCGGTGCACGGACTTCTGTGCGGCCTTCGCATCTGAGCTAAACGAATAAAATCACCCCGTTGTTACCTATGATTGGGGCAGATGCGCCAAAAACAAGTAACGGATCCTTTACAGGGTACATCTACGCAAAAGCGATCACATTATACACAGCTAATTCAATCAGATGCTATGGCATTTGAGAGAGTTTCCAATGCTTGTTCAACGTTTTCGCTATCTAACCAAGTTAAATCATTCCAGCTGCGTAACCAGGTGATCTGACGCTTGGCCAATTGACGAGTGGCGCAGATTCCGCGAAAGATCGCTTCATCCAGAGTACCGTTCCCGTCTAAGTAATCCCACATCTGTCGATAACCGACACAACGAATGGATGGCAGATCCGGGTGAAGATCATCACGCTGATACAGCGCTGTGACTTCTTGTTCAAACCCGGCTTCGACCATCTTTTCAAATCGGAGTTCAATTCGACGATGGAGTTCAGCCCTTTCCTTGGGAGCTATAGCGAACTGCTTAACCCGGAAAGGCAATGCCTCACCTTTGGTTTGAGTCAGTTCAGTAAGAGTTTTACCTGAAATCCGGTAAACTTCCAATGCCCGAGACAATCTTTGTGGATCATTTGGGTGAATTCGCTGCGCAGAAACGGGATCAATGTCTTGCAACTGCTGATGCAGATGAGCCCAGCCAAACTGTTTGGCCTCGTCATCGATCTGCTGACGAATATCAGGATCGGCCGCCGGCAGAGGCGACAAACCTTCCAGTAATGCCTTGTAATACAGCATAGTACCGCCCACCAGCAGCGGGATTTTACCCTGATCAGCAATCGCCTGCATTTCACGCAGGGCATCGCGACGAAAATCAGCCGCTGAGTAAGCCTCACTCGGATCGAGAATATCGATCAGACGATGCGGCGCCAGTGCCAGCTCAGACTGATCCGGCTTGGCGGTGCCGATATCCATGCCTTTATAAATCAAAGCGGAATCGACACTGATGATCTCTACCGGGAATTTCTGGCGCAGACGAATCGCCAGATCCGTTTTACCGGAGGCGGTCGGCCCCATTAAAAACAGGGCTAAAGGTAATTGTTCACTCATGAATTCAATGCTGCAATGGTCGCGGAAAAATCCACAGGCCGGACAAACTGCCTGTCGTGTAAGGGAAGGTTTCCCTGCCACAACTGCTCAATCTCTGCTATCAATTGGATGGCCTGCGACAAAGTGTAGTCCGCTTTGCGGTCTGCCACATAATCAGCCAACCAATCCGCCAGAGCGCCGAGGGTTAACTCATCCGCTGCCTGCTCATAAATTTGGGTGACGTAAGATAACAGATCTGGCAGTAAGTTTTGCAGATTTTGCTGCCTTAATGGTTGCGGCACTCCCATCACCATCAAAGAAGTGCTGTTGCGCGCTTTGAGCTCAATCCCAAACCGGCTTAACAGAGGCTGATAATGCGGCAGCGCCGCCGCTTCCTGCGGGGAGATTTTCAGTGCCAGTGGTACCAGCAGCGGCTGACTCTTGAGTGACTCTTGCTGAGGTTCAAGCTGACCACGGCTGCGCAGCCAGGCCGCTTTGGCCAGTGACAACAATACACACCCCTGCAAAGACGTCATCAGCAGATACCCGCCTTCCACCACATCAACCGCTTTACCAAGCTGTTCGAGGCTGAGCGGCGGCGCTTCAGAATGACGAGCCGGTTGTGAGTGCTGAGCTGGTTGTTCGCCTTCTGACGCCGCAGATGGTAAATCCGGGGTTTGCATTAAACGCTGATAGGCTCTGACCTCTGCCGTACTGGGAGAAGGTTTAGGACCGCGCTCGGATGCCGCCCGGCCCGATAAAGACGATGCCTCACGCCACTCAGAACGCAGCGCCGATTCACGCACCTGACTGCGCTCGCCGCCAGATGAAGAGCGGTCGGAGGCGTAGTCAGAACGTCCCGGATAGGACGGGGTATTTTCCACCGCACGATAAACATGCTGCGGCACCGGCGATGAATCGGCTTCAGCCATCACTGGCTGCGCCATCCGGTGGCCCTCTTCTGCAGTCTGTTCTGGCATTGCGGCCTGTTCTGACATCACCGTCTGGTCAGTTGACTGCGCTGACGGAGATGGCTGAGGCTGATGGAATGCGGCGTCACTGTGGCCCGGAGCATCAATATGCTGGCTTTGTGCTAACGCGCTGCTCAGCGCCTGATAAATAAAATCATGCACCAGACGGGCCTGATGGAAACGCACCTCGTGCTTGGCGGGATGGACATTGACATCCACCTGATGCGGATCGATTTCGATAAACAGCACATACGTTGCGAACTGATCGGGACGCAGGCTGGTTTCATAACTCTGGCGGATGGCGTGATTGATGAGTTTGTCACGCATCATACGTCCGTTGACATAGCAGTACTGCAAGTCACTTTGGGTACGAGCGCCCTCTGGGGTGGTTATCCAGCCATGCAGTTTGAGTCCCTGATGTTCGAGCTCAATTTTCAGCATGTTACGCACAAAGGGGGCTCCGCAGACCGCAGCAATGCGCTTTTCCAACTGAATTTCCGTTTTGGCAGCACGGTACTGACGAATCATTTTGCCGTTATGGCGCAGATTGAAGGTGACATCAAAACGACTCAGAGCAATACGCTTGAGCAACTCGTCGATATGGGTAAATTCGGTCTTTTCGGTACGCAGGAAACTTGCGCCGCGCCGGAGTATTGAAAAACAGATCCAGCACTTCCACACTGGTTCCGATCGGGTGGGCTGCCGGTTGCAGCTTCACTTCCATATCCCGGCCTTCACTGTAGGCAGACCAGGCTTCTTCCTGTGTCGCCGGGCGAGAAGTCATGGTCAGACGTGACACCGAACTGATACTGGCCAGCGCTTCACCACGAAAGCCGAGACTGATGATGGCTTCGAGATCGTCCAGAGTATGGATTTTAGAGGTCGCGTGACGACTCAATGCCAGCCCTAATTCATCTTTATCTATCCCGCAGCCGTTATCCCGGATGCGGATCAGCTTGGCGCCCCCTTTTTCGATATCGATGTCGATGCGGGTGGCACCGGAATCAAGGCTGTTCTCAACCAGTTCTTTGACCACGGAAGCCGGTCTTTCCACCACTTCCCCGGCCGCAATCTGGTTTGCCAGACGTGCCGGCAAAATACGAATCGTCATACACGCCCCGTGTTATTTATTGGGAATAATCAGCACCTGTCCCACCGCCAGCTGATCAGAACGCAGCTTGTTGGCATCGCGAATACTCTGCACACTGATACTGTATTGTGAGGCAATTTTACCGAGGAACTCGCCACGCGCCACCTTATGTTTGCGCAGTGGCTTATCTTTCAGGCTGACGGTAATTTTCAGCTTCTGCCCCAGACGCAGAGTGTCGGACTTAAGATTATTCTCACGCTTAATCGCCTCAACCGATACTTTATAAGTCGCGGCAAGCTTACCAAGGTAATCACCGGATTTTACCTCATGGGTAATAGTCTCGGTCTCAACCGGATTATTCAGCACAGGAACCTGGACCGGAGAGCGCTGCCCTCCCGGAATAGTCAGTACCTGCCCCACCGCAATACTGCTGCTTTTCAGCTTGTTGACCTGCATCAGGGTATCTACGCTGGTGCCGTACTTACTGGCAATTACCGACAGCGATTCGCCACGCGCCACTTTATGCTGCTGCTTTTTACCCCGGTTAGCGAACAAGGTGCCTTCCGGCGGATTATCCTCGAAATATTGCACCACAGCTTGAGTCATTGCCCGGGCCAGCTTGTCCTGATGGCTGCGCTGGAACAGCAACTTCTCTTCCGTTGGGTTGGAGATAAAACCGGTCTCGACTAACACCGAAGGAATATCCGGTGATTTCAAAACTGCCAGGCTGGCGTTGACCGGGTCTTTCTTATGTAAGTGTGCCACTTTGCCCATTTCCCGCAAAATGTTGGAGGCGACTTTGTAGCCCTCTTTCTGCGAATGGCTGAACTGCAGATCAAGCAAGGTTTGGCTGACGTTGCGGTCGGCATTGTTCTTCGACAACACTTCCCCGGCACCACCCAGCAATTCTGATTGCTGTTCGTGGTTTTCAACCCAGCGGGCAATTTCGGTATTGGCACGACGGGTGTTAAGAACAAACACCGATGCGCCACGCGGCTGCGGCGAACGGAACGCGTCTGCGTGTACCGACACCAATAAGTGCGCTTTGTTCTTACGGGCGATTTCTGAACGTTTGTTGAGATTAACGAAATAGTCGCCACGACGAGTCAGGACCGCCTTCATACCCGGAACCGCATTTATCTGTGCAGCCAGTTTCTTGGCCACACTCAGCGTGATGTCCTTTTCATAGCGACGGGACGGACCAATTGAGCCCGGGTCTTCGCCACCATGTCCGGCGTCGATTGCCACCACAATGTCTTCGGTGCCATACAGCTGAGAAGCATCACGACTGACTTTACTGTCGCTGGCGCTGGCGGAGGAGGTCGTCGAAGATGTATCACCATGAGGGAGATCAATGACCAGACGATGGCCATACTGGCCTCCCGGAGTCGGAGCCAGCTTGAAGAGCTGCGGCGTGGTGCTTTTTTTCAATTCCAGCACCAGACGGTAGGTCGATTTCTCAGGAGGAGAGCTGGCGCGGATTTTGGTAAGAATTGCGCTGTCGCTGACCGAAACCGGCAGTTTAGTACCTGATGAGGTTTGCTGCAGGTCAACCACCAGGCGGTCAGGACCACTTAAGGTAAAGTAACTGAAGGTGACCTCAGACTTAACGTCGATCACGACACGAGTTTCATCGGGTGAGGGCCAGACCCGCACCCCCTCGAGAACATTGGCATTCGCAACCGCAGAAACAAATGCCAGCGCCATGACAATCAGGGCGCTGCAAAAACGGGAAAGTTTAACAATCAACATAACTCCAACTGACTCAGTAAAGTTCGCCCATAGTCATTATTGGCCGTCAACACCGCCTGACGTTGCTGCCCATCGTAACGCATTTCAATATCCAGGTCGGAGGTCGGCAGCATGCCGTAGCCTTTCTCAGGCCATTCCACCAGACAAATAGCATCATCGGTAAAGTAATCACGGATGCCCATGAATTCTAACTCTTCCGGATCCGCCAGACGATAAAGATCAAAATGATAAACCTGCCAATCGGCTAACTGATACGGTTCCACCAAGGTGTAAGTCGGGCTTTTAACATTACCCGGATGGCCGAGGGCACGAATGAAACCGCGGCTGAACGTGGTTTTACCGGCACCTAAATCACCGTGCAGATAGATGGTGGTTTGTTGCGAGCACAGATTTGCCAGCGCCGTGCCGAGTTTTACCGTCTCTTGCTCATCTTTAAGAGTGAAAGTCTTGGTGCTCATGAATAATATCTCTAATGCGTCGAACATCGACTATATAAAAATCAAAAGAAACAGAATAGTAAACTGGGTTGGATTTAAGAGACAAGCTCTGTTCTGTAAGCATACCGAAAAATCTTTGGTGGATAAGAAGTAAAAGCTCGGGATCCGGCTGGATCCACAGACTGAGATCCGCTAAGATCCCGCCCCCGTTGCAGCGAGCGTTAGACTATGGATTACCATCAACTTGCCGATCAAATCAAACTGTGGGCCAAAGAACTCGGTTTTGACAAGGTTGGGATCTGCGATGTCGATCTAAGTGAACACGAGGCGGAGCTGCAGCGCTGGCTGGATGCCGGCTACCATGGTGATATGGACTGGATGGCACGGCATGGCATGCTAAGAGCACGGCCAGATGAGCTGCTGCCAGGCACGATTCGGGTCATCAGCGCCCGAATGAATTATCTGCCACCACAAGCCCAGTTTGCCAGTAATCTCGATAACCCGAGCCAGGCCTATATCAGCCGCTATGCGCTAGGGCGTGACTATCACAAGCTGGTCCGTAACCAGTTAAAAAAGCTGGGTGAAAAAATTGAGCAGGCCGTGGGACAGTTAGGTTACCGACCATTTGTCGACTCGGCGCCTATTCTGGAGCGCCCGCTGGCACAAAAAGCCGGACTGGGCTGGAGCGGCAAGCACTCACTGATACTGGATAAAGACGCAGGTTCATGGTTCTTTCTCGGTGAACTGCTGGTTGATATTCCGTTACCCGTTGATACACCGGCCAGTAATGAGTGCGGAAAATGCCAGGCCTGCATGACATCCTGCCCGACCGGTGCGATTACAGAAGAAGGTGTCGTTGATGCCAGACGCTGCATTTCGTATCTGACGATTGAGTTCGCCGGTGTGATACCTCTCGAGTTTCGCCAAGCGATGGGTAACCGAATTTATGGCTGTGATGATTGTCAGCTGGTGTGTCCGTGGAACCGCTTTTCCGATGTGACCGAACAGACGGATTTTCATCGGCGGGATATTTTTAACGACCCGGATCTGGTCACGCTATTTGCATGGGATGAAGAAACCTTCCTGCGCAATATGCAAGGTTCAGCTATTCGACGCATTGGTCATGAGCAGTGGCAACGCAATTTGATTGTGGCGATGGGGAACGCCCCATATTCAAATCGAATTACTGAAACACTGGAAAGCAGCAGAGGTCGTTCTGAGCTGTTGGATGTACACATCGAATGGGCACTTACGCAACAATATCAGCAACTGCCACAGGGCAATAATAAGCATCAGCGCTTAATCAGAATTATTCAAAAGGGATTGCCAAGAGATGCATAAGTCGCAGGCAATGACACAATGACTACGCACATACTTTGATATGGTTCTCAAATCTACCTAATGTGGAAAAAATTTCAAGTTCACATCATTTTCTAAATTTCAGAAAAGTTAGTCACACTAGCAGGAAATGATTAGGATCAATGAAAATTTAGTTAATGATCGTTTCCCATACAGAATCAAGACACCAAAAAACCAAACATTACATTATAAATCAACAAGTTAAACATATACTCAATTTAATCTGAAAGTAGATAAATGAGTAAAGATCCTGCCGCAAGTGTCCATTCCAGCTACTGAAAAACACTTTATACACCAAGTTATCCACAATTCTTTTCTGTGGATAAGTCTGTTAATGAACGGTACAAAATCCGTGTACTCTCTGGGAAGGAGCAACGAAAACTTGCTGACTACAACTTTTTTGAGGTAAAAAAAACCACCCTGCCAGACAGCAGCGTGTTGTTTTTAAACGGGGGGTTTATGCTTCACAGCATTAGAGAAAGAGCGTTGGCAATGAGCCAGATTAGCTGTTTTCAGAGCAAAAAAATCTGCGAACCAGTCGCAGTGTCTTTTCACTTCTTAAGCTTGTTCGATGGTCTAACCGTTATCAGAGTTCAGACTATCTGAATTTCTTTCTAAAAGAAACTGGAGCGACACACGAGGTTCCCTTACCTTTAACAAAAAGGCGTGACCTCAACCTTGGCAAGGTTGCGCTCTAATAACTGAGCGAGTGTCGCAAGGATTAAATACTAATGCACTTAATCTGAATTTGGAGCGACACACGAGGTTCCCTTACCTTTAACAAAAAGGCGTGACCTCAACCTTGGTAAGGTTGCGCTCTAATAACTGAGCGAGTGTCGCAAGGATTAAACGCTAATGAGCTTAATCTGAATTTGGAGCGACACACGAGGTTCCCTTACTTTTAACAGAAAGGCGTGACCTCAACCCGGCAAGGTTGCGCTCTATTAACTGAGCTAGTGTCGCAAGGATTAATCGTCTTAACAATTAATCTGATTTTCTTTATTAAAGAATTTGGAGCGACACACGAGGTTCGAACTCGTGACCTCAACCTTGGCAAGGTTGCGCTCTACCAACTGAGCTAGTGTCGCAAAGACTAATCGTATTAACAATTAATCTGATTTTCTTTACTAAAGAATTTGGAGCGACACACGAGGTTCGAACTCGTGACCTCAACCTTGGCAAGGTTGCGCTCTACCAACTGAGCTAGTGTCGCAAAGACTAATCGTATTAACAATTAATCTGATTTTCTTTACTAAAGAATTTGGAGCGACACACGAGGTTCGAACTCGTGACCTCAACCTTGGCAAGGTTGCGCTCTACCAACTGAGCTAGTGTCGCAAGGATTAAACGCTAATGCACTTAATCTGAATTTGGTTGCGGGGGCCGGATTTGAACCGACGACCTTCGGGTTATGAGCCCGACGAGCTACCAAGCTGCTCCACCCCGCGTCCGTATTGTGTCACCGTTGAGCACGGTGAAGGCTTGTACTTTCTGTTAAGAAAGAATTTGGAGCGACACACGAGGTTCCCTTACCTTTAGCAAAAAGGCGTGACCTCAACCTTGGCAAGTTTGCCCTCTAATAACTGAGCGAGTGTCGCAAGGATTAAACGCTAATGCACTTAATCTGAAACTGGAGCGACACACGAGGTTCGAACTCGTGACCTCAACCTTGGCAAGGTTGCGCTCTACCAACTGAGCTAGTGTCGCAAGGATTAAATGCTAATGCACTTAATCTGAAACTGGAGCGACACACGAGGTTCGAACTCGTGACCTCAACCTTGGCAAGGTTGCGCTCTACCAACTGAGCTAGTGTCGCATCAACAACTCGTCATTAAACGAATTGTTTGAATTTGGTTGCGGGGGCCGGATTTGAACCGACGACCTTCGGGTTATGAGCCCGACGAGCTACCAAGCTGCTCCACCCCGCGTCCGTATTGTGTCACCGTTGAGCACGGTGAAGGCTTGTACTTTCTGTTAAGAAAGAATTTGGAGCGACACACGAGGTTCCCTTACCTTTAGCAAAAAGGCGTGACCTCAACCTTGGCAAGTTTGCCCTCTAATAACTGAGCGAGTGTCGCAAGGATTAAACGCTAATGCACTTAATCTGAAACTGGAGCGACACACGAGGTTCGAACTCGTGACCTCAACCTTGGCAAGGTTGCGCTCTACCAACTGAGCTAGTGTCGCATCAACAACTCGTCATTAAACGAATTGTTTGAATTTGGTTGCGGGGGCCGGATTTGAACCGACGACCTTCGGGTTATGAGCCCGACGAGCTACCAAGCTGCTCCACCCCGCGTCCGTATTGTGTCACCGTTGAGCACGATGAAGGCTTGTACTTTCTGTAAAGAAAGAATTTGGAGCGACACACGAGGTTCGAACTCGTGACCTCAACCTTGGCAAGGTTGCGCTCTACCAACTGAGCTAGTGTCGCAAGGATTAAACGCTAACGCACTTAATCTGAATTTGGTTGCGGGGGCCGGATTTGAACCGACGACCTTCGGGTTATGAGCCCGACGAGCTACCAAGCTGCTCCACCCCGCGTCCGTATTGTGTCACCGATAAGCTCGATGAAAGCTGACTTTCTTTAATCAAGAAAGTGGAGCGACACACGAGGTTCGAACTCGTGACCTCAACCTTGGCAAGGTTGCGCTCTACCAACTGAGCTAGTGTCGCATCAACAACGATTTCCGTCGTTTAGGGCTGCGAATTATAAGAGCATTTTTTTGCGATGCAAGATCTTCTCGCTAAAAAAACAGAACTTTTTTTTGATTGCCGAAAAAACATGCAGAAAACTCCACATTTTATATGTTTAGTGACGACAATCGCAGCAACAAACAACCCACCATAGCCTGTCACAGCCTGTTAAAGCAGCCCCAAAACAGATTCGTGCCTGAAATCAGATAGAAAATATGGTCGAACGGTAGTACTTAAGCTCAGCAATCGACTCACGGATATCATCCAGTGCCAAGTGACTACCCTGTTTAGAAAAACCATCCAGAACTTCCGGCTTCCAGCGGCGAGTCAACTCTTTCAGGGTGCTGACATCAAGATAACGATAATGAAAGTACGCTTCCAGACGTGGCATATGCTGGTATAGGAAACGACGATCCTGGCCAATGCTATTACCACAGATCGGTGATTTTCCTTCCGGCACCCACTGACGCAAAAAGGCAATGGTCTGTTCCACCGCTTCATCTTCGCTGATGGTACTATTGCGCACACGCTCCACCAGCCCGCTGGCGGTATGTGTATTGGTACACCAGTCATCCATTTTCTGCAATTCTGACTCTGGTTGATGAATTGCTAATACTGGCCCTTCAGCCAGAATATTCAGCTGAGAGTCGGTTACAATAGTCGCAATTTCAATAATTTTATGAGTTTCAGGCTCTAAGCCTGTCATCTCCAGATCGACCCAAATCAGGTTTTGATCGCTAAAAGACATAGACGGGTACCTATAGGTTTATCGATAAAGCAGGTACTATATACCCAAGTGTACATAATTCAAATTGTCAGCCCAGGCTGATAACGAAAATTTCAACCCGATGATTTGCGGTACTCTGCAGCACCATTGCCTCAGATATCCAGACCATCCAGCAACACGAAAGTAGAGCAGAGTGGCAAAGAAAAAAAAGCTGACTAAGGGTCAGGTACGACGCGTTCGGAATAACCAGCACCGTAAACTGAAACAGGAAAAAACCATCGAATGGGATGAGTCCATGCTGCACAGTGCCAAAACGGGTCTGGTGATTACCCGTTTTGGTCAACATGCCGATGTCGAGGATCCGGAAAGCGGTGAGATTCATCGCTGCAACCTGCGCAGAGGGATCGAAACTCTGGTCTCAGGCGACAAAGTTATCTGGCGCCCGGGAGTGGAAAAACTGGCCGGTATCTCCGGTGTGGTCGAAGCCGTAGAGCCACGCAAATCCGTGCTGACCCGCCCGGATTATTACGATGGCTTGAAACCAGTAGCGGCCAACGTCGATCAGATGGTGATCGTCTCTTCTGTTCTGCCCGACTTATCGCTCAATATCATCGACCGTTATCTGATAGCGGCCGAAACCCTGGCGATTTCACCATTGCTGGTACTTAATAAAGTCGATCTGCTGGACGACGCTAAGCGTGAACACTATCAGACCTTGTTGGGTGAATATCAACGCATCGGTTACGAAGTGCTCTACGTCAGTAAAAAGAGCGGTGAAGGTATTGCGGCGCTGGAAGCTAAGCTGGGTGAACACACCAATATTTTTGTCGGTCAGTCCGGTGTGGGTAAATCCAGTTTGGTGAATGCCCTGATGCCTGATTTGGAAGACTGGGTGGAAGAAGGTGAAATTTCCGAAACATCAGGTCTTGGTCAGCACACAACAACAGCCGCCCGCTTGTATCACATTCCTTCCGGTGGCGACCTTATCGACTCCCCTGGGGTGCGTGAATTCGGCCTGTGGCACCTGAGCGCTGAAGAAGTGACCAAAGCGTTTGTCGAATTCCGCCCGTTCCTCGGTGGCTGCAAATTCCGTGACTGTAAGCATGGTGACGATCCGGGCTGCATGCTGCGTGAAGCCGTCGAAAAGGGCGACATCAGTGCCGCACGCTTTGAAAACTATCATCGCATTATCGAAAGCATGGGTGAAAACAAAGCTAACCGTCAGTATTCACGCAGTAAAAAAGCCGACTTGTAAGCAGTCAGGTCGCGATTTTGCGCAAAAACGTCGACAGTGACAAAAAAGCAGAGATGCAATGACGTATGCTGGGATAACTGCTGACATGCGTCATTATTTTCAGTAACATTCTGCGCCCAAAAGTTAAACACATTGGAATTGTAAACAATGGATAAGATTAAAGTCGGACTGCAATACTGGATTCCCCAACATGGCCTGACCCGCCTGATGGGTAAACTGGCTTCAGCCAAGGCTGGCGGTCTGACCACAGCCGTCATTCGCTGGTTTATCAAACAGTACAACGTCAATATGGACGAAGCACTGCATTCAGATCCAAAGCATTTTAAAACCTTCAACGAGTTTTTCGTGCGTGAACTGAAAGCTGGCGCGCGCCCGATTGCCGCCGGAGATGACGTGATCACTCACCCGGCAGATGCCTGCGTGAGCCAATTCGGCCCAATTACCGATGGCAAACTTATTCAGGCCAAAGGTCATGACTTCTCAGCCCAGGAACTGCTGGGTGGCGATGCCAAACTGGCAGAAGAATTCCGTGATGGTGACTTTGCCACCCTGTATCTGTCGCCAAGTGATTATCACCGGGTTCACATGCCGTGTGACGGCACACTGCGTCAGATGATTTATGTACCAGGTGACCTGTTTTCGGTGAACCCGCTGACCGCTGAAAATGTGCCAAACCTGTTTGCACGTAACGAGCGTGTGGTGTGTATCTTTGATACTGAATTTGGCCCGATGGCCCAGGTTCTGGTTGGTGCAACGATCGTTGGCAGTATCGAGCTTATCTGGGCCGGTACCGTCACCCCGCCGCGCGGCAACACCGTATACCGCTGGAACTATCCTGCAGATGGTGATAAAGCGATCGTCCTGAAAAAAGGTCAGGAGATGGGCCGTTTCAAACTGGGCTCAACTGTGATTAACCTGTTTGCTCAAGATGCGATTCGTTTTGACGTGACGATGCAGAACAATACCCCGACTATGTTAGGTGCTGCGTACGCACATAAAGCCTAGGCGCTGAGCGTCACCCTCGCTTTCCGCGGGGGTGACGTTTGACTCCCCGCACACTTCCTGATGTGCATGACTCTGAATATGTAAAACTTTGCCACTCCTCTAAGACCTGTCACGGTTAAAACCTTACTCTGTCTGTAGTTATTTCCATTTGATAAGGGAAACGCGATGCAGACACTCAACACCAGCCTTATATTGCGGCTTATTATTTGTTTCGGATTGCCGGTACTGGTGCTGATGATGCCAATCGATGCCATTCCGATTGCCGACCTGACTCTGGTGCAACACCGGTTACTGGCGATTTTTCTGCTTGCAGCTTTGCTGTGGGTACTCGAACCAGTACCGGTATTCGCTACCTCCATTCTAATCATTGCACTCGAGCTGATCATGATCTCCAACAAAGGCCTGCACGCTTTCCGGGCACCGGCTGAAGGTCACGATCTGGGGCAAATGCTGGCGTACACCGATATTTTTTCCGCCTTTTCCTCACCGATCATCATCTTGTTTATGGGTGGCTTTGCCCTGGCTATTGCCGCATCAAAATATGAACTGGACAACAACCTGGCGCGGGTCCTGCTCAAGCCGTTTGGCAGTCAGCCTAAATTCATTATGCTCGGGCTGATGCTGATCACGTCCGTGTTTCTCGATGTTCATGTCCAACACCGCAACCACTGTAATGATGCTGGCGCTACTGGGACCGATCGTTGCCTCCGCGCCCAAAGGCGACCTCGGGATTAAAGCTCTGGTACTGTGTATTCCGATTGCCGCCAATACCGGCGGCATCGCCACGCCGATAGGGACACCACCGAATGCCATCGCCCTGCAGTATCTGACCGGTAGTAACAGCATCAGCTTTTTATCCTGGATGATGATGGGGCTGCCGTTTGTGCTGATCCAGCTCACGCTGGCCTGGTTTTTACTGCAAAAACTGTTTCCGTCTTCCCAGGCCAGTATGAGCCTGAAACTGGATGGTCGTTTCCAGCGCAGCTGGCAGGCGATGGTGGTGTATATCACCTTTGCCCTTACCATAGTGCTGTGGATGACCACTGCGCTGCACGGCATGAACACTTACGTGGTCGCCATCATTCCGCTGGCAGTGTTTACTCTGACCGGAATTATGGGCAAAGAAGAGCTGAAACAGATCAACTGGGATGTGTTGTGGCTGGTTGCCGGCGGGATTGCGATTGGTATCGGTCTGGAACAGACCGGACTTGCCCATGCACTGGCGCATGCGATTCATTATGAAGCCCTGTCACCAATGGCCGTCGTCATCGCCTTGTCTCTGGTGTGCTGGCTGATGGCTAACTTTATGTCCAATACCGCCACCGCTAACCTGTTAATGCCAATCGCCGCGGCCATTGGTACCAGCATGCCGAGCCTGGCCGAAGCCGGAGGCCTGCAGGGGCTGTTAGTGGTGGTGGCATTCTCCGCTTCGCTCGGGATGATATTACCGGTCTCAACACCGCCAAACTCGCTGGCCTACTCGACCGGCCTGATTGAAAGCAAAGATATGGCTAAGACCGGCCTGGCACTCGGCCTTATCGGACTGCTGGTTGTTTACCTCGCTGTGGCTATCCTGGTTTGAACAGCATAGCGCTGCTCGCAACAGAATAGTGCTGAACGAAACAGGATAGTCCTGTACAGGGCCGGCGCCACAGCGTATGGCCCCCAGCGTTTTATAGTGCGCTTAACCTTACATCGCACTGGGCGACGGGCGGTCAGTGACCAATAAGCCGCTACTTTAACCATTGGCGCTGCCAATGCGCCCTGCTGTCAATTCACTTTGTTTTCCATGTTGTTAATGGCATATTGAGTGCTCTTTTCTTTCCCCTTTCTGATAAGGACAACCGGTATGGGATTTGAGTGGCTGGCGCTGGCTGCGGCCTTTTTGTGGGCCGTAGCCAGCCTGTTATCAGTGGCTCCTGCCCGACATCTGGGTACATTTGCCTATAGTCGCTGGCGCATGGGCTGTACCTCAGTCATTCTGGCCAGTATCGCCATGCTGACCGGAGGCTGGTCCAGTGTTGCTATGGCTGACGTCACCCCGATGATGTTATCCGGCCTGATTGGTATTTTTATCGGCGATACCGCACTGTTTGCCTGCCTGAACCGGATGGGCCCCCGCCAGTCCGGCTTGCTGTTCTCCTGCCATGCGGTGTTTTCCGCCATCATGGGCTATTTCCTGTTTCAGGAGAGCATGAGCAACCTAGAGTTACTCGGCTCAGCGTTAGTGTTCAGTGGCGTACTGACTGCGATCTTTTTTGGCCGGCGCGGACAAAACCACAGTCTGGAAACGCTGAACGGCAGCGTCTGGGCCGGGGTCGCCCTTGGTCTGACTGCCGCACTGTGCCAGGCGCTGGGCGGTATTATTGCCAAACCGGTGATGCAAACCAGCATCGACCCTGTCGCCGCATCGGCCATCCGAATGATGACCGCCTTCTGTGCTCACTGTGTGCTGCGCGCAACCGGCGCTAAGGTCAGCCGGGCGCTGCATCCGCTCACTGGCCGTATTTTTGTGATTACCGCCGTGAACGGTTTTCTCGCCATGGCGGTTGGCATGACCCTGATTCTGTATGCGCTGCGCGAAGGGAATGTCGGTATGGTTGCCCTGCTCTCTTCCACCACACCTATCATGCTTTTGCCTATACTTTGGGTCTATACCCGGCAACGTCCGAACCGCTTTGCCTGGCTGGGAGCCGCCGTGGCGGTGATAGGTACCAGTATCCTGGTGTACTGAGATATGTGACGACTGACATCTCAGGCAACTGACACCTCAGACAACCGGGCCTACAGCCCTAAAACCACTGAGGTTAAGGGGCTGCTGAATTTGATCAATAGGCAACGTTTTATTGCATTGATAGGGAAATTCATTGATCTTACCCTACTGCAAACACAGCAAAGTGTAGTAAAATTACGCTAATTTCTAGTTACTATGAATTTGACGAGGTCATTACTATGTCAGCTAAGAAGCCTATGGCTCTGGTGATCCTGGATGGATGGGGTTACCGTGAAGACAACTCAAGCAACGCGATCAACAATGCAAACACGCCTGTTCTTGATGGTCTGATGGCAAACAATCCGAATACCCTAATTTCTGCTTCAGGTATGGACGTTGGCCTGCCAGACGGTCAAATGGGTAACTCTGAGGTGGGCCACACTAATATTGGTGCAGGCCGCATCGTGTATCAGGATCTGACTCGCATCACCAAATCGATTGCCGACGGTGAATTCCAGCAGAATGAAGTCCTGGTTGCTGCGATCGACAAAGCCGTTGCCGCAGGTAAAGCCGTTCACCTGATGGGTCTGATGTCTCCGGGTGGCGTTCACTCACACGAAGATCACATCTATGCAGCCGTTGAAATGGCGGCAGCACGTGGCGCAGAGAAAATCTACCTGCACTGCTTCCTGGACGGCCGTGATACGCCACCACGCAGCGCAGAAGCGTCACTAAAACGCTTTGATGAGCTGTTCGCTAAACTGGGCAAAGGCCGTATCGCATCGGTAGTTGGTCGTTACTACGCGATGGACCGTGATAACAACTGGGATCGCGTTGAAAAAGCTTACGATGTCATGACGGCAGCACAAGGCGAATTCACCTTTGATTCTGCGCCGGAAGCACTGCAAGCGGCTTACGCGCGTGAAGAGAACGACGAATTCGTTAAAGCGTCTGAAATCCGTGCTGAAGGTCAGGAATCTGCTGCCATGCAAGACGGCGACGCGGTTATCTTCATGAACTACCGTGCTGACCGTGCACGTCAGATCACCCGCACTTTCGTGACTGACTTTGCAGGTTTCGAGCGTAAAGTCTTCCCGGCGATCGACTTCGTGATGCTGACCCAATACGCGGCAGATATTCCGCTGCTATGTGCATTCCCACCAGCGTCACTGGAAAACACTTATGGTGAGTGGCTGGCGAAAAGCGGCAAAACCCAGCTGCGTATCTCAGAAACTGAGAAATACGCGCACGTGACTTTCTTCTTCAACGGCGGCGTGGAAAACGAGTTTGACGGTGAAGAGCGTCAGCTGGTTGCATCACCAAAAGTGGCAACCTACGATCTGCAGCCTGAAATGAGCTCAAAAGAGCTGACAGACAAACTGGTTGCAGCGATCAAGTCTGGTCAATACGACGCGATCATCTGTAACTACCCGAACGGCGACATGGTCGGCCATACCGGCGTATACGATGCAGCGGTTAAAGCATGTGAAGCGGTTGATGAATGTATCGGCCGTGTCGTGGAAGCGATCAAAGAAGCAGACGGTCAACTGCTGATCACTGCCGACCACGGTAACGCTGAGATGATGATCAACCCGGAAACCGGCGGCGTGCACACTGCGCACACCAACCTGCCAGTACCACTGATCTACGTCGGTAACAAAGACATTACCCTGAAAGAAGGCGGTAAACTGTCTGACCTGGCGCCAACCATGCTGGCACTGACTGATCAGGAAATCCCGGCTGAAATGTCTGGCGAAGTTCTGTTCTCGTAAGCCTGACTTACCCGTTATCAAACCCCGATTTATCCTGTCTCTTGATCACATCTCATAGGTCAAGAGACTTGGCTAACAGATAACCTTCAAGGATGGTTTGTAATAAGAACCATCCTTCCCATAACCGCTCCCAACCCACACGACCATTACGTTTCGAGTCATACCATCCCGCGAGCTTGCCGAGATTGATGTATGCCCAGTACACACTTGGTGCTCTTTTAGGGGGGCGCGTCTTTTCCTGTTTTGACCAAAGTAGCTTCCAAGCAACCGGACTCAAGAGCGTTTCACAACTCTGTTTTTCCGCTTCTTTTTTGTTCAGACCAAGATAACGCAGTTGATGAACACGAACGGCTATGAACGCTAGGATGACGACCATCTTTTCTAAATTCTCTTTATTTTGCATACGGAGCTCCTCAACCTGTGTTCCTCCGCTTTTCCAGGCTTTGTGGAACTCCTCAATCAACCAGCGTTTTTCATAGTAATCCAAGATACGCTTAGCATCCTCTTTACTCAACACTGGCTCTGACGTGAGAATATGCCAGCAAAGGGCCTGCTCGTGATTCGTTTCCTGACAGCCCACATAGTACAATGAGACGGGTTCACCTCGTTTGTTTGCTGGCATTTTGATGGTGATTGGGGCATATCGAACTTCGCAGATAGCCTCTCGAGCTTTACGTCCTCCTCGTTGCTTAACCTGAACTTTTCTTTCATCTGCGGGCTGTAAGGCATCACTAAATGAGTACAGCTTGTCTGTACTCTCTTCGATGCACCGGCTTTGCATCGATCGGACGACAAAGCGTTGTCGGTTGGTCATTTTATAGGTCAGGTATTCAATGATGTCGGCTTCTCTGTCACAGACGGAGATAACCTTGTCTATCACTGAGCCGAGACGTTTTTCCATGGCTCTCGACGCACGTTCCCATTTAAAGCTTTCCTTCTCTTCATAGGCTCGGTTACCTCGCTGAGCTTTCTTTCCATATAAGCTCATGTCCCTTATCCAGCGCTCCTGCTCAATCAACCCCACAACCTGCTTCTCCTCGGGAGCAAACAGCAACACGGAGTGAGCATGCATGCCTTTGGCGCTTTTCCTAGAGGTGGTATATCCCATTTCATCCCTGACGGTTCGATGGGTAAAGTCCAGTGAGGTTGTATCTTCCAAAGCCAGTAGACAGTCATAAGATTGAGCCAGTTTCGGCCGTTGCGGCAAAGCCTGCTTCTGCAATCGATTGAGAGTCAATAGCGTGATTGCGGGTAAAACGGTAAGCGGCTTCAATGTCAGAAGGAGATTTTAAAGATTGCACAATAGACTGCCCTACGTGATTAGCAAGAGATGCGGTGAGTTTAACTAAACGTTTGGTTCGTCTAAGATCTCCGAGATTAGCTTGTGAAAAAGTCTCAGTCGCCCATTGCTCTGCATCTGTTAAAAACACCATACTTTACCTCAACACTTTGTTTTTTGTTGAGATCATAAAAATCGACAAAAATTCAAAAAAAAATCCCTCAACTTTCATCGAGGGATTTGTGTAGGAAAGACAGGATTTATCGGGGTTTTTTTTCGCCTTTTTGTGCCCGCCGCCGAACAATGACAAACTTTTTACCTGCCATACGCACCATTAGGTATACTGGCAGCTTCAAGGCCCATTACGATTATTGTAAAAACATGACGTTATTCACTTGCAAAATGGCTTCCCGCGCCCGCTTCGGTCTGTGGCTGCTGGTCATCGGTGCCGGCAGTCTGCCGCTTGCGACGCAGGCCGCATCGCAACAGGAGCTGAAAGGGGTAAAGAACGAGATTTCCCGCCAGCAACAATCCCTGTCGACGCGGCAGAAAGAGCTCGATCAGCTGCAAAAGTCATTGAAACAGCAGGAACTGGATATTTCCACGCTGGAGAATCAGATCAAGTCCAGTAAAAACCAGCTTGCGCAAGCCAATGCGAATATTGCCCGCCTGCAGGAAAAAATTGCCCGGCTGGAAACCCAGCGTAAGCAGCAGGCCGACAAGCTGGCCGAACTGCTTGAAACCTATTATGTCACTCAGCGTGCCAGTTCAGCGGGTGATGTCTTTAACAACAGCGCGCAGCAAGATCGCATCAGCCAGTATTATCAGCACCTGGCCAAAGCGCGCAGTGAAACGATTGAAGAATTACAGCAGACTCGCAAGGCACTGGATGACAGCGACCACCAGCTGACACTGGAACGGGATCAAATCGAATCTCTGCTGGAAGAGCAAACCCGTAAACGTGACCAGCTGGCCAACACCCAGACTGACCGCCGTAAAACCCTGGGCAAAATTCAACAGAGTATTTCCGGTGATAAAGTGTACCTGGCGGAGCTGCAGCGTAATGAAACCCGCCTGAAAGCCGAGATCGCCAAAGCCGCCAAACGCAATGCGGTACCTATGAATGGGATCAGCCAGCAGCGCGGCAAGCTTCCGTGGCCGCTGAAAGGACAAGTACTGCATAATTTTGGAGAGCGCCAGACCGGACAAATTGATTGGAAAGGCATGGTGATCGATGCCAATTATGGTCAGGCGGTCAAAGCGGTTTATCCGGGCACCGTGGTCTTTGCCGAGTACCTGCGGGGTTACGGCCTGGTGGTACTGCTCGATCACGGCAAAGGAGATATGACGTTGTATGGATTCAACCAGTCACTGATGAAAAAAGAGGGCGACAAAGTCACGGCCGGCGAAACCCTGGCTCTGGCCGGCGATACCGGTGGTCAAAGCCGTCCGGCGCTCTATTTTGAGATCCGCCGCAACAGTAAAGCTGAGAAACCCGCGTAACTGGCTGAGTCGTTAACGCCACTCCTGTTGACTATCCGCTATATAGTTCAAAGGCCACTTCATAAGTGGCCTTTGTTGTTTCATCGCGCTGTGGTGCTGATTAGCTATAGCTTAATAACCATCGATACCTTAACCATGCACAGCTCAACCATAATAAGCTTCGACAGTTTCAATCAAGCGCGTCAGGTCCTGCTTCGGCAGCAGATTAATCCCGGCCGCCGCTTCACGCCCGCCACCGGTCTCAAACTGTGCACACAGTGTCCCCGCGCCCTGCTTGTTGCTGAGCGGCGCACGCAGTGACACGGTGAAATGGTGTTGATCGGCTTCGGTCAGCACCAGATGGGCCTGCTCAGGCTGCTGATTGGCCAGCAGATTACCGTACACTCCGCTGACACGATGGGAGGCGGACTCATCCGGCAGTTCAAACACACGCAGCAGCGGGCTTTGATGCACAGCCTCCAACGACAGAGCGTGGGCAATATCGCGCTCGTAAGCGGCTTTCAGAACATGATAGGCCGAGTCCGGATCGGCAATCACCTCAAATGGTGAAGAATATCCACTCAGGGCGCGCAACAAATCAGCCGGATGGTAGTGCAGATCAGCGGTGGTTTTGCCATATCCGTTATAGTTAATCAGGGTGCCGAGCTCTTTAAGCTGCTCAGCCTGAGGCGCACTCAGCCCGGCTTTAGCCGCCAGCCCATCAGCCACCTTAAGCAAATTATCGCCGTAAGCCGCCGTGATCGCCCAGTCGTGGTACCGGCCCTGCAGCAGCTCATCGACTATCAAAGCCGTGCACATGTTAGCATCCAGATTGATATGCGCTTGCAGATTATCATGCTGAGGGATATCACCGGCCTGGTGGTGATCGGCGTAAAACACACGCACACCGGCAGCGAGTGCCTGTTGTAACGCGGCGCTGTTTTTTGCCATCGATACATCCAGCACCGTCAGACTGTCGCCGGCCTGGAAAGGCACTTTAGCGAGCAGTTGAATATCGCGTTTGACCCCGGTCACCAACTGGCTGTCGAGCGGGGTCGCGAGGCGTAACTGAAGCAGAGCGATGATGCCGTCGGCATCACCATTGAACACGTCATAATGCATAATGAAGGTTACTTTTAATTCCTTGTATTAACATGGGAAATTATCAGTATCCGCGCCACCAGCCTAAGAATGAAAGGTTATATGTCATCCCTTTTAGGCATGCATTGCCCTGACGCCATCGGCCAGTAATTGCAACTGCTCCACGCCCTGCTCGGTCGCGTTCGGTTTCATCACCGAGATAATCTGCAGCATGCCCTGATGGATAATCTGCTCGGTGATGTCGGTTTTAGGTGACATGGCTGCCTGATAAGCCAGCCAGCTGCAGGCAATCAGGTGCAGGGTCGTAACCAGCTGTTTCATCTCTTCCTTGTTGAGGTCAAGGAGCTGCATGTCAACAAAGGCCTGCATGATGTTAACCAGGTTAGCCTGCAACTTTTCCTGTACCCGGATGTAATCCTGATGCAACTCTTCGTCACGCTGGAGAATTTCCGGCAAATTGGCGTAGAAAAAACGGTATTTCCACATCAGGGTGAAAATCGAATCGAGATAATGCTTAAGCAGAGTCAAGGTTTCGTACTGCCCCTGCAAAGGTTTAAAGCGCTCTAATAACTCGGTCGAGTAGAGGGCAAAAATCTCCCGCACGATCTCCTGCTTATTGCGAAAATGGTAGTAGAGATTACCCGGGCTTATCTCTATGTGCGCAGCAATATGATTAGTGGTCATCGGGCGTTCGCCATGCTCATTGAACAGCTCCAGTGCGGCATGGACAATTCTGTCTCTTGTTTTCATCTGGCGGTCACACTCCTTCCTTATTAAGTGAAGTATATACCCAAGTCATGCTCTGCGGCATGATCACACACACGCAGAGCCGGAACAGAGCAAAAAAAAGCGCCCTGATTCGAGCGCTTATATTCATAAACTACAAAGTTACTTGTGATACGGCTTCGACAGTTCGTGGACCGCTTCAACAAACACACCCGCATTCTCAGGCGGCACGTCCAGGTGGATACCGTGGCCAAGGTTGAAGACGTGGCCGGTACCACCCTCGCCAAAGCCTTGCAGAATTGACGCGACCTCTTCACGAATTCGCTCCGGCTGAGCGTACAGCATCGACGGATCCATATTGCCCTGCAGAGCCACTTTATCGCCAATGCGCGCTTTAGCGTCAGCAATATTGATGGTCCAGTCGAGACCCACCGCATCACAACCGGTCGCAGCGATCTGTTCCAGCCACATACCACCGTTTTTAGTGAACAGAGTCACCGGCACGCGGCGGCCGTCGTTTTCACGGATCAGACCATCGACAATCTTGTGCATGTACTGCAGTGAGAACAGGTTGTAATCACGCGGAGTCAGTACGCCGCCCCAGGTATCAAATACCATCACCGACTGCGCACCGGCTTTGATTTGCGCATTCAGGTACTCGATCACGCTGTCCGCCAGTTTATCCAGCAACAGGTGCAGGGTGGCCGGCTCGGCATACATCATTTTCTTAATCTTGGTGAAAGCTTTTGAGCTGCCGCCTTCAACCATGTAAGTCGCCAGCGTCCACGGGCTGCCGGAGAAGCCGATCAGCGGTACTTCACCCTGCAGGTCTTTACGGATCTGACGGACCGCATTCATCACATACTGCAGCTCGCCTTCCGGATCCGGCAGACCAATTTTATCGACATCGGCTTTACAGGTAATCGGGCGATCAAATACCGGACCTTCTCCGGCCGCAAAACGCAGGCCAAGGCCCATTGCATCCGGAATAGTCAGAATATCTGAAAACAGAATGGCGGCATCGAGCGGGAAGCGACGCAATGGCTGCAGAGTCACTTCTGAAGCCAACTCGGCATTACGGCACAGTGCCATAAAGTCGCCCGCTTGCGCACGTGTTGCGCGGTATTCTGGCAGATAGCGTCCAGCCTGGCGCATCATCCATACCGGGGTGCAATCAACTGGCTGCTTGAGCAGTGCGCGCAGATAGCGGTCGTTTTTTAATTCTGTCATTCCGTATTCCACTTCTATTTAGGCTTATGGTTTGATGGTTACATCATCGCAATGAGGCGTATTCTAACATTGATTGCCACCAGGTAACGAGGAGCTTTGCAACCTGGATCATGTTATTAAGTATTAAATCATTGCTTAATTTGCGTACGATGTTATTCAATGTTACAAATTTGTTCGCTAGCGAAAACTACAACTATAACTGGGTATTTGATACTCAGCATCTCATAACGACATCTTACTTACCCCCTCCCGAAACGGAGGGTTTTTTTTAGCTGTCCGTTCACGGCCCACGCTTTAAGCATCCGGGTAATCACGCTTGATTTCACTCAGGGTGTGCTCTATCAGTTCACGGGCGATCGTGCCCTTCGGCGCGACCGGCGGCATTGTCTGCGGAGTAAACCATTTGGCGTCACACAGCTCGGTGTAGTCCGGTTTCACCTCTCCCGCTTTATAGTCGGCCACAAAACCCATCATCATACTGGATGGGAAAGCCCATGGCTGGCTGCCGAAATAACGGATATTGTGCACATCAATCCCGGTTTCTTCTTTGATTTCCCGCGCCACGCACTGCTCAAGTGTCTCACCCACTTCGAGAAACCCGGCAATCACAGTGTACATGCCTGAGCGGTGACGGGCATGCTGAGCCAGCAGGATGTGCTGCTCACGACGTACCGCAACGATAATACACGGGAAAATACGCGGATAGTGCAACGTACGGCAGTCATGACACTGCATTGCCATATCACGATGATTGAGATAATTACGCCCGCCGCACTGCGGGCAAAAGCGCATACTTTGGCTCATATGGCCATACTGAATCGCTTTGCTGGCCAGCAGGAAAATCGCCTCCGGCAGTTGCAGCATGTCACGCAGTGATACCAACTCAAGATCCCGGTCCAGATCCGCGGCATTGAGCCAGTAGACCGGCGCATCCTGATAACGATCGATCTCGATCGCACCCTGAGTTGGCAGATCCCACTGATCGGCCGAACCAAAAGGCAGGGTCCCGTCCACGGTCCAGATCTCACTCCCTGAAACAACGCACCAATAAGCGTTTTTCGCGTCACTGTTTTTTAACATGCTCACTCCTGTTTGCTTGCAGTCTGTACATTTTACTGGCAATCTAACTTCATACCAGAGTTTGTACGGATTTGATTTTAAATCTATTCAACCTCTTAGGGATGATAAGTTGTACTGTACCGCAATAACAAATAGGCAAAGGATAGATCATCGTTAATGATCCGATCATGAGGGCATGGTCATGCTAAAAAAATTCAAAACAACGCAAGAAACAGTGGGGCGGCTCAAGTGACGTCATCGATCACTGGCTCAATAAGAGGCAGCAACTGATCGTGGAATACTGCAAACTGGCAGCGCTGCAACCCTGCGCAACAAAAGCTGCTGTCACTGAACTCCCCTCTCCCGACGAACTGAAGTTTTTCTGCGAAGAGCTCGTCGATTACATTTCTGAAGGCCATTTCAAAATCTACGACATGGTGATGAACAAGTGGCAGGCCACCGGCTTTCACGCTACCGACGAAATCAACCAGACTTATGCTGAAATCGTCGAAACCACCGATCCCCTGCTCAACTTCAATGATCGCTACGCTGACGTCAGTGAAGATGATGATATGGAAACCCTGGATGATGATTTGTCTGAAGTGGGAGAACTTTTAGAATCACGCTTTGAAACCGAAGACCAATTGATCCAATTGATTGCAGACAGTCTGTCGATCCCGCCTGGAGCTTAGCCTTCGCGGGCGCTAACAGCCATCCGGGTGCCGAGGCACCAGATCCGATACCAACCACCAGCGTGGCGGTTGCGGCTATAAAGGCGTATAGATAGCGTTAATAAAGAGAAACAGACAACTTAGCTACGCGCTGCTGAGGCAGCATAAGTTGATTCAGTCATCACAAATTAGCACCGTAATTCCAAGCAATAAAAAAGGCACCCGAAGGTGCCTTTTTTCATACTGATATACGATTATTCGTCAGCAGAGAAGCCTGCGTTCAGCAGAGCGGCCAGATTGTCAGTCGCTTGTTCAGCTGAAGGACCTTCTTTTTGTGCATCACGCTGAGACTGACGCTCTTGGTGATACGCAAAACCAGTACCCGCAGGGATCAGACGACCCACGATCACGTTCTCTTTCAGGCCGCGCAGATCATCACGCTTACCAGATACCGCTGCTTCAGTCAGTACGCGCGTCGTTTCCTGGAACGATGCGGCTGAGATGAACGATTCTGTTGCCAGAGACGCTTTGGTAATACCCAGCAGTTCGCGTTCGATACGTGCAGGTTCTTTACCTTCTGCTTCAAGATTACGGTTAGCAATCTTAACTTGTGCGTATTCTACTTGCTCACCTGGCAGGAACTCAGAGTCACCTGCATGAGTAATAGTACACTTACGTAGCATCTGACGAACGATAGTCTCAATGTGCTTATCGTTAATCTTAACGCCTTGCAGACGGTATACTTCCTGAACTTCGTTGGCGATGTAAGTCGTTACTGCGTGGATACCACGTAGGCGCAGAATGTCATGTGGAGACTCTGGACCATCCGCGATAACGTCACCACGTTCAACGCGCTCACCTTCGAACACGTTCAGCTGACGATGCTTAGGAATCATCTCTTCGTAAGTCTCACCGCTGTCGCGAGTGATGATCAGACGACGCTTACCTTTGGTCTCTTTACCGTACGATACCGTACCTGTATGTTCAGCCAGGATCGCAGGCTCTTTCGGCTTACGGGCTTCGAACAGGTCAGCTACGCGAGGCAGACCACCGGTGATGTCTCGGTTACCGCCAGATTTCTGCGGGATACGAGCCAGTGTGTCACCGACGCTTACTTCTGCACCATCGTCAATGTTAACGATCGCTTTACCTGGCAGGAAGTACTGCGCTGGCATATCTGTACCTGGGATCATAACGTCATTGCCGTTAGCATCAACCAGTTTGATAGCCGGACGCATATCTTTACCTGCTGACGGACGAGCTGCTGGATCAGTAACTTCACTTGAAGACAGACCAGTCAGATCATCAGTCTGACGAGAAACAGTCACACCGTCGATCATGTCAACGAACTGGATACGACCTGCCACTTCAGTGATGATTGGCAGTGTGTGCGCTTCCCAGTTAGCAACGGTTTCGCCGGTATCTACCGCATCGCCGTCTGCTTTGCTCAGCAGCGAGCCGTATGGCAGTTTGTGTTTCTCTTTGGTACGGCCAAATTCGTCAATGATAGTCAGCTCAGATGCACGCGAAGTGATCACCAGCTTGCTGTCTTTGTTGATAACGAATTTCGCGTTATGCAGTTTAACCGAACCTTTGTTCTTCGCCTGGATGCTGTTCTCAGCTGCTGCTGTCGATGCCGCACCACCGATGTGGAACGTACGCATCGTCAGCTGTGTACCAGGTTCACCGATTGACTGAGCCGCGATAACACCAACCGCTTCGCCTTGGTTAACCAGGTGACCACGAGCCAGGTCACGACCGTAACATAGTGAACAACAACCGAAGTCTGAATCACAAGTTACTACTGAACGTACTTTAATGTTGTCCACGGAATTCTCTTCCATGATTTGACACCATTTTTCGTCGATCAGCGTGTTACGCGGGATCAGTACTTCTTCAGTACCTGGTTTCAGAATGTCTTCTGCAACCACACGACCCAGAGCCAGCTCAGTCAGGGCAACTTTAACGTCACCACCTTCGATGTGAGGCATCATTTCAACGCCTTCAACGGTGCCACAGTCGTGTTCAGTAACCACAACGTCTTGTGCAACGTCTACCAGACGACGAGTCAGGTAACCCGAGTTCGCTGTTTTCAGTGCCGTATCCGCAAGACCCTTACGAGCACCGTGCGTTGAGATAAAGTACTGAAGTACGTTCAGACCTTCTTTAAAGTTCGCAGTGATTGGCGTTTCGATGATTGAGCCATCCGGACGAGCCATCAGACCACGCATACCAGCCAGCTGACGAATCTGCGCTGCAGAACCACGAGCACCTGAGTCGGCCATCATATAGATGCTGTTGAACGACTCTTGTTTCTCTTCTTCGCCATCACGGTTCAGAAACCAGTTCAGAAGACAGGTTTTCCATCATCGCTTTCGCAACGCGATCGTTGGTCGATGCCCAGATATCGATCACTTTGTTGTAGCGTTCGCCGGCTGTTACCAGACCAGACTGGAACTGTTCCTGAATCTCACGTACTTCTTCTTCTGCTTCTGCGATCTCAGTGTATTTCGCAGGTGGTACAACCATATCGTCGATACCTACAGAAACACCTGACAGTGCCGCGTATGCAAAACCGGTATACATGATTTGGTCAGCGAAGATTACGGTGTCTTTCAGACCCAGTTTACGGTACGCCTCGTTCAGCAGGCTAGAAATCTGCTTCTTGCCCAGCTTTTGGTTAACGATGCTGAATGGCAGACCTTTCGGTACGATTTGCCACAACATTGCACGACCCACAGTGGTATCAACCATCTTGGTTTCTGTCGTGCTGTTACCGTCTTCGTCAACAACTGTTTCAGTAATACGTACTTTTACGCGTGCGTGCAGTGCAGCAGTCTTAGTGCGGTATGCCTTCTCAGCCTCTTTCGGGCCAGCCAGGTACATGCCTTCACCCAGTGCGTTCACTTTTTCACGGGTCATGTAGTACAGACCCAATACAACGTCCTGAGAAGGTACGATGATCGGATCACCTGATGCTGGCGACAGAATGTTGTTAGTCGACATCATCAGAGTACGAGCTTCCAGCTGAGCTTCCAGAGTCAGAGGTACGTGTACCGCCATCTGGTCACCATCGAAGTCCGCGTTATATGCCGCACACACCAGTGGGTGCAGCTGAATCGCTTTACCTTCGATCAGCACAGGTTCGAACGCCTGGATACCCAGACGGTGCAGTGTTGGTGCACGGTTCAGCAGTACTGGGTGTTCACGGATAACTTCATCCAGGATATCCCATACTACCGCTTCTTCACGCTCTACCATCTTCTTAGCTGCTTTGATAGTCGTCGCCAGGCCACGAGTTTCCAGCTTGCTGTAGATGAATGGTTTAAACAGCTCTAGTGCCATCTTCTTAGGAAGACCACACTGGTGCAGACGCAGGTAAGGACCTACTGTGATTACAGAACGGCCTGAGTAGTCTACACGTTTACCTAGCAGGTTCTGACGGAAACGACCCTGTTTACCCTTGATCATATCAGCAAGAGATTTCAGAGGACGTTTGTTCGAACCTGTGATCGCACGACCACGACGACCGTTGTCCAGCAGCGCATCAACAGACTCTTGCAGCATACGTTTTTCGTTACGTACGATGATGTCCGGAGCAGCAAGCTCTAGCAGACGCTTCAAACGGTTGTTACGGTTGATCACACGACGGTATAGATCGTTCAGATCTGAAGTCGCAAAGCGACCGCCATCCAGCGGTACCAGCGGACGTAGATCCGGCGGAAGTACCGGAAGCACAGTCAGGATCATCCACTCAGGTTTGTTACCTGATGAGACGAACGCTTCAACCAGCTTCAGACGCTTGGTAACTTTCTTGCGTTTAGTTTCAGAGTTAGTGGTATCCAGCTCTTCGCGCATCTGCTCAGCTTCCGCTTGCAGATCCATAGAGGTCAGCAGATCTTTGATCGCTTCCGCACCCATTTTCGCAGAGAACTCGTCGCCCCACTCTTCCAGGCGATCCAGGTACTCTTCTTCTGTCAGCATCTGACCACGTTCCAGGTCAGTCATACCTGGTTCTGTCACTACGTACATTTCAAAGTACAGTACGCGCTCGATATCACGTAGTGGCATGTCCATCAGCAAACCGATGCGAGATGGCAGTGATTTCAGGAACCAGATGTGAGCTACTGGTGACGCCAGTTCAATGTGGCCCATACGGTCACGACGAACTTTAGTCTGAGTAACTTCAACGCCACACTTCTCACAGATAACTCCGCGGTGTTTCAGGCGTTTATATTTACCACAAAGACATTCGTAGTCTTTTACCGGACCAAAGATACGCGCACAGAACAGACCATCGCGCTCAGGTTTGAACGTACGATAGTTGATGGTCTCAGGTTTCTTTACTTCACCAAAAGACCATGAACGAATCATGTCCGGTGAAGACAGACCGATTTTGATTGCATCAAATTCTTCGGTCTTATGCTGTGCTTTCAGAAAGTTTAATAAGTCTTTCACAATCAGCTCCTGTAAGGAGTTAAAAGGAGCTCGCCGCGTGAACTAGCGAGCACCTTCCTACCAGAAAACCGGTTAGGTTCCCCATGCGGGGAACCTTAAGGTTTACTCTTCGTCTTCTAGCTCGATGTTGATACCCAGCGAGCGAATCTCTTTCAACAGTACGTTGAACGATTCTGGCATACCAGGTTCCATCGAGTGGTTTCCGTCGACGATGTTCTTATACATCTTCGTACGGCCGTTAACGTCATCCGACTTAACGGTTAGCATTTCTTGCAGGGTGTAAGCCGCACCGTATGCTTCCAGTGCCCATACTTCCATCTCACCGAAACGCTGACCACCGAACTGAGCTTTACCACCCAGCGGTTGCTGAGTAACCAGGCTGTAAGAACCGGTTGAACGAGCGTGCATCTTGTCATCAACAAGGTGGTTCAGTTTCAGCATGTACATGTAACCAACAGTTACAGGACGCTCAAACGCATCACCAGTACGACCATCAAACAGAGTCAGCTGACCAGATTCTGGCAGATCACCCAGTTTCAGCAGTTCTTTGATCGATGCTTCGTTCGCACCGTCGAAAACTGGAGTCGCAATTGGCAGACCACTACGCAGGTTGTTCACCAGCGTACGCACTTCGTCATCAGACAGCGCAGCAATATCGACAACCTGACGGGTATTACCCAGATCGTAAACCTTCTGCAGGAACTCACGCTGTTTAGCCAGCTCTTGTTGTTCCTTCAGCATCTGGTTGATCTTGTCACCGATACCTTTCGCAGCCAGACCTAAGTGAACTTCCAGGATCTGACCGATGTTCATACGCGATGGTACACCCAGCGGGTTCAGTACGATGTCAACAGGCTGACCTTTTTCATCGTATGGCATGTCTTCAACAGGGTTAATCTTAGAGATTACACCTTTGTTACCGTGACGACCCGCCATCTTATCACCCGGTTGGATGCGGCGTTTCACTGCCAGGTACACTTTAACGATCTTCAGAACGCCAGGTGCAAGGTCATCACCTTGGGTGATCTTGCGACGCTTGGTTTCGAATTTCTTGTCGAAGTCAGCTTTCAGCTCGTCGTACTGTTCAGCCAGCTGTTCCAGCTGAGTTTGCAGTTCATCGTTTTCCAGTGTCTGTTCCAGCCACTGTTTGCGCTCGATAGAATCCAGCTTCGCTTCGCTGTAACCGCCGGCCAGCAGCAGTGAACGAACACGAGCCAGCAGACCGCCTTCCAGGATCTGGAATTCTTCGGTCAGGTCTTTCTTCGCTTCTTTCAGCTGCATCTGTTCGATTTCAAGCGCACGCTTGTCTTTCTCTACGCCATCGCGAGTGAAGACTTGTACGTCGATAACCGTACCTGCAACCGAGTTAGGTACACGCAGAGAAGTATCTTTAACGTCAGACGCTTTTTCACCGAAGATTGCACGCAGCAGTTTCTCTTCAGGGGTCAGCTGAGTTTCACCTTTTGGTGTTACTTTACCAACCAGGATGTCGCCACCCTTAACTTCAGCACCGATGTAAACGATACCTGACTCATCCAGCTTAGACAGCGCTGCTTCACCTACGTTTGGAATATCCGCAGTGATTTCTTCAGCACCCAGCTTGGTATCACGCGCCACACAAGACAGCTCTTGAATGTGGATTGTGGTAAAGCGGTCGTCTTGAACAACACGCTCAGATACCAGGATCGAGTCCTCAAAGTTGTAACCGTTCCAAGGCATGAATGCGATACGCATGTTCTGGCCTAGTGCCAGTTCGCCAAGGTCAGTTGAAGGACCGTCTGCCAGTACGTCGCCGCGAGCCACAGGTTCACCCGGCATCACACACGGACGCTGGTTGATACAAGTGTTCTGGTTCGAACGGGTGTACTTAGTCAGATTGTAGATATCGATACCCGCTTCGCCAGGGATCAACTCTTCTTCGTTCACTTTAACCACGATACGAGAAGCATCAACAGACTGGATCATACCGCCACGTTTAGCGACTGCAGTTACACCTGAGTCTACCGCTACGTTACGTTCAATACCGGTACCTACCAGAGGCTTTTCAGCTTTCAGAGTCGGTACTGCCTGACGTTGCATGTTCGCACCCATCAATGCACGGTTCGCATCATCGTGTTCCAGGAATGGAATCAGCGATGCCGCGATCGATACAACCTGGTTAGTTGCAACGTCCATGTAGTTGATGTGTTCGCGTGGGTGAAGACCAGATTCACCTTTCTGACGAGCAGTGATCAGCTCATCAGCAAAGCTAGATTCTTCAGTCAGTTTCGCGTTCGCCTGAGCGATAACGAATTGACCTTCTTCGATAGCAGACAGGTAATCCACTTCATCCGTTACGATGCCGTCAACCACACGACGGTATGGGGTTTCCAGGAAACCGTACTCGTTGCAGCGTGCGAACGCAGACAGCGAGTTGATCAGACCGATGTTTGGACCTTCAGGCGTTTCGATAGGACACAGACGACCGTAGTGGGTCACGTGTACGTCTCGAACTTCAAAGCCAGCACGCTCACGAGTCAGACCACCAGGACCCAGGGCAGAAATACGACGTTTGTGCGTAACTTCTGACAGCGGGTTGTTCTGATCCATAAACTGAGACAGCTGTGAAGAACCAAAGAATTCTTTAACAGCAGCAGAAATAGGTTTCGCGTTGATCAGATCTTGTGGCATCACGTTGTCCAGATCGCCCAGGCTCAGGCGTTCTTTCACTGCGCGTTCTACACGTACAAGACCAACACGGAACTGGTTCTCTGCCATTTCGCCCACTGAGCGGATACGACGGTTGCCAAGGTGGTCGATATCGTCCACTTCGCCTTTGCCGTTACGGATCGCGATCAGCTTCTTCATCACTTCGATGATGTCTGTTTCATCAAGAGTGCCTTGCTCACCGGCGTCTGCACGCTCGATAGAGCTGTTGAACTTCATACGGCCTACAGTAGACAGGTCGTAGCGTTTCTTCAGAGAAGAATAGGCTTTCAAACAGGGCTTCAGCCGCTTCTTTCGTTGGCGGCTCGCCAGGGCGCATCATGCGGTAGATTTCTACCAGCGCCGAAATACGGTCAGTTGTGCTGTCGATACGTAGCGTTTCAGACATGAACGGACCGTGGTCTAGATCGTTCGTAAACAGAACTTCTAGCTTTTTGTAACCGGCTTGTGACAGGTTCGCCAGCGACTCCAGGCTGATTTCCTGGTTCGCAGTCACGATAACTTCGCCAGTGGCTTCGTTGATGTACTCTTTCGAAGACACTTTACCTACGATGTACTCAACCGGTACTTCGATAAAGGTCACGCCATCTTTTTCAAGTTGACGGATATGACGAGCCGTTACGCGGCGGCCTTTTTCCACATACACTTTGCCATCAGCTTCGATGTCGAACGACGCAGTTTCACCGCGCAGACGCTCTGGAACCAGCTCCATTTTCAGAGTCTGATCCTGAACTTCGAAGTTAATTTTCTCAAAGAATAGGTCTAGGATTTCTTCTGACGTCTTACCCAGCGCACGCAGAATGATCGAGGCTGGCAGTTTACGACGACGGTCAATACGTACGTACAGGTTGTCCTTCGGATCGAACTCGAAATCCAACCATGAACCGCGGTAAGGAATTACACGCGCGTTGTATAGAACTTTACCAGAAGAGTGGGTCTTACCCTTATCGCTGTCGAAGAACACGCCTGGGCTTCGGTGCAGCTGGGATACGATAACCCTCTCGGTACCATTGATTACGAAGGTACCATTTTCTGTCATGAGTGGAATTTCACCCATGTAGACTTCTTGTTCTTTAATATCTTTGACAGTACCTGCTGGCGCGTCTTTATCAAAAATCACCAGGCGCAGTTTTACGCGCAGTGGTTTTGAATAAGTTACACCACGGATTTGACATTCTTTAACGTCAAAAACTGGCTCACCAAGACGGTAGCTAACGTATTGCAGCTCTGAATTGCCGTTATAGCTCTGGATAGGAAATACAGAACGAAAAGCGGCTTCAAGTCCGTATTGTCCTTCAGGATCCTGTTCGATAAATTTTTCGAACGAATCGAGCTGGATCGATAGCAGGTATGGAATGTCCAAAACTTGTGGACGAGTACCAAAGTCCTTACGGATGCGCTTTTTCTCGGTATAAGAGTAAACCATGGGGTTCCTCAGCTCGCTGATAAGTGACCCAAACTGTCTGCATCAAAGAAGACAGTGACTAGATAGCTGTTTACTGTAGTGACGTCTCATTACGAAAGAATGAGGCGTTTTTTGCATGGATATGAAACGCTTAAACAGCGGGAAAATTCGCTCATACCCTACAGCGCAAAAAGGCCGGTGGTCAATAAACCACCAGCCATTAGCCTTACGGCTAAGAAATTAAGTAATTATTACTTAACTTCAACAGTTGCACCAGCTTCTTCAAGCTCTTTCTTCAGTGCTTCAGCTTCGTCTTTAGAAACTGCTTCTTTCAGAGGTGCTGGAGCACCGTCAACTAGAGCTTTAGCTTCTTTCAGACCTAGGCCAGTTGCGCCACGTACTGCTTTGATAACAGCAACTTTGTTTGCGCCAGCAGCAGTCAGAACAACGTCGAATTCAGTTTGCTCAGCAGCAGCTTCGCCTGCAGCAGCACCGCCAGCTACAACAGCAGCAGCAGCAGTAACACCGAATTTTTCTTCCATTGCAGTGATCAGTTCAACAACTTGCATTACAGACATTTCTGCAACTGCGTCTAGGATTTGCTCGTTAGTAATAGACATAACAATTCTCTTTTAAGTCAACAATAAGTTTATTTAGCAACCAGTAAAAAGCAAGGCTATTAAGCCGCTTCTGCTTCTTTTTGGTCGCGGACAGCAGCGATAGTGCGAACCAGCTTGCCAGCAGAAGCTTCTTTCATGCACATCATCAGACGTGCAATTGCTTCGTCGTAAGTTGGTAGCGTCGCTAGTACTTCAACGTCAGTAACTGCGCCTTCATATGCAGCCGCTTTGATCTCGAATTCTTTGTTCTCTTTAGCGAAGTCTTTGAAAAGACGCGCTGCAGCACCTGGGTGCTCGTTAGAGAAACCGATCAAAGTAGGACCTACGAATACGTCTTGAAGACATTCGTAAGCTGTGCCTTCTACTGCACGACGTGCAAGTGTGTTACGAACAACTTTCAGGTAAACACCAGCTTCACGAGCTTGTTTACGCAGAGTTGTCATCGCAGCAACTTGTACACCACGAGAGTCAGCTACAACTGCAGAAAGTGCACCACTGGCCGCTTCGTTGACTTCAGCGACAATTGCTTTTTTGTCTTGAAGATTTAAAGCCATCTTGGATTACTCCTGGTTGTTGTTACACCACTCACTATTATCACAACAGTGAGAGCTTAATAGGTGCATTCCCAGAAGAAAGGTAACTAATAAAATTAGAGCTTTCTGTCAGTTCGGGCACCATCTACGTAGGTTGCATTAAGTTATCCGGGGATAACGCCTACGGTCTTGGACGGAGACTGGGTCTTAATTCACACTGAATTCCGAAGAATTCAAAGAACCAAAGTTCAGCCCCAACCACAAATATTAGGCGCGAAATTATACACTAATTTCGCACCTAAGCAAATGCATTATGCTTGAGCGTTCAGGGTAGCCTGATCAACTGCAACACCAGCACCCATAGTAGTAGAGATGCTTACTTTCTTCAGGAAAGTACCTTTCGCTGAAGAAGGTTTTGCTTTCTTCAGAGCAACTAGCAGAGCTTCTAGGTTCTCTTTCAGTTGTTCTGCGTCGAAAGACACCTTACCGATAGTGGTGTGGATGATGCCGTTCTTGTCGTTACGGTAACGAACCTGACCTGCTTTAGCGTTCTTAACCGCTTCAGCAACGTTAGGAGTTACAGTACCAACTTTAGGGTTTGGCATCAGGCCGCGTGGACCAAGGATAGTACCCAGTTGACCTACAACGCGCATTGCATCTGGAGATGCGATAACTACGTCGAAGTTCATCTCGCCTTTCTTAACTTGGTCAGCAAGCTCTTCCATACCTACCAGGTCAGCGCCAGCTTCTTTAGCAGCTTCAGCGTTTGCACCTTGAGTAAATACAGCAACACGTACTTCACGACCAGTACCGTGTGGCAGTACAGTTGCACCGCGAACGTTTTGGTCAGATTTACGAGCGTCGATGCCCAGGTTAACAGCAACGTCAACAGATTCTACGAATTTTGCAGTAGCCAGTTCTTTCAGAAGAGCAACTGCTTCGTTGATTTCGTACTCTTTAGTTACATCCACTTTTTCGCGGATAGTACGCATGCGCTTAGTTAGTTTTGCCATTATATTAACCCTCTACCACTAGGCCCATTGAACGAGCAGTACCCGCGATAGAACGCTTCATTGCTTCAACATCAGCACCAGTCATGTCAGCAGCTTTAGTTTCTGCGATTTCTTGGATTTGAGCGTCAGTGATGGTACCCACTTTTTCAGTGTTTGGACGACCAGAACCAGACTTGATGCCTGCTGCTTTCTTCAGAAGAACTGCTGCAGGTGGAGTCTTAGTTTCGAACGTGAAAGAAACGGTCGCTGTATACAGTGATAACAACTGGGATTGGTAGACCTTTCTCAACAGATTCTGTTTTTGCGTTGAACGCTTTACAGAATTCCATGATGTTCACACCACGTTGACCTAGAGCAGGACCAACTGGTGGACTTGGGTTAGCCATACCCGCTGCAACTTGCAGCTTGATATAAGCTTCAACTTTCTTAGCCATGATATTTCCTAAATTATGGGTTCAAACGCTAACCAATCGATCAGCTCCCCGTTTACTGTCTTAATTCTACTGGCCTTTAAAACAGTTAAAGACCAATAAAAAGGCGCGAAATTATAGTCAGATTTCGCGCCTTAAACAAGCCTAAAAAGGTGTTTTTTTAATCAAGTTTTTCAACTTGACCAAATTCAAGCTCAACTGGTGTTGCACGACCGAAGATCGATACAGACACTTTCAGGCGGCTCTTCTCGTAATCCACTTCTTCAACAGTACCGTTGAAGTCAGCAAATGGACCTTCGTTAACACGTACCACTTCACCGGCTTCGAACATAGTCTTAGGACGCGGCGCTTCGCTCGCTTTCTCAAGACGGTTCAGAATCGCATCCGCTTCTTTATCAGTGATAGGTGCTGGACGATCAGAGGTACCACCAATGAAGCCCATAACACGAGGAACACTACGAACCAGGTGCCATGATTCATCATTCATGATCATTTGCACCAGCACATAGCCAGGGAAGAATTTACGCTCGCTCTTGCGGCGTTGACCCGCGCGCATCTCAACAACTTCTTCAGTTGGAACCAGAACTTCGCCGAACAGCTCTTCCATGCTATGCATTTTGATATGTTCGCGTAGCGACTGAGCGACACGACCTTCAAACCCTGAGAAGGCTTGAACTACATACCAGCGTTTTTTTGGAGCTTCACTCATGTATTAAACCCTCTATACTCCGGTTGCAAAGGCAACAAGACGAACCATAATGCCGTCAATGCCCCAAAGCACCAGAGCCATTACAATACTTACAGCTAACACGATCAACGTGGTTTGCATCGATTCCTGACGCGTTGGCCAGACAACCTTACGAACTTCCATACGCGATTCGCGTGCAAAAATAATCGCAGCTTTACCTTTTGCGGTGGTCGCTGCTACGCCAAGCGCAGCTGCAATCAGCACAATCACACCTGCAGCGCGAATCACTACAGACAATTCACCATACAGGTAATTACCCACAACAGCAGCGGCCAGCAGAACAAAAGTGACTAGCCACTTAAACGTATCTGCAGCACTTGAGCTATCAGGAGTCTCAGCATTGTTTGCTTTCATAAACCAACCTGTCACAAGTCTTACTATAGACGACAACCGCCCCGCTGTTGCAGGGCAAATCCATTCAAAAAACACATCACGTGTTGATTGAGCGCTCAGACCAAGCACATAGTCTCAGTCCCAGAATTCCTTGCTCGTGATCGACTAATAAATCGACACAAAAAGTTACAGCGCAGAAAAAGGGCATCAAATGATGCCCTCTTTACTACTGTGTAGTCAAATCATTCTTCACTAATCGAAAGATTAAGCAAAGATTTTCGCTACAACACCAGCACCTACTGTACGGCCGCCTTCACGAATCGCGAAACGCAGACCTTCGTCCATCGCGATTGGAGCGATCAGATCAACAGTCATCTGGATGTTGTCGCCTGGCATTACCATTTCTACGCCTTCTGGTAGCTCGATGTTACCAGTTACGTCAGTTGTACGGAAGTAGAACTGTGGACGGTAGCCTTTGAAGAATGGAGTGTGACGACCACCTTCATCTTTAGACAGTACGTATACTTCTGATTCGAACTTAGTGTGTGGAGTGATTGAACCTGGTTTAGCTAGTACTTGACCACGTTCTACTTCATCACGCTTAGTACCACGTAGAAGTGCACCAACGTTCTCACCTGCACGACCTTCGTCTAGCAGTTTACGGAACATTTCAACACCTGTACAAGTAGTAGTTGTTGTGTCGTGGATACCAACGATTGCAACTTCATCACCTACTTTCAGGATACCGCGCTCGATACGGCCAGTTACTACTGTACCACGACCTTGGATTGAGAATACGTCTTCGATTGGCATCAGGAACGGCATGTCTACTGCACGCTCTGGCTCTGGGATGTAGCTGTCCAGTGCTTCTGCCAGTTCAACGATTTTCGCTTCCCACTGCTCTTCGCCGTTTAGTGCGCCTAGTGCAGAACCTTGGATAACTGGTAGGTCATCACCTGGGAAATCGTATTCAGAAAGAAGTTCACGAACTTCCATTTCTACTAGTTCTAGCAGCTCTTCATCATCAACCATGTCACATTTGTTCATGAATACGATGATGTAAGGGATACCAACCTGACGGCCTAGCAGGATGTGCTCACGAGTTTGTGGCATTGGACCATCTGTCGCAGCAACAACTAGGATACCACCGTCCATCTGTGCAGCACCGGTGATCATGTTTTTAACATAGTCAGCGTGTCCTGGGCAGTCTACGTGTGCGTAGTGACGAGTTGGAGTGTCGTACTCTACGTGTGAAGTAGAGATTGTGATACCACGCTCACGCTCTTCTGGAGCGTTGTCGATTGACGCGAAGTCACGAGCTGCACCGCCGTACACTTTCGCCAGTGTAGTACAGATAGCTGCTGTTAGAGTTGTTTTACCGTGGTCAACGTGGCCGATAGTACCAACGTTTACGTGCGGTTTCGTACGTTCAAATTTTTCTTTAGACATGAGTTGTCCCTCTAGGTACGGATATAGGTGGCTTTAATTAATGACCACGCAACCAAAAATTACCGGTAGTAAAGTATATATCAAAAGGAAAGTTTTGCTTAGAGCTGGTGCTGATAGGCAGAATCGAACTGCCGACCTCATCCTTACCAAGGATGCGCTCTACCGACTGAGCTATATCAGCACTCTTAAATGAGTGGAGCGGGCAGCGGGAATCGAACCCGCATCATCAGCTTGGAAGGCTGAGGTAATAGCCATTATACGATGCCCGCAACACGTAACTCTGAGAGCTATTTCCTTAAGAATATGGTGGAGGGGGACGGATTCGAACCATCGAAGGCGGAGCCGGCAGATTTACAGTCTGCTCCCTTTGGCCACTCGGGAACCCCTCCAAATTTTTTCGCCATTTTCACTACCATCAAGCCTGGCTTGAGGAGAAAATGGTGCCGACTACCGGAATCGAACTGGTGACCTACTGATTACAAGTCAGTTGCTCTACCTACTGAGCTAAGTCGGCATAAGTGGGGCGCATTCTATTGAATGATTTCTCACCTTGCAACCCTTAAACTCAAAAAAAATCAAAAATTGCCACGTTTTTGTTTATTCGATGGTTTTTCATTCAAAATTCCGGCCAATCGCTAATTATGCCATCTTTCTCATTTGCTTTATCAGCACCATATTGTATGTTCCCCTCTCTTATTCTAATTATACGATTGAGCATTTTATGAGCCCGTACTTATCTTTTGCTCGTCATCAGTGGGCAGAGTTACGTAATTCTGTACCTATGACGTTGTCGGAAGCGGACCTGCAAGAGCTGCAAGGCATTAACGAAAGCCTCACGATTCAAGAAGCGGTCGAGATCTACCTCCCGCTGGCGAGGCTGTTAAACCTGTATGTCGCCGCCAGGCAAAGCCGCAACTCAGTGCTGAATCAGTTTTTAAGCAATACCGAGAAAGCACCTCCTTTTGTCATCGGCATCGCCGGCAGTGTCGCGGTAGGCAAAAGTACTACCGCCCGTCTGCTGAAAGCGCTGCTGTCACGCTGGGACAATCACGCCAAGGTCGAACTGATCACCACTGATGGCTTCCTGTACCCGAACCAGGTTCTCAAAGACCGCGGTATCATGCATAAGAAAGGGTTTCCCGAGTCTTATGATATGCGCCGCCTGGTGCAGTTTGTTTCCGATGTCAAAGCCGGCACACCGCATGTGGCAGCTCCGGTCTATTCCCATCTGACCTATGACATCACCGATGAACAAAAGGTGGTTGACCGCCCTGATGTGCTGTTGATTGAAGGGTTGAACGTGCTGCAAAGCGGTATGGATTACCCGCATGATCCGCATCGGGTCTTTATCTCTGATTTTCTCGACTTTTCAATCTATGTCGATGCTGACAGCAGCATGATTGAAAAATGGTACATCGAGCGCTTTATGAAGTTCCGCCAGGGTGCCTTTACCAAGCCCGGCTCTTATTTCAGTCACTACACCCAGTTGAGTGAAGAGGAAGCGATCAGCAAGGCGAAAGAGATTTGGCACAGCATCAACGGTAAAAACCTGCAAGAAAACATTCTGCCAACCAAAGAGCGCGCCCAGCTCATCCTGCGTAAAAGTATCGACCACACCGTCGAACGGGTACTGCTGCGTAAGTAATGCCCGGTAAGTAAAGCCAGGTGAGCAAACGGAGTCTGCTTACGCCGGATAAACAAAAAAGAGGCTGATGCCTCTTTTTTTTTTAACTTGTCCGGTTTATACTCGCCAGACCACGCGCTTATGACCAAGCGGGACTACTCACCTTTACGCAGTGATATTTCACCACCGACATAACTTTTCAGACCTTGTTCGGTTTCCAGCAGCACACCACCGTGTACATCGATGCCGCGTTCAATACCGCAGATCTCATTATTACCCATAATCAGCTTCACTTTACGGCCGATGAAGTTATCCAGGCGGTTCCAGCGTTCAACGAAGTCCTGCATACCATGCAGCTCATATTCACGCAGCGCCTTATCCAATGCCTGAATAAAAGCGATCGCTAATTGGTTGCGATCAATACGATCCTGACCGATCACCTCAGCTAAACTGACCCAGGGCTGATCGATAGCCGATTCACGATCCTGCATAATCAGATTCATACCCATACCGATAACCAGATGGGCGGCACCGCCGGCCTGTCCGGACATCTCAACCAGAATTCCGGCCAGTTTACGATCCTGATAGTACAAATCATTCGGCCACTTGAGCTTCACCCCATCAAAGCCCATGTTTTCCAGTGCTTCGACTACGGCCACGCCGACCACCAGGCTCAGCCCCATTGCGGCGGCCATACCGGCTTCCAGACGCCAGTACATGGAAAAGTAGAGGTTAGAGCCAAACGGAGAAATCCACTGCCGTCCGCGACGACCACGACCGCTGGCCTGATACTCTGCCAGACACACAGTACCGGAGGCGATATTGTCGAGATTATCGATCAAATGCTGATTGGTTGATCCGATGATAGGATGCAACTCAACCGGATTACTGACCTGCGCCTGAATAGCCGCTTCTTCCAGCATCATCAGCGGCTGGGCCAGCTGATAGCCTTTGCCCTGCACCCGGAAGACATCCACGCCCCACTCCTGGATCCCCTGGATATGTTTACTGATGGCCGCACGGCTCATACCAAGCTGCTCACCCAATGATTCGCCGGAATGAAAAGCGCCATCTGACAGGGTCTTCAATAACGTCAGCTTTACACTATGCTCTTTCACTACGCTTGCTCCAGTATTTCAGTTAGGTTGGTCTCCCCTTGTACGCCGATAAAGCGCACTTCATGCTCCAGGGTAATGCCATATTTGTCCTGTACACTCTGACGAACCAATGCCGCCAGTTCAATCACATCCCGCGCAGTGGCTTTATCCGCATTAATCAGCACCAAAGCCTGTTTACTGTGTACCTGAGCACCACCGACACGAGTGCCTTTGAGGCCGGCACTGTCGATAAGCCAACCGGCCGCGATTTTCATGCCGTCACTGACCGGATAAGCCACCATGTGGGGAAATTCAGCCACCAACTGCTCATATTGTGCCTGGCTTATCACCGGGTTTTTGAAAAAGCTGCCAGCATTACCGACTTCACGTGGGTCCGGCAGTTTATCGAGCCGGGTCTGACACACACACTGGTATATCGCTTCAGCACTGCAGGGCTGCGCCAGCGCTCTCAGCGGACCATAGGAAGAGACCGGCTGCCAATTCTTGGCCAGCTTAAGTCCGACAGCCACCACAATCGCCTTGTTATATAAACCGTGCTTGAAAATAGAGTCACGATAACCGAACTGACACTGTTCAGCGGTCAGACGTTGTACCGTCAGGGTATCCAGACATAAGTAATCGACGTAATCACACACATCCTTAAATTCGACCCCATAAGCGCCAATATTCTGAATCGGCGCCGAACCGGCACAGCCCGGAATCAAAGCCAGATTTTCCAGTCCGTACACCCCCTGCTCCATACACCAGGCCACCAATTGCGGCCAGTCTTCACCGCCATGGACATGCAGGTAATGAAACTCAGCATCCTGAGTGTGGTCGATGCCGGATAACTGGTTCACCATTACCAGGCCCTGATAAGGCGCAGTAAACAGAATATTACTCCCCTTACCCAGCATCAGTTTTGGCGTGTGTTGCCACTGCTCGGTTTGATAAATGGAAATCAGGTCCTGAACCGACTCAATCACAGCCAGAGATCGACAAGACTGATCGATGGCGAAGGTATGGTACGGCTTTAAATTCGCGTCGAGATGTAATTGCATGGGATTCTTTGGATAAACTAAACTTGGGTCATTCTACAACAGATGCACTTTTAAGACAGATACAAATGCCGACTCTGCACTTTGAACACATAGACCCGATAAAGTTGCCTCTGGTAAAGCGTTTTTACAAACAGCACTACCCGGGCACCAAGCCAAAAAGCGATGAACTGATGATCGGCGGCTACACTGAACAGGGCATGAAAGCCATCGTACGCTTTCGTCAGGTTGCCCAGTACCGTTTGCTGACCGGCATGGTCGTAGACAGCAGCCTGCGCGGTGACAAGATAGGCTCTCAGCTGCTGAGTTATTGTCAGCAGAACGTACTACAGGACAAGGATTACTGTTTTGCATACTCACATCTTGAGCGTTTCTATCAGCAAGCCGCGTTTAAAACCATTGATTCCAGCCAGTTGCCGGCCGCGCTGCTCGGTCTGTTCCAGCGTTACAGTGCGAGTGGTAAAGATCTCATTCCAATGCAATTCATTCCAGAGTTCAGGTAAGAATTGTCCTCTTTCCTAGCCATTGTTCATTCACTTTTGGTAATATGCTCTGATCGCAATTTTGCACATACGTAAGGTAAAGCATCCCTATGATTGCTCGTAGAAATCCATTCGAACAGCTACCCACTATTGCGCAAGATCCGGATAAGTTTGGTATTTTGTTCTCAGCCGAGGAATTTCGTACTCATCTGATTGAGTCGATTCGTCAGGCGAGCAAACGCATTTATATCGTGGCTCTCTACCTTGAGGACGACGAGGCTGGACGTGAAATTCTCACTGAGCTGTATGAAGCGAAGCAGCGCAACCCCGGGTTGCAAATCAGTATTTGTGTAGACTGGCATCGCGCCCAACGTGGCCTGATAGGTGCCGCGACCTCAGAAGGTAATGCGGCGATGTACAAGTCTTTCAAACAGCAATATGACCACTGTATCCCGGTCTACGGTATTCCGGTGCGGGGCAGAGAAGTGTTCGGTGTTCTGCACCTCAAGGGCTTCATCATTGATGATGAGGTGATCTACAGTGGTGCCAGCCTGAATAACGTCTATCTGAACAAGAAAGAGCGTTATCGTTTTGACCGCTACCATACGTTCGAAAACAAAACCCTGGCTGACAGCATGGTGAAGTTTATCCAGCAACAGATGTTGGAACACCCTGCAGTCAATGATTTGGCATGCAACAGTAAACCAAGCACCAAAGAGATTAAAACCGATATTCGTCAGTTCCGTGCTTCGCTAACCCAGGCAAGCTACGAATTTGAGCCGGAAACAGTCTCAGAACAGCAGATTGGCGTAACGCCACTGGTTGGTATCGGTAAACGCCGCAACCGCCTGAATCAGTACATAGTGCAGCTCATCGCTCAGGCGAAAGAAGAAATCTTCATTTGTACCCCTTACTTCAATTTCCCGCGCGGAGTGGCGAAAGAGGTACGTAAAGCGATTCGTCGTGGCGTGAAGGTACATATCGTGGTGGGTGATAAAACCGCGAATGACTTTTACATTCCGCCAGAGCAAGGGTTCAAGACCATCGGTGGTCTGCCTTATCTGTATGAACTTAACCTGCGCCGCTTTGCCAAGCTGAACGAGGCCAATATCGCCAGCCGTAACCTGTCGATTCACCTGTGGAAAGACGGTGATAACAGCTTCCACCTCAAAGGGATCTGGATCGATAAACGTTATATGCTGCTGACCGGGAATAACCTCAATCCACGTGCGTGGAAGCTGGATCTGGAGAACGCTCTGCTGATCACCGATGATCACCATCACCTGAATGAGCGCTTTGAGCAGGAGATTGAAAACATCCTGCAACATACTCAGCTGGTGTGTACCTATAAGCAGATCGAGAAGATGGAAAACTACCCAGAGCCGGTCCAACGCCTGATCCGTAAGATTATGCGCCTCAAAGCAGACCGGGTACTGAAGCAGATTCTCTAACCTGCACCTGCATATCACGTAATAAACAGCCCTGGCCTAGTGCCGGGGCTTTTTTGTAAGGGTCTAGGGTCTAGGGTCTAGGGTCTAGGGTCTAGGGTCTAGGGTCTAGAACTTAAAATCAATAACCTGAGAATATACAAGATATTCTGGTCTCGATATTGACTGATATAGATAATACCAATCACACTAATTAACTGGTCAATATAGTCCAATCTCTAAAGCAGAGCGAAATGACTCTGCTTTTGTCTGCACAAAAACGATTCCAAGCACTACACAGCTTGTCGACAATATCGTCGTAACATTCAAAACACCTATTGGCTATTTCGTTCTGACGTAACCAACTCCATACCTGCTCTATTGGGTTGAGTTCCGGTGAATAGGGCGGTATATGAATGACAGTCAGGTTTCTTGAATGAATCAGCAAGATAACTTTGATGCCAACTGGCTTGATCCATGATGACGACAGCATGTTTGTCTGCGGGTGTTGATTGAGAAATGAGCCTGAGTTGCTCTTTCATTGCTTCCATGTTGCTCATCGGAACAACAATAGCTTCAGTTTCTCCGGTATTAATGCACACCGCTCCAAATAGGTACGCATACTCAAATTGCTGTTGTTGTACCGCTCTGGGACGAGTCCCTTTTTCTGCCCATATTCGGGTTGTTGTGTTGCGCTGGCCAAATCTGGCTTCATCTTGAAACCAGATTTGAACGTCTTTTAAAGCAACATGTCCTGGGATCTTAAGGATCGTTTCTATTGGGAATTTTTTTAAAAGCTTCTTGCGCTTCTGCAGATTGCTTTGGGTGCTTTGAACGCGTTGTTATCCAAACTAAATCAAGTTTTCTCAATATCTTATAGATGCCTGATAAGCTGTACGATAGGCCAAATTCCTCATGGATGAATTCAATAATATCTGTCCCCTGTAGTCTTCCACCTTCAGGCTTAATCGCATTGGAAGTGATGTACAGCTTTAACTGAGATAGCTGGTCTTCAGTCAGTCGTGGAGGACGGCCTGTATGCTGCTTTTCTACCAAGCCTTCAACACCATTCTTTAAATAAGCCGCAACCCAGTTATTGATACTGGTACGGCTGGCTTTTAAATATTTGGCGATCTGAGTGCGGCTTTTTCCATCCACGAAATGAGATATAGCAAGAAGTCTCGTACGCATCCTAGCATCGGATGTTTCACGAATAAGTTTTGGGAAGTCAGGGGTCGTCATATCAGCTCCTATTGAAGCTGATATTAGATCATAAAATTAGTACGATTGGTATTATTGATACTGGTACGGCTGGCTTTTAAATATTTGGCGATCTGAGTGCGGCTTTTTCCATCCACGAAATGAGATATAGCAAGAAGTCTCGTACGCATCCTAGCATCGGATGTTTCACGAATAAGTTTTGGGAAGTCAGGGGTCGTCATATCAGCTCCTATTGAAGCTGATATTAGATCATAAAATTAGTGCGATTGGTATAAGGAAGTGGCGGACGGCCGGGCTGGCGCCCCATCGGAGACGCGCACGTCCGGGACTCGTTCGGCCGAAGGGCGAAAAACTGCCTACCCCAGAAAACAAAAAACCCAGTCGTAAGACTGGGTTTTTGTAAATAAGTGGCGGAGCGGACGGGACTCGAACCCGCGACCCCCGGCGTGACAGGCCGGTATTCTAACCAACTGAACTACCGCTCCGCATTGGTCAGACTATCAAGTCTTTTCTCGTTTTTGCTTTCAGGTTATTCCTTAAAAGTGGCCAATCTGAAGCAAGAAATTAAAGCCTGGCGATGTTCTACTCTCACATGGGGAAGCCCCACACTACCATCGACGCTGTTTCGTTTCACTTCTGAGTTCGGAATGGAATCAGGTGGGTCCAAAACGCTATGGTCGCCAAGCAAAATTTTAAAATCTGGAAAGCTGTTTAAGTTCTCATACACATTCAATGTACTTGCATTGAGTCCAATCAAAACCCCTTGGGTGTTGTATGGTTAAGCCTCACGGGCAATTAGTACAGGTTAGCTCAACGCCTCACAACGCTTACACACCCTGCCTATCAACGTTCTAGTCTCGAACAACCCTTTAGGACACTTAAAGTATCAGGGAAGACTCATCTCAGGGCTCGCTTCCCGCTTAGATGCTTTCAGCGGTTATCGATTCCGAACTTAGCTACCGGGCAATGCGTCTGGCGACACAACCCGAACACCAGAGGTTCGTCCACTCCGGTCCTCTCGTACTAGGAGCAGCCCCCTTCAATCTTCCAACGCCCACGGCAGATAGGGACCGAACTGTCTCACGACGTTCTAAACCCAGCTCGCGTACCACTTTAAATGGCGAACAGCCATACCCTTGGGACCGACTTCAGCCCCAGGATGTGATGAGCCGACATCGAGGTGCCAAACACCGCCGTCGATATGAACTCTTGGGCGGTATCAGCCTGTTATCCCCGGAGTACCTTTTATCCGTTGAGCGATGGCCCTTCCATTCAGAACCACCGGATCACTATGACCTGCTTTCGCACCTGCTCGAATTGTCATTCTCGCAGTCAAGCGGGCTTATGCCATTGCACTAACCTCACGATGTCCAACCGTGATTAGCCCACCTTCGTGCTCCTCCGTTACTCTTTGGGAGGAGACCGCCCCAGTCAAACTACCCACCAGGCACTGTCCTCGAACCGGATAACGGTCCAGAGTTAGAACATCAAACATACAAGGGTGGTATTTCAAGGACGGCTCCAACGCAACTGGCGTCACGTCTTCAAAGCCTCCCACCTATCCTACACATGTAGGTTCAATGTTCAGTGCCAAGCTGTAGTAAAGGTTCACGGGGTCTTTCCGTCTAGCCGCGGGTACACTGCATCTTCACAGCGATTTCAATTTCACTGAGTCTCGGGTGGAGACAGCGTGGCCATCATTACGCCATTCGTGCAGGTCGGAACTTACCCGACAAGGAATTTCGCTACCTTAGGACCGTTATAGTTACGGCCGCCGTTTACCGGGGCTTCGATCAAGAGCTTCGACCGAAGTCTAACCCCATCAATTAACCTTCCGGCACCGGGCAGGCGTCACACCGTATACGTCATCTTACGATTTTGCACAGTGCTGTGTTTTTAATAAACAGTTGCAGCCACCTGGTATCTGCGACTCTCAATAGCTCCATCCGCGAGGGACTTCACCGTCAAGAGCGTACCTTCTCCCGAAGTTACGGTACCATTTTGCCTAGTTCCTTCACCCGAGTTCTCTCAAGCGCCTTGGTATTCTCTACCCGACCACCTGTGTCGGTTTGGGGTACGATTCCTTACAATCTGAAGCTTAGAGGCTTTTCCTGGAAGCATGGCATCAATGACTTCACCGCCGTAGCGGCTCGACATCGTGTCTCAGCCTTAAAGAGAGCCGGATTTACCTAACTCTCAAGCCTACGCACTTGAACCTGGACAACCGTCGCCAGGCCCACCTAGCCTTCTCCGTCCCCCCATCGCAATTGTAAGAAGTACGGGAATATTAACCCGTTTCCCATCGACTACGCCTTTCGGCCTCGCCTTAGGGGTCGACTTACCCTGCCCCGATTAACGTTGGACAGGAACCCTTGGTCTTCCGGCGAGGAGGTTTTTCACCCCCTTTATCGTTACTCATGTCAGCATTCGCACTTCTGATACCTCCAGCAAACCTTACAGTTCACCTTCAACGGCTTACAGAACGCTCCCCTACCCAATACGATAAATCGCATTGCCGCAGCTTCGGTTTACAGCTTAGCCCCGTTACATCTTCCGCGCAGGCCGACTCGACTAGTGAGCTATTACGCTTTCTTTAAATGATGGCTGCTTCTAAGCCAACATCCTAGCTGTCTGAGCCTTCCCACATCGTTTCCCACTTAGCTGTAATTTGGGACCTTAGCTGGCGGTCTGGGTTGTTTCCCTCTCCACGACGGACGTTAGCACCCGCCGTGTGTCTCCCGGATAGTACTTACTGGTATTCGGAGTTTGCAAAGGGTTGGTAAGTCGGGATGACCCCCTAGCCTTAACAGTGCTCTACCCCCAGTAGTATTCGTCCGAGGCGCTACCTAAATAGCTTTCGGGGAGAACCAGCTATCTCCGAGTTTGATTGGCCTTTCACCCCTAGCCACAAGTCATCCGCTAATTTTTCAACATTAGTCGGTTCGGTCCTCCAATTGATGTTACTCAATCTTCAACCTGCCCATGGCTAGATCACCCGGTTTCGGGTCTATATCCAGAGACTGAACGCCCAGTTAAGACTCGGTTTCCCTACGGCTCCCCTAAATGGTTAACCTTGCCACTGAATATAAGTCGCTGACCCATTATACAAAAGGTACGCAGTCACACCACGAAGGTGCTCCTACTGCTTGTACGTACACGGTTTCAGGTTCTATTTCACTCCCCTCACAGGGGTTCTTTTCGCCTTTCCCTCACGGTACTGGTTCACTATCGGTCAGTCAGGAGTATTTAGCCTTGGAGGATGGTCCCCCCATGTTCAGACAGGATAACACGTGTCCCGCCCTACTCGATTTCACTGAACATACGCTGCCGGTTACGGGGCTATCACCCTGTTTCGCGGTCCTTTCCAGAACCTTCACCTGACGCATATAAAGCTTAAGGGCTAATCCAATTTCGCTCGCCGCTACTTTCGGAATCTCAATTGATTTCTTTTCCTCGGGGTACTTAGATGTTTCAGTTCCCCCGGTTCGCTTCATTAACCTATGTATTCAGTTAATGATACATGCTTATGCATGTGGGTTTCCCCATTCGGAAATCCCAGACTCAAATGACTCTTACTGTCTCATCTGGGCTTATCGCAAGTTAGTACGTCCTTCATCGCCTCTGACTGCCAAGGCATCCACCGTGTACGCTTAGTCACTTAACCATACAACCCGAAGGAGTTTCGAGTTGATGAACAAGTCACCAAGTTTGTCTGCAATTATTTAAACATGATGCAGACTTGATTTTGCCGGACTCAATTTTGAAACTTGTTAAACAAGTTTCTACCAAGCACACTTGAATGTGTTGTTGGTGTATTCCACTAAGGAATACATTGAGAACTTTACAAACAAATCTTATTCACAAGGAATAAAGTTTGTTTTGTCAGCTTTCCAAATTGTTAAAGAGCAGATGTTGAATAAACATCATTCAAGAGTTCTTAATAAAAACGCTTTGATGATGACTTTCGTTTTAGACAAGGCAAATTGAGAGGACGTGTATAATCATACACGACGAACAATTTAACGCAGTATAAAGCGAAAGTGGTATCCCGTAGGGGAGTCGAACCCCTGTTACCGCCGTGAAAGGGCGGTGTCCTAGGCCTCTAGACGAACGGGACACAGTCTAACTTGATCTTTTTGCTTAACTCTTCGTTGCACTGCCTGTTCTCGCTCAGTTACATACTTATGTATGCGCCTTCACTCGCCAGTTGTGCGCCTCGATTTAAACAAAAATCTCTTCGTTATCATCTCTTTTTTATAAACCATCAATCTGTGTGAACACTCATCGCAATAATCATTCGTATAAGGAGGTGATCCAGCGCCAGGTTCCCCTAGCGCTACCTTGTTACGACTTCACCCCAGTCATGAACCACAAAGTGGCAAGCGTCCTCCCGAAGGTTAAACTACCTGCTTCTTTTGCAGCCCACTCCCATGGTGTGACGGGCGGTGTGTACAAGGCCCGGGAACGTATTCACCGTGGCATTCTGATCCACGATTACTAGCGATTCCGACTTCATGGAGTCGAGTTGCAGACTCCAATCCGGACTACGACGCACTTTTTGGGATTCGCTCACTTTCGCAAGTTGGCCGCCCTCTGTATGCGCCATTGTAGCACGTGTGTAGCCCTACTCGTAAGGGCCATGATGACTTGACGTCGTCCCCACCTTCCTCCGGTTTATCACCGGCAGTCTCCCTGGAGTTCCCGACATTACTCGCTGGCAAACAAGGATAAGGGTTGCGCTCGTTGCGGGACTTAACCCAACATTTCACAACACGAGCTGACGACAGCCATGCAGCACCTGTCTCTCAGTTCCCGAAGGCACAAGACTGTCTCCAGTCTCTTCTGAGGATGTCAAGAGTAGGTAAGGTTCTTCGCGTTGCATCGAATTAAACCACATGCTCCACCGCTTGTGCGGGCCCCCGTCAATTCATTTGAGTTTTAATCTTGCGACCGTACTCCCCAGGCGGTCTACTTAACGCGTTAGCTCCGAAAGCCACGGCTCAAGGCCACAACCTCCAAGTAGACATCGTTGACGGCGTGGACTACCAGGGTATCTAATCCTGTTTGCTCCCCACGCTTTCGCATCTGAGTGTCAGTATCTGTCCAGGGGGCCGCCTTCGCCACCGGTATTCCTTCAGATCTCTACGCATTTCACCGCTACACCTGAAATTCTACCCCCCTCTACAGTACTCTAGCCTGCCAGTTTCAAATGCAATTCCGAGGTTGAGCCCCGGGCTTTCACATCTGACTTAACAAACCACCTGCATGCGCTTTACGCCCAGTAATTCCGATTAACGCTCGCACCCTCCGTATTACCGCGGCTGCTGGCACGGAGTTAGCCGGTGCTTCTTCTGCAGCTAACGTCAAACGAATGCGCTATTAACACACCCGCCTTCCTCACTGCTGAAAGTACTTTACAACCCGAAGGCCTTCTTCATACACGCGGCATGGCTGCATCAGGCTTGCGCCCATTGTGCAATATTCCCCACTGCTGCCTCCCGTAGGAGTCTGGACCGTGTCTCAGTTCCAGTGTGGCTGATCATCCTCTCAGACCAGCTAGGGATCGTCGCCTTGGTGAGCCCTTACCTCACCAACTAGCTAATCCCACCTGGGCATATCCTGACGCGAGAGGCCTAAAAGGTCCCCCTCTTTGAGCCGAAGCTATTATGCGGTATTAGCCATCGTTTCCAATGGTTATCCCCCACATCAGGGCAATTTCCCAGGCATTACTCACCCGTCCGCCGCTCGCCGCCCTTAACGTTCCCCGAAGGTTCAGTTAAGTCGCTGCCGCTCGACTTGCATGTGTTAGGCCTGCCGCCAGCGTTCAATCTGAGCCATGATCAAACTCTTCAATTTAAGATTTTGTCGGCTCAATGAATACTGACTTCAAATTACCTTAGTAATTCAAAGCTATTATCGTTCCAACAGAACGATAATGAATTGACTGTGCCGATACCGAAGTATCGATTGGTCACTCAGTTCATTGATACCTAAGTTGATTCTTTAGAATCATCTTCGATTATCATCAACGAGTGCCCACACAGATTGATAGGTTTATATTGTTAAAGAGCGTGCTTTTCGAGAAGCTTTTCTCTCAAAGCGGAGGTGCATTCTAGCGAGTTAATTTGAAGAGTCAAACACTTTTTCAAATTTATTTCTCAGAAGCTTTTTACCTCGCTGACCAGCGCTGAAGCCTTGTGGCGTCTGCCGTGTCAGTGAGGCGGCATTATAGGGAGGTTTTAAAATGGCGCAAGGGGTTTTTGCAAAAAACTTTAAAAAAACGGCCATTCGCTGAATAAAGCATCGAAGTGATGAAAAAGAGGGCATTTTAGCCCTCTTTTCTGTATCTGATGTGCAGTAACCGTTAGATAAATGCGTACGCATCAGCAAACATACGTTCACTCAGCGCCTGTTTGTTCTGCGTAAACATCTCTCTTGCCGCGCCCGCCATCTCAAATCGACCGGCGATATAGATATCGTAATCAGCCAGTGATTCGAAATCCTGACTGATGGCCTGAAGCACATTACCCACTTTGCCCTGCCAGTTAGCTTCTGCTTGTTCCACTACCGGAATAAAATGCACATTGTCATATTGAGCGGCAATTTGGGCCAGTTCATCTTTAGCATACAGCTGGCTCGCATCACGGCCGCCCCAGTACAGATAGATAGAATTGGTCTTCTTCTGGGCAACACAATGATCAAGAATAGAACGAACATAGCTAAAGCCGGTACCGCCGGCAATCAGCAGCAGAGGACGCTCGCTGTCTTCTTTTACCCAAGCATCACCGTGCGGCGCATCAATTGTGATGTCACTATTTTCTTCCAGCGCCTGACGCATCGCGTTCACCACATCCTGCGCGTAGGCATTATGTTCTGCCGCGCCGATATGCAGTTCCAGTTCACCTTCATGGCGGCACGGGCTGCTGGCAATCGAAAACGGGCGCTTGTCTTTCTCGCCCATTACTACCATCAGGTACTGGCCGGCTTTAAACTCAACCGGCGCTTCCGGGTGCAGCAGGATTTGGAAAGTGTTGCTGGCTAATGGCTGGATAGACTTTACTTTACATTTAATGGTCATGAGCTTCCTTCTTACCTACTCCTCGAAAGTAAGTACTAAATGACTTTCAGCGAAGGCCTGACAGGGAAATACCCATCCTTCGGCTTGCTCCCTTTCGGTCAGCATCGGCTCCAGATGGTAACTTACCTCACCTTCTACTTTACGGCACAGGCAGGCTGCACAGGCGCCTACCTGGCAACGGTGCGGAAACGAAATATGCTGGTTGAGTGCAGCGTCCAACACCGTCTGGCCTTTTTCTACCTCAAACTGAATATTACTCGGAAGCAAACGTACAGTGTAGGTCATAGGATATCTAATTTGTCCCAGATTTGGTCGATTTTTGCTACTAGTTTAGGATCCTTTTTAATTGGCGTCCCCCACTCGCGTTCAACCTCACCGGGATATTTGTTGGTGGCATCCAGGCACAGTTTCGAACTCTGCTGGTCCCAGGCCGGAATCCGTAACGTATCACGCGCCGGATCCATCCGGGTAGTAATGGCCCAGATAATGTCATGCCAGTCATGGATATTGACGTCTTCATCACACAGTACAACAAACTTGGCATCAACATAATCAGCAACAAAGGCTTGCAGCGCATCTAATACCGCTCTGGACTGCCCCGCCATCTCTTTATACATAGAGACCAGCACGAAACGATTATCCGCTGAGGCGGGAAGATGAATATCGATGACTTGTGGATGCTGCTGTTTAAATACCTGTAATGCATCCGCCGGAATGTCACTTTTATCTGCCGCGGTCACGGATGGAGACATCGCCAGTTCAGCATCCCATTTAATCGTTGCATCCATCCCCATTTTCGAACCCAGTCCGACCACAGGTGAGGCGAAATCGAGTGAATCGATTGGCGTATGCTCAATCATCAGGGTATCGCGCACCGGATCCATATGGGTAGTCATGGCAGCAATCACTTCCCCCCAATCACGGGCATTGACCGACTCATCACACACAATCACATATTTGGTATACATAAACTGACGCAGGAAAGACCACACTCCCATCATTACCCGTTTGGCATGACCCGGATACTGCTTCTTCATGGTCACGACCGCCATACGGTAGGAACATCCTTCCGGCGGCAGATAGAAGTCCTCTATTTCCGGGAAACTGCTTTTGCAGAATCGGCACAAATACTTCATTGAGTGCCACACCCAGCACTGCAGGCTCATCCGGCGGACGTCCGGTGTAGGTACTGTGGTAAATCGGCTTTTCGCGCATAGTGACATGGGTGACGGTAAACACGCGGTGACGCTCGACCTCATTATAGTAACCGGTATGATCGCCATACGGACCTTCATCGGCAAACTCGTTCGGATCGATGTAACCTTCCAGCACGATTTCAGCACTGGCCGGAACTTCCAGGTCGTTACTGACCGATTTGACGACTTCCGTTTTACTGCCACGCAGTAAACCGGCAAAGGCATATTCAGACAGGGTATCCGGCACAGGTGTAACCGCGCCCAGAATCGTGGCCGGGTCGGCACCAAAAGCTACCGAAACCGGGAAAGGTTCACCAGGGTTGGTTTCCATCCAGTCACGCAGATCAAGCGCACCTCCACGGTGGGCCAGCCAGCGCATGATGATTTTGTTCTTAGCAATTTTTTGCTGACGATAGATACCTAGGTTCTGACGCTTTTTGTGCGGGCCACGGGTGACCGTAAGCCCCCAGGTCAGCAAAGGCGCAACATCATCAGCCCAGCAACTCATGACCGGAATCTTATCCAGATCAACCTCATCCCCCTGCCAGACAATCTGCTGACAAGCCGCCTGACGCAGACGCTTGGCCGGCATATTGAGTACCTGCTTAAATACCGGCAGCTTATCCAGAGCATCTTTAAAACCACGCGGTGGTTCCGGCTCTTTAAGATAGGCGAGTAATTTACCCACTTCACGCAGCTCTTTCGCCTGGCTGCGTCCCATTCCAATCGCCACCCTTTCCGGTGTGCCGAACAGGTTGGTCAGAACCGGAATATCGCTGCCAATCGGGTTTTCAAACAACAGCGCCGGGCCGCCAGCACGCAGCGTGCGGTCACTGATCTCTGTCATTTCATAGTGGGGATCAATCGGGTGAGTAATACGTTTTAGCTGACCATGCTGCTCGAGATGATCGAGAAATTCGCGTAAATCCTTAAAACTCATAGGTCTTCTGATGGCTGGTTAATCTGCAGGCAGTATAACAAAAAGAGGGAGTTGCGCTCCCTCTTTTCCTGTTACGGATAATGATAAACATCGTCATGATGTACGCCGTAGCCCCAAGTTAGCCACGTTCGTTACTGGGAAAGGACCTGTAAGATAGCGTGCCGCTTGACCTCACGGTTATTGGCCAGCAGATCTTTAAGCCACGATTGATAACCCTGCTCGGCCAGAGCCTGCGCAACTATCGGTGCATCATCGGATCGGCCGAGACGCGACACCAGAAACGCTTTCACGTCATCACTCATCGGATTCAGGCGCGCGAGCTCCTGCAGCGCGATGGATTTGAGGCGTGGATTACCTTCCGCCGCCATGAGTTGTCCGATGGCAAACTCATCGCCCTGACGGGCAAGACGGGCGAGACGTTCCAGTTCCTGCTCAATGTAGAAATCTGAACGCATCAACCATAACAGTTTATAAACCTGGGGATCTTCGCTGACCTGTGCCAGACGTACCATAAGAGAGGAAGAGGGTAACCAGCTGGTGACAGCCGCCTGGGTCAGCTGATCCGTCAGAGCTTTGACCGCGGGCGGAGATAAGTTGCCCAGTTCGCGCATCAGCAGCGCTTCTCTGGCCTGGATCAGATGCTCGTGCCCGGACAGCCACTGCTGTAAATTGAGTTCATAGCGCTCGGCCTTAAACACCAAATCCAGCACACGCTGATCCTGATTCCACTGCTTGATTAACCGATTGGCAATACTCGGGTAATCAAAAGCCGGAACCGAAAATTCGTAGCCTTCTCCTTTCTCCATGGTCTGATAGACCGGAGCTGCCTGACGCTGCGACTCGACAAAATTGACCATATAAGGGGTCAATGCCAGTTGGCTCTGGTCGAGATGCTGCAAGAGCAGATAGCGCACCGCTTCCTGTTGCGGTAGAGCCAGCCGTTGCAAAGCAAAATTCAGCGCATCGACATCATCCTTCACTGCCATTTCGACCAGTTCCGCCACTTTCTGTTGTAACTGGCTGTCCTGGAGGAGCTGCTCGCGCTGCTGCGGGGAGATTTCCACCGCCCGGGCGGGCATCATGATCAGTGAAAGAGTGAGGAGAAGTGTGCACAACATTCCTTGTTGCATATCAACCTCCTGTTAACATTCGAGCCATTGTCAATGCTTACAGGCCAGAATGCAAACAAAAACACCACCCATTGGGTGGTGTTTTTTTAACCTGTTGATTCTTATTGACGACGCATGGCGTCAAAGAATTCATCGTTGGTCTTGGTCATCGCCAGTTTGTCGATGAGGAATTCCATCGCGTCGGTTTCACCCATCGGGTGCACAATCTTACGCAGGATCCACATCTTCTGCAGCTCATCCGTTTTGGTCAGCAGCTCTTCACGACGGGTACCTGAACGGTTGAAGTCGATAGCAGGGAAAACACGTTTTTCTGCAATCTTACGGTTCAGGTGCAGTTCCATGTTACCTGTACCTTTGAACTCTTCGTAGATAACTTCATCCATCTTCGAACCAGTATCCACCAGCGCAGTCGCGATGATAGTCAGACTGCCGCCCTCTTCAACATTACGGGCCGCACCGAAGAAACGCTTCGGACGGTGCAGTGCGTTAGCATCCACACCACCAGTCAGCACTTTGCCTGATGAAGGTACAACGGTGTTGTAGGCACGCGCCAGACGAGTGATAGAGTCAAGCAGGATAACCACGTCTTTCTTGTGTTCAACCAGGCGCTTGGCTTTTTCAATCACCATTTCTGCTACTTGTACGTGGCGAGAAGCTGGTTCATCAAAGGTCGAAGCAATTACTTCACCTTTAACCAGACGCTGCATCTCGGTAACTTCTTCCGGACGTTCATCAATCAGCAGTACCATCAGCACACATTCAGGGTGATTGCTGGCAATGCTCTGCGCGATGTTTTGCAGCAGCATGGTTTTACCCGCTTTTGGCGGAGCAACAATCAGACCACGCTGACCTTTACCAATCGGCGCTGCCAGATCAAGTACGCGCGCGGTGATGTCTTCAGTCGAACCGTTACCACGCTCCATCACCATACGTTTCGTTGGCGTGCAGCGGCGTTAAGTTTTCGAACAGGATCTTGTTACGGGCATTATCCGGTTTGTCGTCGTTAACTGTGTTCACTTTCAACAGTGCAAAGTAACGCTCGCCTTCTTTGGGCGGACGGATTTTGCCAGCTATTGAGTCACCGGTACGCAGGTTGAAGCGACGGATCTGGCTTGGTGACACATAAATGTCGTCAGGACCGGCCAGATATGAGCTGTCTGCACTACGTAAGAAACCAAAACCGTCTTGAAGAATTTCCAAGACCCCGTCACCAAAAATATCTTCACCACTTTTCGCATGCGCTTTTAGGATGGCGAAAATGATGTCTTGTTTTCTCAGGCGCGCCAGGTTTTCAAGGCCCAGACTCTCACCAAGTTTCACAAGATCAGACACAGGTCTGTTCTTCAATTCTGTTAGATTCATTGTGGTGGATACTTGTTTAGTCAAAATAGGATCTGTTTTTAAGTTAAGATGGATTTGGTCTCAGGATTGACCAAGAAGTGAACATTTGTTTAATTAACGTGCGATAAACTAGCACTAAATATTAGCCTAGTCTAGAAAATGTTTTTTACCAAAAACAAAACCGCACATATTGCTATGTACGGTTTGGGGCGTGTTTTTACAGGTTGGCGTCTAAGAATTCTTTCAGCTGAGTCTTAGAAAGCGCACCAACTTTAGTTGCTGCAACGCTGCCGTCTTTGAAAAGCAGAAGCGTTGGAATGCCACGAATACCGAACTTAGGTGGTGTACCAGCGTTGTGGTCAATGTTCAGTTTGCCGATAGTGAGTTTGCCTTCGTACTCTTCAGCGATTTCATCAAGAATAGGCGCAATCATCTTACAAGGACCACACCATTCTGCCCAAAAATCAACAAGAACAGGGCCTGCAGCTTTGATCACATCTGCTTCAAAACTATCGTCAGAAAGCTGCACAATTTTATCACTCATCTTCCACTCCAGTGTGTTTTTCTGAACTGGTTGCATACTAACCAGTAAATAGATGCTCTATTGGAATGTATTTACTTCCGTATTGCAAGCCTAAGCTGATATTCTATGGCTATGAAAAAGACGCATATCACAGAGCACAAGTTCGCCGACTTCGGTTTACATCCGCAAGTCATTGAAGGATTGGAAAAAAAAGGGTTTGAATACTGCACCCCGATCCAAGCTTCGGCGTTGCCGGTACTGCTCGCCGGCCAAGACATCGCAGGCCAGGCCCAAACGGGCACTGGTAAAACGCTCGCGTTTCTTACTGCTACATTCCACCATTTACTGAAAACACCACCTGTTGAAGGTCGTCAGCCAACGCAACCGCGTGCCATTATCATGGCGCCAACGCGTGAACTGGCTATTCAGATTTACAACGACGCTGAGTCATTGGTCGAAAGTACCGGGATTAAGGCCGGTCTGGCCTACGGCGGCGAAAGCTACGATAAGCAGCTGGGTAAACTGCAGGAAGGTGTAGACATTCTGATCGGCACCACCGGCCGTATTATCGATTTCTACAAACAGCGCGTGTTTAACCTGAACGCGATTCAGGCTGTCGTGCTGGATGAAGCTGACCGTATGTTCGATCTCGGCTTTATTAAAGACATCCGTTTCTTGTTCCGTCGTATGCCGGAAGCCAAAGATCGTCTCAACATGCTGTTCTCAGCAACTCTCTCTTACCGTGTGCAGGAGCTGGCCTTCGAACACATGCACAATCCGGAACACGTGGTCGTGGAACCAACCCAGAAAACCGGACACCGCATTAAAGAAGAGCTGTTCTATCCGTCGAATGAGCACAAAATGTCGCTGCTGCAGACACTTATCGAAGAAGAGTGGCCGGATCGCGCCATCATTTTCGCCAATACCAAGCACCGCTGTGAACAGATCTGGGGCCACCTGGCTGCTGACGGACACCGTGTTGGTCTGCTGACCGGCGACGTACCGCAGAAAAAACGTGAGCGTATTCTGGCTCAGTTCACCAAAGGTGAAGTGGATGTACTGGTTGCTACCGACGTGGCTGCCCGTGGTCTGCATATTCCGCAGGTAACCCACGTATTCAACTACGATCTGCCGGATGACTGTGAAGACTACGTACACCGTATCGGCCGTACCGGTCGCGCTGGCGAAAGCGGTAACTCACTCAGCTTTGCTTGTGAAGAGTACGCAATTAACCTGCCGGGCATTGAAGAGTACATTGAACACACTATCCCGGTTTCCGAATACGATCCTGCAGCTCTGCTGACTGATCTGCCAAAACCGCTGACCATGCGTTTCTACTCAGCAGCGCCGTACCAACACCGGCGGCTCTCGCTCAGGCAACAATAACAACCGTGGTAAATCGCAGCGTCGTTCGCGTCCGCCACGCAACCGCCAGAAAAAGGATTCGTAAGTCGTCTATGAGTCAAGCCGTCTCTTCACCGCTGTATGCGGCTATCGACCTCGGGTCGAACAGCTTTCACATGCTGATTGTGCGCCACATTGATGGCAGCGTTCAGACCATGGCCAAAATCAAGCGCAAAGTTCGCCTGGCTGCCGGCCTGGACGAACACAATGCGCTGAGCCAAGAAGCGATGCAACGTGGCTGGGATTGCCTGAGCCTGTTTGCCGAACGTCTGCAGGATATTCCTGATGAGAATATCCGTATTGTCGGTACCGCGACTCTGCGTACCGCGACCAATGTGGATGAGTTTCTCGCCAGAGCCAATACCATTCTCGGCCACCCGATTGAAGTCATTTCGGGTGAGGAAGAAGCGGCGACTATCTATAAAGGTGTCGCTCATACCTCCGGAGGCATGGGACGTCGGCTGGTCGTCGACATCGGCGGCGCCAGCACAGAGCTGATTATCGGTGAAGGGTTTGAGGCAAAGGCACTGACCAGTTTGAAAATGGGCTGCGTCACCTGGCTGGAGCGACACTTTAAAGATCGCCAGCTCAACAGCACCAATTTCAATAACGCCATCCACGCGGCCAAGCAGATGCTGGAGCCAATCCTGGAGCAGTATACCGCTCTGGGCTGGGATGTGTGTGTGGGTGCCAGCGGTACCGTGCAGGCACTGCAGGAGATCATGCTGGCACAGGGGATGGATGAAGTCATTACCCTGGCCAAACTGAAGCGACTGCAAAAGCAGGCCATGCTGTCGGACCATCTCGAAGAGCTGGAAATCGAAGGCCTGACTCTGGAACGAGCCCTGGTTTTCCCAAGCGGCTTGTCGATTCTGATTGCGGTGTTTGAATCGCTGAATATTGAAGCGATGACCCTGGCCGGCGGCGCGCTGCGTGAAGGGCTGGTGTACGAGATGGTGGCCGGTCTGCGCCAGGATGATATCCGTGCCCGCACCATTGCCAGTGTGCAGAGCCGTTACCAGCTGGATGACACTTATGCCGACCAGGTCGCCACTCTGGCCAGTAAACTGCTGGCGCAGTGCGGCGGCGATGAGTGGGTCGGGGAGCCGCAGGCGGAGATGCTGCTGCGCAGTGTTGCCCAGTTACACGAAATCGGTTTGTCGATCGACTTTAAAAAAGGCGGCGAGCACAGTGCCTATCTGCTGCAGCATCTTGATTTGCCCGGCTTCACCCGTGCCCAGAAGCACTACCTGGGTGAGCTGGCGCGCCGCTACCGTGAGCAACTGACTTCGCTGCCGGAGCAACATGCGTTATCGAGCAGCAGCAGTAAACGGGTGTTACGCCTGTTCCGTCTCGCGGTCATTCTCAGCCATCGCCGTAACCCGGCGCTGGAGCCGGAGTTTGCCCTCAGTGCAGAAGGCGACAAACTGACCCTGAGTATCAGCAATGCCTGGCTGCAGGCTAACCCGCTGACGTATGCCGAACTGGAACTGGAGGCTAACCGCCAGACCGATATCGGCTGGCCATTGACCCTGCTTGCCAGCTAAAGCGGCAAAAAGATCATGGCACCCCAAAAGCTCAAACGCCCTCACAAGAGGGCGTTTTTTATTGGCGTTCAGCTGCGGGATAATGGCGAACTCAGGCGACCCGATTGAGTAAAGCCCGCAGTTTAAGCGGTTTGACCGGCTTGGCGATAAAACCAAAGCCGTTGGATTTAATTCCGTCAAGAATATCCTCACTACGGTCGGCACTGATCACTATGCCCTCAAAGCAGTCACCGAGACGCAGGCGGCACTGCTGCAACACTTCCAGCCCGGTCCGGCCCTGATCGAGCCGGTAGTCAGACAGCACCACATCCGGCACCCACTGGTTATCCAGCGCGCGCAGGCTGGTCACCAGATCGGTGGCAGTGCGCACTTCACAGCCCCAGCGTTCCAGCAGGTCACGCATCCCGACCAGAATGTCTTCTTCATTATCGACACACAGCACACGCAGCGACAGCAGCTCCGGCTGACTCTGCGGCGCGGCACTGACCGGCGCCACCTGCTCAACCGGCGCGGCTTTATCCAGCGTAATAGAAAAGACGCTGCCCCGCCCCGGCCAGGAGCGCATCGAAATTTCATGCCCCAGTACATGAGCAATGCCTTTCGAAATCGCCAGCCCCAATCCCAGCCCCTGCTCGGAGCGCACCTGCCCGCCACGGTTGAACTCTTCGAAAATCTCCTGCTGTTTATCCTCTTCGATACCAATGCCGTTATCCCATACATCGATGCGCACCTGGTCACCCAAATTACGCACCCCGAGCAGCACTTTGCCATGCGGGTTATAGCGAAACGCATTGGTGAGGAAGTTCTGCACCACGCGGCGCAGCAATTTCGGATCGGAGCGGACATATAAAGAAGATGGCACCATGGCGAAGGTCACGCCCTGCTGACGCGCCAGTGCACTGAACTCGGCATTGAGATTCGCCAGCACATCTTTAATGGCAAAACTTTGCGGATGAATTTCCAGCTTGCCGGATTCCAGGCGCGAAATATCGAGCAGGTCACCAATCAGATCTTCGGCTGCGCTGAGCGCACTTTCGATATGATGGGATAAACGCCGCGCCTCATCATCTTTAGCCACTTCCGCCAGAGAAGATGCGAACAGACGCGCCGCATTGAGCGGTTGCATCAGGTCGTGGCTGACCGCAGCCAGGAAGCGCGATTTAGAACGCGACTCATGCTCTGAACGCTGGGTAGCCGAGACCAGTTGCTGGTTGAGTTTTTCCAGCTCACGGGTGCGCTCCAGCACGCGCTCTTCCAGGGTTTCGTTGGCTTCTTTCAATGCCTGCTCGGCATCGCGGAATACCGTGATGTCGGTAAAGCTCATCACAAACCCGCCGCCCGGCATCGGGTTACCCTGCACTTCAATTACCCGCCCGTCAGGACGAACCCGCGATGAGGTATGACGGGTGCCCTGTTCGAGGTGATATACCCGGCGCCGCACATGATCTTCCGGGTCACCCGGACCACATAAACCCTGCTCGGCATTATGGCGAATCACATCAGCAATCGGTCGCCCGACCTGAATCAGGCCGAGCGGAAAATCGAACAACTCAAGATAACGCTGGTTCCAGGCCACCAGCCGCAGCTGTTTATCCACCACCGCAATGCCCTGGCCGATATGCTCAATCGCGCCCTGCAACAAGCCGCGACTAAAGTCGTACAGCTCGGAGGCTTCATCGACAATAGTGGCCACCTCTTCCAACTGCATATTGCGCCCCTGCAGCGCCGAGGTCAGCACCAGCTTGGCCGACGACGCGCCGAATACCCCCGCCAGCACCCGCTCGGTGTGACGAATCAGAGTGGACGGAGCCTGCTGGTTAGGCATCAGGGTTTCACGCTGCTGATCCCAGTACTGGTTGAACGCCGAGCGAACCCGTGAGCGGCCGACAAAGCGCGAAGCCAGCATTTCCAGCTCCGCCACTGTCACCCGGCTCTGATACAGGCTCATGTTCTCGTTTTCCGGCAGCGGTGTACCGACAAACGCCGCCGACTGAAGACGTTCGCTCAGGCTGCAGCGGGTCACCATAGAGACCAGCACATAACACAGCGCATTAACACTGACGCTGAGCAACATGCCCCAGTCAGCACTTTTCAGCCCGAGACCGGCAATCACCTCGGGCGGCGTAATCAGCCACAGCAGCACGTTACTCTGCTCATCACCGGCCAGCATATTGGTGGCGGTCATCAGGGTCACCAGCCACAGGGTAAAACCGGCCGCCAGACCGACATATACCCCTTTGCGATTGCCTTCACGCCAGTACATGCCGCCGATCAGCGCCGGCGCGAACTGGGTAATAGCGGAAAAAGAGAGAAAGCCTATCGCCGACAGGGACGGAATCGCATCCAGGGCCAGATAGAATCCCCACGCGCCCATCAGCAGCACGAAGATCAGGCTGCGCCGGATCACGACCAGCAGGCCGGAGAAATGGCGGTGATTACGCTGCGACAGGCGCATACGGCGCAGCAGCAACGGCATCACCAGATCGTTGGAGACCATAATGGCGAGCGCAATGGTCGAGACGATGACCATACCGGAAGCCGCTGAGGTGCCGCCGAGAAACGCCAGCAGAGCAATATCTTCCGCCCCGACCGACATCGGTAAACTGATAACAAAGGTATCGGCCGAGGTACCGCTCAGCATGCTCTGGCCAATCCAGGCAATCGGCAGGACAAAAATACCCATCAGGATGAGATAAAGCGGAAACAGCCAGCGCGCGGTATGCAGATCCTGGGCGCGCTCATTCTCCACCACCATGGTATGAAACTGACGCGGCAGACAGATGATGGCCATCATGGTCAGCAGCGTGTGCACCAGCAGCGTCGGCCAGTTCGGCGACTGATAAGTACTGCGCGCGGTTTCGAGCAGGTTTATACTGTCACTGCGCAGCGCGAGAAACACGATGAACAGCCCGACCACCAGGAAAGCGACCAGCTTGACGATGGATTCAAACGCTATCGCCATCATCATGCCGCGGTGATGTTCCGTGTTATCGATATGACGGGTACCGAACAACATGGTAAACAACGCCAGTGCCAGGACCACAAACCAGGAGACATTGATATCCTGGTAACCAAATTCGGTGCGCAGATCCGGCGCGACAATGTTGAGCCCCATGGTGATGCCGCGCAGCTGCAACGCGATGTAGGGCAGAATCCCGGCCACGGCAATCAGGGTTACCAGCACCGCCAGGCCCTGGGATTTACCATAACGGGCACCGATAAAATCGGCAATCGAGGTAATGTGCTCACGTTTGGCGATCAGGATCAGGCGGGCCAGAATGCGCCAGCCAAAGGCAAACACCAGGATCGGCGCAATGTAAATCGGCAAAAACGACCAGGGGTTGGCACTGGCCTGACCGACCGTACCGTAAAAGGTCCAGGACGAACAATAGACCGCTATCGACAGGCTGTAGATCCACGGCCGCCATTTGGCCAGCCAGTTTGTCTGCCGATCGCCGTACCAGGCAATCAGAAACAAAACCCCGAGGTACATAAGCGATACCGGTATCACCAACCATCCCTGCATTTGTTATCCTTGTTTTCGCAATCCAACCACAAAAAAGCCCTGCGCTCCGGCAAGGCTTTTATTAAACAAAGGATAACGGGTCAGCTCAATCACGCGGCATGAAATCTGTGCATCAGGCTCCGCTTTCTGCCGTTAACCGTGGCGATTGCTTCACGCCACACGAGTTTTGAGTGACGACTGCGGCGCCTCGACTTTAATCAGCAGTGCCAGCAGCCCCATCACCGCCATCATCCAGAACATGGTGCCGGCACCGGCCGAGTCATACACCCAGCCGCTGACCATGGTCATCAGCGCGGTAAACGCACCGAGCGCCACCGCGTTATAAAGCGCCTGCAAGGAGACAATCTTGGTGGTCGGCGCGCGCTGGATATACTGCACCGCTGCCAGATGTGCGGTGGCAAAAGTTACTCCATGCAGCAGTTGTACCAGCACCAGCAGCGAAAGCGACGTGGTTGACGCCACGATTCCCCAGCGCAGCATTACTCCCACCGCTGCAACGGCAAATAGCAGACGCAGGCTCCAGCCGGCAAACAGACGCTTACTGAATGCGAACACCACCAACTCAGCCACCACCGCCAGGCCCCATAAGTAACTGGTGATATCTTCCGAGTACCCTGCCTGCTTCCAATACACCGCACTAAAGGCGTAATAAGCCGCATGACTGCCCTGAATCAGCGCGGTCAGGGCCAAAAATTTCACCACCGGCCATTCGCGCAGCACCTGCAGCAGCTTAGGGCGTGCGCCGTGATCGTCCGCTTCTGTGACCGGCTTGTGGCGCGGATGACGCAGACTGAGCAGCAGACACACCAGGGCGCCAAACATCGCGGTATAGACGATCATCACCGCGCCGTAGCGCGCGACTAACTGGCCGACGGCGACCGTACCGGCCACAAAGGCGGCCGAGCCCCACAAGCGGGCACTGCCGTAATCGAGCAGATTAAGTTTGGCATAGTGGTTGGCAGTAGCATCGGAGAGCGGAATGATCGGCCCGAGACACAAGTTGGCCAGTACCGTTGCCAGCGCCAGCATCCAGAAATTACCGCCGGTAAACAGGTGGAAGAGAATAAACAGCAGCAGGGCAAAACTGAGCCAGCGCAGCGCCGGCAACAGGTGTTCGACCCGGTGCACAACCCGGGTAATCAGCAGGTTAGCAACACAGCGCGTCACCAGACCAATCCCGACCAGTAAACCAATGTCGGTGGCTGAGACGCCCTGCTCTTTAAACCACACTGACCAGAAACGGCAGGTAGACCCCGTACGCAAAAAAGAAGCCGCTGAAGTACTGAGCTACCCAGCCAAAAGGAGAAGGGTTAAACATGATGTGTCCTAACAACAAAAATCAACCGCGCGCATCGCCGAACAGCAAATGTGACGAGCCCGAACCACTGCTCAGGCAATCCAGCCAGGCAGCCCGGTTATTATGCAGCGCCAACCGGAGCGGAAAAAGTGCTGTTTACTCAACGCACTGTTTCCTCTTTTCCCCTGCATCGGGCTTGTTTTGCTGTGATCCGCCTGCAACGAAGCAAAGCCATTAGACCAAAGTCGTCTGGAGAGGCGAAAGAAATTTGTCACACTTAAGCTGAGAAAACTCCCAGGGTAGCCGCCATGCCGGATAAATTTAACATGCACTCGCCACCGTTCGATCGTCTGAGCGAAAGTCAGCAGAAACATCTGCGCGCTTCGCTCGACGTGGCCTACTATCGTGAACGCGAGATCATACTGCACAGCGGCCAGGAGTGTTCCCATCTGTTTGTGCTGATCAAAGGCACAGTCGAAGAGCGCTCGGCAGACGGCAGCGAGGTTTACGCCCACTACGCCAACGACGACATGTTCGATGTGCGTTCCCTGTTTGAAGGCCAGAGCAAGCACCATTACATCGCCCTGGAAGATACCCTGAGTTACCTACTGCCGCAGCCGGTGTTTCTTGAGTTGTATAACGACAACGGCGAATTCGCGGCCTACTTTGATAACAATCTGGCCAAGCGCCAGGAGCTGATTGAGGCCGCGCAGCAGCAGCAAAATATCGCCGAGTTCATTCTGACTCAGGTCGACCGCTCCATTTTCACCCCGCCGATGCTGCTCAGTCCGGATCAGCCGCTGCAACAAGTCACCCGGCAGATGAAAGAGAGCGGCGTCGATGCGGCGCTGGTCAGACTCGCAGACGACGACCCGCGTCTGGCAGAGAGCCGTGAGCATCCGTATGCCATCGTCACCCGAACCAATATGCTGCATGCCGTCATGCTGGATGATATTGCGCTCGAGGCGCCGGTCGGTGCCATCGCGACGTTTCCGGTGCTGCATGTTGATCAGGGCGAGTTCCTGTTCAACGCCATGGTGATGATGACCCGCCACAAGGTGAAACGCCTGATGGTATGTGAAGGCAATCAGGCGGTCGGCATCCTGGATATGATTCAGATCCTGAGTGCCTTTTCGACCCATTCCCATGTCCTGACCCTGGCAATTGCGCGCGCGACCAGCATCGAAGAGCTGGCACTGGCTTCGAATAAACAACGCCAGCTGGTAGAAAGCCTCAGCAGCCGCGGCGTACGCACCCGCTTTGTGATGGAACTGATTTCGGCGGTCAACGAGCAAATCATTGAAAAAGCGTTTGAACTGGTGGTGCCGCCAGCGCTGCACGACCATGTCTGCCTGCTGGTACTCGGCTCTGAGGGGCGCGGTGAGCAGATCCTGAAAACCGATCAGGATAATGCTCTGATCATTAAAGATGGCCTGCAATGGCATCAGTGCGACAGCATCATGCAGACGCTGACCCACACCCTGCTGCAACTCGGTTATCCGCTCTGTCCCGGCAAAGTAATGGTCAACAATCCGAAGTGGGTCAAATCACAGAGCGCCTGGAAACAAACCTTAAGCAGCTGGGTCAGAGCCGCCCGTCCCGAGCAGGTGATGGACATCGCCATCATGGCCGATGCACATGCGGTGGCCGGCAATAAACAGCTGCTTGAACCGGTGCAGCAGCATCTGCGCGATCTGATGGCCGATCAGGAGCTGATCCTGACCGAATTTACCCGTCCTGCGCTGAGCTTTTCAGTGCCACTCACCCTGTTTGGCAATGTCAAAAGCGCCAAATCCGGCCTCGATATCAAACAAGGCGGCATCTTTCCGATTGTGCACGGCGTGCGGGCTCTGAGTCTGGAATACAAACTGGAGGTCAACAATACCTTCAGCCGCATTGAAGCCCTGGTCGAACGTAAAGTGCTGGAACAGGAGACCGGCGATAACCTCAGTGAGGCGCTGAAACAGTTTTTCAAACTGCGCCTCGCCCAGCAACTGAGTAACCAGCACAGCGCCAACACGCTGGATTTGAAACAGCTCGACCGCGCGGAACGCGATCTGCTGCGCCACAGCCTGCATGTGGTCAAGAAATTCAAACAGTGGCTCGGTTACCACTACCAGATTCGCGACTGACAGGCAGCGACCGATGAACTGGCTGACCCGCCGCTACTGGCATCACAAGCTGCAAGGCTCCCCTTATCAGGCACTGTTTACCAAGCCTGAGGGTCAGGTCTATGTCTCGCTCGACTGCGAAACCACCAGCCTGGATCCCAAACGCGCCGAGCTGGTCACAATAGCCGCGACCAAAATTATTGATAACCGCATTCTCACCAGCCAGCCGTTTGAAGTACGGCTGCGCGCCCCGCAGTCGCTCGATTCCGGTTCAGTACGCATCCATCGCATGCGCCATCAGGATCTGGCCGACGGCCTGAGTGAGAAAGAGGCGCTGAGCCGCCTGATTGAGTTTATCGGCAATCATCCTCTGGTCGGCTATCACATTCGCTACGACAAGACGATTCTCGATATTGCCTGCCGTAAGCATTTTGGCTTTCCGCTGCCCAATAACCTGATTGAAGTCAGCCAGATCTACCATGACAAACTGGAGCGCCACCTGCCCAATGCCTATTTTGACCTCAGCCTGGATGCCATCTGCCGCCATCTCGATCTGCCGCTGCAGGACAAACATGACGCGCTGCAGGACGCCATTGCCGCTGCGCTGGTGTTTGTGCGTCTGACCAAGGGCGATTTACCCACCTTCACCTCTCCGTCCTGACTGCAGCCGGTCGACGGCGTGCCACACAGCCTGACCCAGCTCGCAAAAAACTATTTAACTCTCTATTTTTCCAATAAAAAGCCGGCATTCATCCTAAAGTCTAATTGTGAAAACCCGGCCTGTGGCTAACAGTTATAGGCAGATTCGATTTCTTGCCCCGTGTTTGAAACACGGCGCGAAAGGAACTGGCTGTATTCACAAGGAGAATAAGCAATGAGTGAAGCCCACATTTATCCGGTCAAAGCGAACATCAAAGCGAATACCCACGCAGATAATGATACCTACCTGGCGATGTACCAGCAGTCTGTCTCTGATCCGGAAGGGTTTCTGGAGTGAACACGGCAAAATTGTGGATTGGATCAAGCCATTCACCCAAGTCAAAAATACCTCATTTGATACCGGCCATGTCGACATCCGCTGGTTTGAAGACGGCACGCTCAACGTGTCGGCCAACTGTATTGACCGCCATCTGGCTGAGCGCGGAGACGAAGTCGCTATCATCTGGGAAGGCGATGATCCGGCCGACGACAAGACACTGACTTTTAATCAGCTGCACCGCGAAGTGTGCCGTTTTTCCAACGCACTGAAAGCTCAGGGCGTACGCAAAGGCGATGTGGTGTGTCTCTACATGCCGATGGTACCGGAAGCGGCCGTGGCGATGCTGGCCTGTACCCGTATCGGTGCGGTGCATACCGTGGTCTTCGGCGGTTTTTCACCAGAAGCGCTGGCCGGTCGTATCATCGACTCCGATGCCAAACTGGTCATCACTGCCGATGAAGGCGTGCGCGGCGGACGTGCCGTACCACTGAAGAAAAACGTCGATGAAGCGCTGACCAATCCGGAAGTGAAAACCATCAGCAAAGTCATTGTATTCCAGCGTACCGGCGGCAATGTTGCCTGGCATGAACACCGCGACGTGTGGTGGCATGATGCTGTGGCCAGCGTTTCTGATGTCTGCCCGCCGGAAGAGATGAAGGCCGAAGATCCGCTGTTTATCCTCTACACCTCAGGCTCAACCGGTAAACCGAAAGGCGTACTGCACACCACCGGCGGTTACCTGGTGTATGCGACCATGACCTTTAAATACGTGTTTGATTACCAGCCGGGGGACACCTTCTGGTGTACCGCGGATGTGGGCTGGATCACCGGCCACACTTACCTGATTTACGGACCACTTGCCAACGGCGCCAAAACCATTCTGTTTGAAGGTGTGCCAAATTACCCGAGCACAGCGCGCATGAGCGAAGTGGTCGACAAACATCAGGTCAGCATTCTTTACACGGCGCCAACCGCAATCCGTGCGCTGATGGCGAAAGGTGACGAAGCGGTACAAGGCACTTCCCGCAGCAGCCTGCGCATCATGGGATCGGTTGGTGAACCGATTAACCCGGAAGCCTGGGAGTGGTACTACAAAACCATTGGTAATGAAAAATCACCGATTGTCGATACCTGGTGGCAAACTGAAACCGGCGGCATCCTGATTACGCCGCTGCCGGGCGCAACCGAACTGAAACCGGGCTCTGCAACCCGTCCGTTTCTTCGGCGTGCAACCTGCCCTGGTTGATAACAGCGGTGAAATCATCGAAGGCGCAGCCGAAGGTAACCTGGTAATCCTCGATTCATGGCCGGGCCAGATGCGCACCGTGTACGGCGATCACGAGCGCTTCGAGCAAACCTACTTCTCAACCTTTAAAGGCATGTACTTTACCGGTGACGGCGCACGCCGTGATGAAGATGATTACTTCTGGATTACCGGCCGGGTTGATGACGTCCTTAACGTGTCCGGTCACCGTATGGGTACCGCAGAGATCGAATCCGCCCTGGTGGCATTTGACAAGATTGCGGAAGCCGCAGTGGTTGGCGTTCCGCACGATATCAAGGGCCAGGCGATTTACGCTTACATCACTCTCAATGACGGCGTGTTCCCGAGCGCGGATCTGCACAAAGAAGTCAAAGACTGGGTACGTAAGGAAATCGGCCCGATTGCTACTCCGGATGTGCTGCACTGGACCGATGCACTGCCAAAAACCCGTTCCGGTAAAATCATGCGTCGTATCCTGCGCAAGATTGCCACCGGTGATACCAGTAACCTGGGTGATACCTCAACCCTGGCCGATCCCAGCGTGGTCGACAAACTGATTGCCGAAAATCAGCAGCTGAATTAAACCAGCCAAATCCGTACGTTAAACTCCGGCCAGGGAAACCTGCCCGGAGTTTTGTTTTTCAGTCCCGGCAGACAGTTACCCCGCCGCAGGCTGAGCCCTTCTTTTTTACCAATCTGTTAACCTGAGCCCAGTCGCTGACGCCTAACTAGGTGATTAGACCAGTAAATTGCTGCCATTTGCTATGAATTAGCTATAATCTTGGTCAATTTAATAAAATCCGTGTTTTTTTGACAAAAAAAATCTCGCGGATCTGCGATAATATGGGAATATTCGTAATTACAACATTATAAACGGAGATAACAACACAATGTCAGCAAAATTACGCATTCTGGTACTAAATGGTCCAAACTTGAATTTATTAGGCTTGCGCGAGCCAGCCCACTACGGTTCAAACACCCTGGAGCAAATTGTAGCTAAGCTGCAGCAACAGGCAGAAAGCGCTGATGTTGAGTTGGAACATCTCCAGTCGAATCGCGAATATGAGCTTATCGAAGCCATTCACCAGGCTTACGGTAAAGTGGATTTCATCATTATCAATCCGGCCGCATTCACCCATAGCAGCGTAGCGCTGCGTGATGCTCTGCTGGGCGTAGCGATTCCCTTTATCGAGGTGCATTTGTCAAATGTACATGCTCGTGAACCGTTCCGTCATCACTCGTACCTGTCTGATAAAGCACAGGGCGTGATTTGCGGCTTAGGTGCACAAGGTTATGAATTCGCTTTGTCTGCCGCCATTCGTGCGCTGCAAACAAAGTAACCCCAAACACTCTGCAGCCCTTTAGGGCTGTCTTACTCACAAGATAAAAGAGAAAGAAACAATGGATATTCGTAAAATCAAGAAGCTTATCGAATTGGTTGAAGAGTCTGGCATTGCTGAGCTGGAAATTTCAGAAGGTGAAGAATCGGTACGCATCAGTCGTAACGGCGTTGCACCAGTAGCACCGATTCAGTACGCAGCGGCGCCAGCGCCAGTTGCGGCTCCAGCTCCTGCAGCAGCACCAGTGGCGGCACCAGCAGAAGCTCCAGCTGCTAAAGTGCAAACTGGTCACATGGTTCTTTCTCCAATGGTTGGTACTTTCTACCGCTCTCCAAGCCCGGACGCAGCTTCATTCATCGAAGTCGGTCAGAAAGTTTCTGTTGGCGATACTCTGTGTATCGTTGAAGCGATGAAAATGATGAACCAAATCGAAGCGGACAAATCTGGTGTTGTGACTGAGATCCTGGTAGAAGACGGCCAGCCAGTAGAATTCGACCAGCCGCTTGTAGTCATCGAATAATCGAGGCGCTGTTATGCTAGATAAGTTAGTCATCGCGAAACCGAGGCGAAATCGCGCTTCGTATCCTTCGTGCATGTAAAGAATTAGGCATCAAAACTGTTGCCGTACACTCAACCGCAGACCGTGATCTGAAACACGTCCTGCTGGCTGATGAAACTGTCTGTATCGGTCCTGCGAAAGGCATCGACAGCTACCTGAACATTCCGCGTATCATCTCTGCGGCAGAAGTGACCGGTGCGATTGCTATCCACCCGGGTTACGGCTTCCTGTCTGAGAACGCTGACTTCGCTGAACAAGTTGAGCGCAGCGGCTTCATCTTCGTTGGTCCTAAAGCTGACACCATTCGCCTAATGGGCGACAAAGTGTCTGCAATCAACGCGATGAAAAAAGCAGGCGTACCATGTGTACCTGGCTCTGACGGTCCGCTGGACGGCGACGAAGCGAAGAACAAAGCGCACGCGAAACGCATCGGCTACCCGGTCATCATCAAAGCATCGGGCGGCGGCGGTGGTCGTGGTATGCGCGTCGTTCGTTCTGAGAAAGAACTGATCAACGCCATCAGCATGACCCGCGCAGAAGCACGTGCAGCATTCAACAACGACATGGTTTACATGGAGAAATTCCTGGAAAACCCACGTCACGTTGAAGTTCAGGTTCTGGCTGACGGTCAGGGCGGCGCTATCCACCTGGGTGAGCGCGACTGTTCAATGCAGCGTCGTCACCAGAAAGTGGTGGAAGAAGCTCCGGCACCAGGCATCACTGAAGAGATGCGTAAGTACATCGGTGAACGTTGTACCCGTGCGTGTATCGAAATCGGTTACCGCGGCGCAGGTACATTTGAGTTCCTGTACGAAAACGGCGAGTTCTACTTCATTGAAATGAACACCCGTATCCAGGTTGAGCACCCGGTGACTGAAATGGTGACTGGCGTTGACCTGATCAAAGAACAGCTGCGTATCGCGGCCGGTCAGCCTCTGTCATTCACTCAGGATGACATCAAGATCCGCGGCCATGCGATGGAATGTCGTATCAACGCAGAAGATCCTGAGCGCTTCCTGCCGTGTCCGGGCAAGATCACCCGTTTCCACTCACCGGGTGGTATGGGCGTACGCTGGGAATCCCACATCTACTCCGGTTACACAGTACCGGCATACTACGACTCAATGATCGGTAAACTGATCACCTTCGGTGAAAACCGTGATGTCGCGATTGCCCGTATGCGTAATGCACTGGAAGAGATGATTGTGGAAGGCATTAAGACCAACATCCCGCTGCAGCAAGAAATCATGAAAGATGAAAACTTCCAGCACGGTGGTACTAACATCCACTATCTGGAGAAGAAGCTGGGTCTGCAATAAGCCCGCTGATTTCATCTCAGATGCCCACCTCGGTGGGCATCTTTGTTTTTATGCGCTGCCAGTATTGTACAAGCCGCCGCTGTCAGTTCAGCTGCCGCTTCTATAAATGCTCGCTAAATCTGCTACACTCTGCGCCAACTGAACGAACTGAAGAGAGCAAGAGCCATGCCTTGGATTCAAATTAAACTCAATGCGACCAACGAGAAACGCAGAAGCCATCAGTGACATGCTGATGGAAGAAACCGGTGCGCTGTCGGTCACCTTCATGGATGCAAAAGATACCCCTGTATTTGAGCCTCTGCCGGGTGAAACCCGTTTGTGGGGCGATACCGACGTTCTTGCCCTTTACGATGCCGAAGCAGACACTGCCTGGGTACTGGAACAGATTCGTCACAGCCAGCTGCTGGCGCAGGATTTTGCCCATAAAGTCGAGCAGATCGAAGATAAAGACTGGGAACGCGAGTGGATGGATAACTTCCACCCAATGAAGTTCGGCGAACGTCTGTGGATTTGCCCGAGCTGGCGCGATATTCCCGATCCAAGCGCAGTCAACGTCCTGCTTGATCCGGGGCTGGCGTTCGGGACCGGTACCCACCCGACCACAGCGCTGTGTCTGCAATGGCTCGACTCCCTCGATCTGGCCGGTAAAACCGTCATCGACTTCGGCTGCGGCTCCGGCATCCTGGCGATTGCCGCAATTAAACTCGGCGCAGCACGCGTGATCGGGATCGACATCGACCCGCAGGCACTGCTGGCGAGTAAAGACAACGCCGAACGTAACGGCGTGGCTGATCAGATTGAAGTCTTCCTGCCACAAGACCAGCCACAAGGCCTGGTGGCGGACGTCGTGGTGGCCAACATTCTGGCCGGCCCGCTGCGTGAACTGTCACCGGTAATCAAGAGCCTGATTAAACCGGGCGGCCTGCTGGCGATGTCCGGTGTGCTTAACACTCAGGCCGAAGATGTGGCTGATTATTACCGTGATGAACTGCAACTGGATCCTATCGCCGAGAAGGAAGAATGGTGCCGCGTGTCCGGTCGCAAACAAGGCTAGATAAGACTTTGCGCGCTAATTGACTGAAAAATAGACCATTTACCAAAACATTTTGTAAATGCTCAAATATTAGTCTTTTCACGCATCGAAAAAATGCGTAAAATGCGCGCCCTTGCTGGTATGAAGCTGTGAACACGTTTTGAAAATCGGAAATTATCAACTTAAGAACAATCTAATCGTCGCACCTATGGCTGGTGTCACCGACAGACCGTTTCGAGAGTTGTGCCTCCGTTACGGAGCTGGTATGGCCGTCAGTGAAATGATGTCCGCTAACCCGGCTCTGTGGAAAACAGACAAGTCGAGAAACCGCATGGTGCATGAAGGCGAATCGGGCATTCGCTCTGTACAGATTGCGGGAAGCGACCCACAGCTGATGGCCGATGCGGCCCAGTTCAGCGTTGAGAACGGTGCGCAAATCATCGATATCAACATGGGCTGCCCGGCAAAGAAAGTGAACAAGAAGCTGGCTGGTTCTGCCCTGCTGCGCTACCCGGATGTGATCGAAGACATTCTGAAGGCGGTAGTGGATGCAGTGAGTGTCCCTGTGACACTGAAAACCCGGACCGGCTGGGACACAGACAATAAAAACTGTGTCCAGATCGCTAAACTTGCCGAAGACTGCGGCATTCAGGCACTGGCGCTTCATGGGCGAACCCGTACCTGCATGTACAAAGGTGAGGCGGAATACGACAGCATTAAAGCGGTCAAAGCGGCTATTCAAATCCCGGTCATCGCTAACGGTGATATCGATTGTCCGGAGAAAGCCAAATATGTGCTGGAGTACACCGGCGCGGACGCTTTAATGATTGGACGCCCTGCCCAGGGACGTCCTTGGATTTTCCAGGAAATCCAACACTATTTGGAAAACGGCACCACGATGCCTGATCTTCCCTATGCGGAAGTGAAAGACATCCTGCTTGGTCATGTGAAGGCTCTCCATCAGTTTTATGGTGAGTATTTAGGCCCACGCATCGCGCGCAAGCACGTTGGGTGGTATCTCAAAGAACATGAGCAGGCGAGTGAGTTTCGCCGTACCTTTAATGCCATCGAAGCAGCACCACTGCAGTTAGAGGTATTGGAAGGTTATTTTGATAACGTTGCATCATAATTAAGAGAAGAGCTAGACCGAATATGTTCGAACAAAATCTGACTTCAGAAGCTTTAACAGTAACTACCGTAACTTCACAAGATCAAATCACGCAAAAGCCACTACGTGATTCAGTTAAAGCGTCTCTTAAAAACTACCTGGCTCAATTAAACGGTCAGGAAGTCACAGAACTTTACGAATTAGTTCTAGCTGAAGTTGAACAACCACTACTAGACACCATCATGCAGTACACTCGCGGTAACCAGACTCGCGCAGCAACCATGATGGGTATCAACCGTGGTACTCTTCGTAAGAAACTGAAAAAGTACGGCATGAACTAATCCAATTAGTGCAAGCATTCAAAGCCAAACCCAAGCGGGTTTGGCTTTTTTTGTATCCTCGGTCCGGCGTTTCTGCGGCCGCTGATTACACAACCATCTTGTGATTTAGTACAGCAAAGTAAACGAACTCACACAATCACCCACATCTTAATCACCACCAGCGCCACCAGTGCGGTCGGCAGAGTCAGAAACGTCAGGCCGGCCACATCATTGACCGGACCGTTAAAACGGGTCGCGAACAGATAGTTCAGCACGGCGACCGGCATCGAGCAGGCGATCATCAGATTCGCGGTATGCAATGGCGACAGCTGAAACAGCAGAGCAGCGCCCCAGGCGGTCAACAGGCCAATCAGCGGGCGGTAGACCGACATCAAAGCCAGCTTAAACCACGGCGCTTCATGCACCTTCATGTGCGCCAGCGCGCGGCCCAGCATCAGCAACATGACCGGCACGGTAATACTGCCGATCATATCGAACGCCCGCAGCAGAAACTCCGGAATCGGCACATTCAGTCCAAGCAGCGCGGCACTGACCAGCAGCGCAAGCATCGGCGGGTTAACCACCAGCTTACGGGCCGAATAGGTTCCGGACATCATGCCCATCCCCAAAGTAAAGTGGCTGATTTCAATAATCGACGAGATGATCACCGCACCGGCCAGTCCCTGCTCACCGAGCAGGGAATAAGCAATCGGGATCCCGAGGTTACCGGTATTGGGGTTCACCAGCACCGGCAGGTAAAAACGCGGACTCTGGCCGGTTGCTTTGAGCACCAACCAGGTCACCACCACCATCGCCAGCAGCGCACAGACGGCGCCCAGCACCAGTTTACTCATACCGAGAAAATCAATGTGACTGCCCAGCATCGAGTGCAGCAGCAGGCACGGCATGGCGACATTCACCACCAGACGCGGCAGATTGGGGTCATCCAGATAAGCGGTCTTTTTACTCAGCAGAGCGCCCAGCAGCGCAATCATAAGCACCGGGAGAATCGCAACGATAAATGCAGCCAGCATGATGTGTCCTTACAGCGGGTTAGGCCCGGTTCAGTCCGGGAACAGCAGAGGGTTGATGCCAGCAAAGCGGCAAACAGAGCCCTAATCTACAAGGCATTTATGGCAAGTACAAATCAATCACGGTGAAAAAATCATCTCATTGCCGACGCAGCATGCCCGTTTCACTCCATAGTGAATTAATTTCATAATCAGTATGAGAAAGCATCCCTTAACAGCCGTCCGGACATCCGATAATTTAACCCTACACCCAATAATGATTCCCTGAGAGGCGCCTTGCTATGTCTACTGTACTTCCTCCTTTTCGTGCTGACGTTGTCGGCAGTTACCTTCGCCCGGAATACCTGCGTCAGGCCCGTCGTGATTTCGCCAGCGGTACTATCGACCAGACGCAACTGACCGCGGTTGAAGATCGCGCCATTACGGAACTGGTGGAAAAGCAGCAACAAGCCGGCCTCAAAGTCATCACCGACGGCGAGTTTCGCCGCAGTTGGTGGCATCTCGATTTCATGTGGGGGCTGAATGGCGTCGAAAAAGCGCAGATCGAACAGGGCTACCAGTTTGCGGCGGTCGAAACCCGCGCTGAAAGTACCCGTCTGAGCGGCAAAATCTCTGGTCACAATCACCCGTTCATCGAACACTTTAAGTTTCTGCTGGCGCTGGCTAAGCCAGGCGTCACCCCGCGCCTGACCATTCCGGCTCCGGCTCAGTTTCTCAAAGAACTGCAGCGTCCGTGTAATAAAGCCCACACCGCAAGCATCTACCCGGATGAAGCCGAGCTGCTGGCCGACATCGCCGCCGCCTATCAGACCTTTATCCGCGAGCTGTACGCCGCCGGTTGTCGCAACCTGCAACTCGACGATTGCACCTGGGGCATGCTGACCGACCCGAAAGTCGCTCAGGCGAGCGCAGAAAATGAGGCCGCGTGCGGCTGCGGCGACAGTCACGATCACAACTTTGACCATCAGGGCAGCATCCAGCCGCTGCTCAACAAACTGGTACAGGTCAACAACGCTGCGCTGCTGGGCGCGCCGCAGGACTTGGTTCTGACCACCCACGTGTGTCGCGGCAACTACCGTTCAACCTGGGCCGCAACGGGCGGTTATGCACCGGTCGCAGATGTGCTGCTGGGTGAGTCCGCAGTCTCAGCGTTTTACCTTGAGTTTGATACCGACCGCGCCGGTGACTTCGCGCCACTGGCGAAACTGGCTCCGAACAAACAAGTGGTACTGGGACTGGTGTCCTCTAAAGAGGGTGAGCTTGAACCGGCGCAGGCCATCGTGGCGCGCATTAAAGAAGCGGCTCAGTACGTACCGCTGGAGAATCTGTGCCTCAGCACCCAGTGCGGCTTTGCCTCCACTGAAGAAGGCAACGCCCTGAGTGAAGCGCAGCAATGGGCCAAAATCGCCCTGGTGAAACAAGTCGCCGATGAGGTGTGGGGCTAAACCCCCGGCTCGTGCAAACAGGCTATGACACGATTGGCTGCGCCGGACATGCCGCAGCCCTTTACCCCGTTTTGAGCGAACCGTCTGGTTCGCTCTTTTTTTACCTGCCGGAAAGCCAGCCAAACACCAGCGAAAACACGCCCCAGAACCTCAACAAACACGTACTTCAGCTCGGATTAAAAACGCCACAGACACTGCTGAGCGAAAATAATTCGTTCCAAATACGGAATACCTTATCCCACATCTTGTACGAAAAGTCCGGTTCTGTTTGTTTATCAGCCCACTATACAAGTGCCTGATTTGCTGCCTGCTTTACTGCGGCGTTTAAAACACACAACCCGGACAAGCGCGATAACGACAAGAAATAATAATTAAAATAACAATAATTTACATAAACTTACATTCAAAACCGCTGTTCGCATAAGTTCAGGTAATGGCTACACAAACCGCGTATCAAGCCGGTTTTCACTACCCAAAACTGGCAGTTCTTGAGTAGTCAATCATCACCACTATCAATATATCTGCCTTAATATCCCAACTCTGCGTTCCATTATTGACACAAACACCAATACGAATGGTATTGATAATTGTTCACATTAATAAATATAATGCGCTCCTCTCAACGTTTTGTTTCAAGGATTTACAATCGTGAAGTTCCACTACTCAGCCCTCGCTATTTCTATTCTGTCCAGCTTATATGCTGTGAACAGTGTTGCTGCAACCGCCGCCGATGAAACTCTGGTGGTAACAGCCAACGCAGGTTTAGAGAAAAAAATCACCGATGCTCCGGCATCGATTTCAGTAGTCAGCCAGCAAGATCTGGCCGAGAAAAACTACATGGATCTCGGTGAAGCGCTGAGTGGCCTGGAAGGCGTTGACGTACGCAGCAGCACAGGTAAAACCGGTGGCCTTAACATCAGCATCCGCGGTATGAGCAGCAGCCATACTCTGATCCTGATTGATGGTATCCGCCAAACCGCTAGTTCAGACACCACGCCAAACGGCTTTGGTGAGATGGGCAATGGCTTCGTACCACCGCTGTCTGCTATCGACCATATCGAAGTGATCCGCGGTCCAATGTCGACCCTGTACGGTTCTGACGCGATTGGTGGTGTGGTCAACATCATCACCAAGAAGAACCAGAAAGAATGGGTCGGTAACGTCAGCGCGGGTTACAACCTGCAAGAGCACGACAAATGGGGTGATACCTCATCACTGAGCTTCAACACCTCAGGTCCGTTAGTTGAGGACAAACTCAACCTCAACCTGCGCGGCACCATCAAGCACCGTGAAGGTTCCAGCATCACCTCGCTGAGCGAAGACAGCGCATCACGTACGCCTTACCCGACTGAGAGCGACAACTACAACATCGGCGGTAAGCTCAGCTACAACATCAACGACGACCACACTGTGTTTGTTGACGGTCATATCGCTCGCCAGACTTATGACAACAGCGACAGTCAGCTGGGCGATGTCGGTACTTCCGGTGGTGGTTATGAAGATGAGCTGAAATTCAACGAAGATCAGCTCATTATCGGTCACGAATCCACTTTTGACTTCGGTCGCATCCAGTCCGATGCCTCTTACATGGTGACTGAAAACGAAGGTCGCCTGCTGACTTCACGCTCTGGCTTCAGCGGCGCAACCATAGGTAAAGATCGTAAACTGGAAAACAGCAACACCATCGTCAACAGCAAACTGATGACTGATATCGGTTCAGACCACTCTGTCACCATCGGTGGTCAGTACTGGCATGCTGAGATGAAAGATGGCGTGGTACTGGAAAAAACCGGTGAAACCTTTAAGCAGGACACCTTCGCCCTGTTTGCTGAAGATGACTGGTACATCGCCGATCCACTGATCCTGACTCTGGGTGCGCGTTACGAGCACCACGATTCATTCGGCGGTCACGTCAGTCCGCGTGCCTACCTGGTATGGAACGCTAACCAGAAACTGGACCGTCAAAGGCGGCGTCAGCACCGGTTACCGCACGCCGAGCCTGGCGCAACTGCATGATGGTATCAGCGGCATCTCCGGCCGTGGCGCCGTTAACGTCATAGGTAACCCGGATCTGGATCCGGAAGAGAGCACCAGTTACGAAACCGGCGTTTACTACGAAGGTGACAACAACTTCAAAGCCAACGTGACCGTATTCGTGAACCACTATAAGAATGCCATCCAGTCTTACGACATTGATGACACGACTTCATCATACGAAAACGTCGGTAAAGCGAAAATTGAAGGGGTCGAGGTCGGTTCATCCTTCCCGCTGTTCCGCGATGATCTGTCGATGAACCTGAACTACACCTACACTCACAGCGAGCAGGTAGGCGGTGACGACGACGGCGCACCATTTGGTAACACGGCCAAACACATGGCCAACGCTAAAGTGCGCTGGATTGCCAGCGAGTCACTGGACGCGTGGCTGGGTGCGGAATACCACGGTAAAACACCGCGTTACACCAGCAACTATGAAAACCTGAGCAGCACACAAAAATCGATCATGGATCAGAAAGGCAACCTGAAAGCCTGGACGGTGGTCAACATGGGTGCCACTTACGCAATTACCAAAGATCTGAAACTGAACGGCGCGGTGTACAACCTGCTGGATAAAGACTTCACCGATCTGGACGTGATTGGCGGTGAATACGCGGGTGATTACTTCGATACCTCTCGTTCGACTTCAGGTTACGTCAACCCTGGCCGTAACTACTGGGTATCGGTCAACTACGACTTCTAAGTCAGCATGACATTCTAACAAGGTTGCAGGTAACCTTCGGGAGACTCAAAGCAATCTGAGCAATGACAGAGCCAGCCTTCGGGTTGGCTCTGTTTTTTTCAGCGCCGGACACACACCATCATCACGCGACGCGGCTATTCCAGCGCGGCCAGAATCGAGCAATGGGTCGCATCATCATCGATATCCCCGCAGCAGGCATCATTGATTTTCTGCAGCGCAGCACGAATCCGGGTCAGCTCGGCAATCTTGTCATCAATCACCTGCAGCTTGGCGCTGGTAATCGCTTTCGCTTCAGCGCAACTGTGTTCGCTGGCATCCAAACGAATCTCGAGTAATTCGCGGATCTCCTCCAGGCTCAGACCGAGCGCTTTGGCTTTGAGAATAAAACTGACCTGTTTTAAATTATTTTCATCATACAAACGGTAACCGGACTCACTGCGCCCGGCCGGTGCGATCAGCGCATTTTTCTCGTAAAAACGCAGCGTATCGGTGGAAACTTGGCACCGTTTGGCTAATTCTCCGATTTGAAACATAGTCTCTCCCATTGGAAATATAGTCTCGACCATTGACTGATTGGTTAATTTTTTTGCTTGAAAAACCAGTTTTTAGCTATTATTTTTCCCATGCCAAACGATTGCGCGAGATCTTTTGTAATAAATTGGTTAGAATACGCGCCATCCTGAAAGCCTGGAAAAAAGGTCTTTACCAAAACTGGCCAAGCAGTGATCAGAACGGATAAAAAATTCCCCTCTGCGTCACCAATGAACACTTTTGGCAAACATCTTTCGTCATTAACTCCATGAATTAAAGGAAATTGGAAGCATGAATAACGCTCGTCCTATTCGCCGTGCACTGATCAGCGTATCAGATAAAACTGGCATTGTTGAGTTCGCACAAGCGCTCGCTGAGCGCGGTGTTGATATCCTGTCTACTGGCGGTACGGCTCGTCTGCTGGCTGAAAAAGGTATCGCTGTGACTGAAGTCTCCGATTACACCGGTTTCCCGGAAATGATGGATGGGCGCGTAAAAACGCTGCACCCGAAAGTTCATGGTGGCATCCTGGGCCGTCGCGGTCAGGATGATGACGTAATGGCGACTCACGCCATTAACCCAATCGACATGGTAGTGGTTAACCTGTACCCATTCGCAGAAACCGTCGCGAAAGAAGGCTGTTCACTGGAAGATGCGGTAGAAAATATCGATATCGGTGGCCCGACTATGGTTCGATCTGCAGCGAAAAACCACAAAGACGTGACCATCATCGTGAATGCATCTGACTACGATCGCGTCATCGCAGAAATGGATGCTAACGACAAGTCTCTGACTCTGGATACTCGTTTCGACCTGGCTATTGCAGCATTCGAGCACACTGCAGCCTACGACGGTATGATCGCGAACTACTTCGGTACCATGGTAGCAAGCTACGGCGAGAACAAAGAAGGCGACGAAGAATCTCAGTTCCCGCGCACCTTCAACCAACAGTTCATCAAGAAACAAGACATGCGTTACGGCGAAAACAGCCACCAGAACGCGGCTTTCTACGTTGAAGCGAACCCGGAAGAAGCGTCAGTCTCTACTGCGCGTCAAATCCAGGGTAAAGCTCTGTCTTACAACAACATCGCTGACACTGATGCAGCACTGGAATGCGTCAAAGAGTTCGCAGAACCAGCGTGTGTGATCGTTAAGCACGCCAACCCTTGTGGTGTGGCGCTGGGCAGCGACATTCTGGAAGCGTACAACCGCGCCTACCAGACTGACCCTACTTCTGCGTTCGGCGGCATCATCGCCTTCAACCAAGAGCTGGATGCTAAAACTGCATCAGCTATCGTTGAGCGTCAGTTCGTTGAAGTGATCATCGCACCGAAAGTGTCTGCCGAAGCGGTTGAAGTGGTTGCTGCGAAGAAAAACGTCCGTCTGCTGGAGTGTGGCGAATGGTCAACCAAGACCACAGGTTTCGATCTGAAACGTGTTAACGGTGGTCTGCTGGTGCAGGATCGTGACCAGGGTATGGTGACTCTGGATGACCTGAAAGTAGTGTCTAAGCGCCAGCCAACCGAAGAAGAGCTGAAAGATGCGCTGTTCTGCTGGAAAGTGGCAAAATACGTTAAATCAAACGCTATCGTCTACGCAAAAGGTGACATGACTATCGGTGTCGGCGCAGGCCAGATGAGCCGCGTATACTCAGCGAAAATCGCTGGTATCAAAGCCGCTGATGAAAACCTGGAAGTAGCCGGTTCAGTAATGGCATCGGATGCGTTCTTCCCGTTCCGTGACGGTATCGATGCAGCAGCGGAAGCAGGCATCAAGTGTGTGATTCAGCCAGGCGGCTCGATGCGTGATGACGAAGTTATCGCAGCAGCAGACGAGCACGGCATGGCGATGATCTTCACTGGTATGCGTCACTTCCGTCACTGATTTATTTATTAGGTCCCGGGGCTAATTAGCCCTGGGCATTTATTCTTTTCGTTAGGATAGATTATGCAAGTTTTAATTATCGGTTCTGGTGGTCGTGAGCACGCACTGGGCTGGAAAGTCGCGCAAAACCCTGCGGTTGAGACCGTATTCATTGCACCGGGTAACGCCGGTACTGCGCTGGAAGCGAAACTGCAAAACGTCAACATCGGCGTTGAAGACGTGCAAGGCTTAGTGGCCTTTGCCAAAGACAACGCGATTGAACTGACTATCGTCGGTCCGGAAGCGCCGCTGGTTATCGGTGTGGTGGATGCATTCCGTGCAGCAGGCCTGCCAATCTTTGGTCCTACCGAAGCGGCTGCGCAGCTGGAAGGTTCAAAAGCGTTCACCAAAGATTTCCTCGCTCGCCACAACATCCCGACTGCGGCTTACGCTAATTTCACTGAAATTGAACCGGCTCTGGCTTACGTGCGTGAGCAAGGTGCACCAATCGTAGTGAAAGCAGACGGCCTGGCAGCAGGTAAAGGCGTTATCGTTGCGATGACGCTGCAAGAAGCTGAAGATGCAATCAAAGACATGCTGGCTGGCAACGCGTTTGGCGATGCAGGCAGCCGCGTAGTGATTGAAGAGTTTCCTGGACGGCGAAGAAGCAAGCTTCATCGTGATGGTTGACGGCAAAAACGTTCTGCCGATGGCCACCAGCCAGGACCACAAACGTGTTGGCGACAAAGACACTGGCCCGAACACAGGCGGCATGGGTGCTTACTCTCCGGCGCCGGTTGTCACTCAGGAAATCCACGACCGCATTATGCAGGAAGTGATTTACCCGACCGTGAACGGCATGGCTTCTGAAGGTCACCCATACACTGGCTTCCTGTACGCAGGCCTGATGATCGACGCATCTGGCGCGCCAAAAGTAATCGAATTCAACTGCCGCTTCGGCGATCCGGAAACTCAGCCAATCATGATGCGTATGCAGTCTGATCTGGTTGAACTGTGTCTGGCCGCTATCGACGAAAAACTGGACCAGGTTGAGTCAAACTGGGATCCACGTGCCTCAATCGGTATCGTACTGGCCGCAGGTGGCTACCCTGGCGATTACGCTAAGGGTGACGTGATTTCCGGCCTGCCAACCACAGAAGTGGAAGGCGAGAAAGTGTTCCATGCCGGTACCACAGACAAAGATGGTCAGGTCGTGACTAACGGCGGCCGCGTACTGTGTGCAACCGCACTGGGCAACACGGTATTGGAAGCGCAGCAACGCGCTTACCAGCTGGCGAAACAGATCAGCTGGGACGGTATGTTCCACCGCAACGACATCGGCTACCGTGCGATTGCGCGCGAGCAAGCTGAAAAATAATCTGGCGGAGGAGTGACAGCTTCGCTCCTCAGTTAAGCCCTTCACTGCGCACAGCAACACTGCCAGTGACTCAGGCTCAGACAGACGAAAGGCGCTCATTGAGCGCCTTTCTTTTATTCTTTTCGGGCCTGCCTCAGGGCAGTCAAACCTTAGCCATTAGCTTATCCGTCCTGCTCAGCGATCAGAGCCGGGCGTTTCACACAGTCGTGGCTGTCATCATCCAGGGTAAGGATTTTTTCTATACGCACGGTCGATTTATCAGCCGAACCCAGGAAAGCCACATAACTGTCGATGGAGGATAACCGGCTGACCACAAAATCCGGCAGCGTCTGATTAAATTCCACATGGCTGTACTCCGGGCCGGAGCAGCTTTCAAACACCTCACCGTCCCAGATGCCCTGGATAAGCGTCAGGCCCTGACTGTCCTGCTGCTGAGTTTTGGCAACGAGTTCATCAGCCTGCTGCTGATATTGCGCGAGCTGATTCTGATTGAGCGGCAGGACTTTACCATCCACCCGGTACTGCTGATAAATCGCATCGCCGTTTTTATCAAAGCGGATCTGCACCCGGTAAGGCACCAGCTGGCGCTCTTTCGGCTGCATACCCTCACGGACCACTTCACGCAGTTCGCCTTCATCCCAACGGTAATTGGACTGATACCAGCCAAAGCGCTGTGAAACCACATAATCGGCTGCAGAGATCGCCTGATTCTGGCGCGTGCTGGTCCAGTAAAAGCTGGTCGCATCACCGGCGGTTTCACCACCACTGTAATGGCTGACTTGCTGAAGCTGCAGAGGATCATAAGGAAGAGAAGTGGCGCATCCGGCCAGTAAGGCCGCGCTCAGAGCGGAGAGAAGAAGTGCTTTCATCATGAAAAAACGCCGAGATTAAGAATCTCGGCGTAGTATAGATTATTTCACTGAGTCTTTCAGTGCTTTACCAGCAACGAACGCTGGTACGTTAGCTGCTTCGATTTTGATCTCTTCACCAGTCTTAGGGTTGCGACCGGTACGTGCAGCACGGTGATTTACTTTAAATGTACCAAAACCAATTAGTTGAACCTGGTCACCCTCTTTCAGTGCGCCTTCAACCGCACCCAGAGTAGCTTCCAGAGCAGATTTTGCCTGAGCTTTAGACAGGTCTGCTTTTTCGGCGATAAAGTCGATTAATTGGGTCTTGTTCATTAGGTTTCCCTTCTCATAGGTTATCGAATTGAGTTCACTCTAAAGCATAAATGCCCCGTCTGGCAAAGGTTTGTCGCGTAACTTGTGTCTCTCTGACGTAGTTTTAACCATAATATGAGTAATAACTCACAATTTGTTACCCAATGCCGCGAGCGCCTGACTTGTTTTTGACGCAAAATACCCCTATTACATACGGGCAAATCCCGGTTAAGCCCTGTGATATCAAGGTGTTTGACTGAGTGCCTGCTGACAAAAAAGCAGCAGTTTTTGTTGTTTTTTCGTCACATCGTGTCACCCTCTGAGGTGGATGAACCATTAAGGAACTTCAATGTTTTTGCTTACGATTTACGTCGCGATTGCGATTGGCGTATCGTTTATCTGTTCTGTCCTGGAAGCGGTACTACTGAGTATCACCCCCAGTTATCTGGCTCAATTACGCCAACAAGCTCACCCTTCTTCCGACAAGCTGGCCCAGCTCAAAGCCGACATCGACCGGCCGCTGGCGTCTATCCTGACCTTAAACACCATCGCCCATACCATAGGCGCGGCCAGTGCCGGTGCTCAGGCTGCGGTGGTGTTCGGCAGCGAGTGGCTTGGCCTGTTCTCTGCCATCCTCACGCTCGGTATTCTGGTCCTGTCGGAGATCGTGCCGAAGACTATCGGTGCCACTTACTGGCGCCAGCTGGCACCGCTCACGGCGGTCATTTTGCGCTGGATGGTGTGGATTCTGGCTCCTTTCGTCTGGTTTTCGCAGCAAATCACCCGCCGTTTAGCCAGTAACAGTCAGTTGCCGCGCATGCGTGAAGAGCTGTCGGCGATGGCGATGCTGGCCGATGAAAGCGGCGAAACTGGCCGAAGGCGAATCGAAAATGCTGCACAACCTGCTTGCGATCCGTGATGTGCTGGTCACTCAGGTGATGACTCCGCGCACCGTGCTGTTTCGGGTTCCGGCTGAGCTGACCATCGATGAGTTCCTGACCCAGCACCGCGATACGCCGTTTTCGCGCCCGCTGATCTACACCGAAACCACCGATAACATTATCGGCTTCGTCCACCGTCTGGAGCTGTTCCGTCTGCAGCAGAACAAACTGGGCAGCAAGCAGCTTGGCGCGGTAATGCGACCAATCCATGTTCTGCTCAATACCCAGACGCTGCCGGTCGCGTTTGAGCAGATGATGCAAAAACGCCTGCAACTGGCACTGGTGGTGGATGAATACGGCACAGTGCAGGGCCTGCTGACTCTGGAAGACATCTTTGAACACCTGCTCGGGGAAGAGATTATTGATGAGGCTGACCGCACCACCGACATGCAAAAGCTCGCCACCGAACGCTGGGAGCGCTGGAAAGCCGATCACGGCGTGCGTGAGAGCCGGGACGATGAGGAAGATCAAACCAAAACCGGTTTTTAACCGCGGCCTCTAGCCAGACAGCACACACAAAAAGCGCCGCCCTGATAACAGAGCGGCGCTTTTTTCTTTTTATTTTTTATACGGTAGCTGAAACTTATAAAGTCGCTGAGGCAGTTATTGCTGTGAGACCCGCTCGTCATTGACCGCAGGTTCAATCCAGGCTTGCGGCGCGGCCGGGCTTAACCGGCGAAAGTCACTGCCGGTCGGTGCCTGCGCCACACGCAGGCCAAACTGCGGCAGCACTGCATAAACGTGGTCAAAAATATCCGACTGAATACGTTCGTATTCGACCCACTCGGTATTGGCTGCAAAGCAGTACAGCTCCATCGCAATGCCTTCATGCGTCGGCGCCAGCTGGCGCACCATCAGGGTCATCGACTGATGAATTTCAGGATGGGCACGCAGGTAGCGCTCCAGGTAAGCACGCAAACTGCCGAGGTTGGTCAGGTGACGGCCGTTAATCAGGCTGCCGTCGTCATAGTTATGACGCTGATTAAACGCACTGATCTCTTCCACTTTGTGTTTTAGGTAAGGTTCGAGCAGTTTGGCACGGGTCAGTTGCTCCACTTCCTGCGGCGACAGAAAATGCACACTGGTGGCATCAATCAGCACACTGCGCTTAATGCGCCGGCCGCCGGACACCTGCATCCCTTTCCAGTTTTTAAACGAGTCGGAGATCAGCGAATACGTCGGGATGGTGGTAATGGTTTTGTCCCAGTTCTGAACCTTAACCGTGGTCAGGCTGATATCAATCACATCGCCGTCGGCGCCGTATTTAGGCATCTCCAGCCAGTCACCGACGCTGAGCATTTTGTTAGCAGAAAGCTGCACCCCGGCCACCAGACCAAGTATCGGGTCACGGAACACCAGCATGATGACCGCGGTCATCGCACCCAGGCCGCTGAGCAGGATCACCGGCGACTTATCGACCAGAATCGAGGTCGCCAGCAGTGCGGCGATGACAAAGAAGACGATTTTCAGGCTCTGTACGATGCCGCGTACCGGCATATTACGCCCGAAGGCTGTGCGCGCCAGCAGGGTATCGGCCACATCCAGCGCCGAAAACAGCGCCAGCAGGGTAAACAACACCACCCACAAGGCCACCAGCGTCACAATCCATTCGCGGATGATACTTTCCTGCGACAGCCACAGATTGGCCTGCATGCCAATCAGCATGCCCTGAATCACCAGGAAAATTCGGCTGAATAACTTGCCGGAGAACAGCGCATGACGCCACATCGCACGCGATTGATCCGCGCGGCGCTTGAGCATACCGACAATACCGCGCTGCAAAATAAAATGCACCACGATAGCAATCAGGACAATCAGCCCTAATGCCTTCGAAATCTGAATTAACTGCGTCATTTCGATGCCGTTCTGGCTCAGCCAGTTTTCAACAGACTGCCACATACCCTCTCCTCATTACTTTGCCGCCGGATAACCCTGCCCCAGACTGCGCGCAGGCATTAAGCATCGTACCGTATTTAGATGGCGTTTTGTGTGTCAGTCATCTTTTATAACAAAAACCCGACCTGGCATTGAAAAAACGCTGAAATGAACATGCTGCTTTACCGTACCTTGCTCCCTGAATTACACAAACAGATATGGTTTACAAAAACACGGCTTACAAAAACAAACCCGATTAGTACAGACAGGCACGACTTGCAGAACATAACAGGCAAGCAACACAGGGACATAAAAAAAGCAGGCCAAAAGCCTGCTTCTCACCATCCATCCGAACCGAGAGGATTAAAGTTCAATACCAATGTTGCTGACGCACTCATCACGCAGCTCAAAACGCAGGTCTTTAATCAGTTCTATATCACGCTCAGTCGCTTCACGCAGCGGACGATACAGCGCCCACTGCACATCCCACTCACCGCACACCGCTTCGTTCTCTTTCTGGTTCACGTTGGTGATGCTCTCACCGGTCTGCGCTTCTTCCAGCTGAGCCACGGTCTGCACCGAGATCTGGCTGATTTTCTGCATCGATTCATACAAACCATCACGATCCAGCAGGCCGTGCAGCAGAGTCGCCAGTGCTTCACAGGCATCAATTGCCGGATACACCATGTAAATATCAAACTCTTCTGACGTCGGGATCAACTCTTCCAGCTTTTCCAGCTGACGCTCGAAGTTGATTTTAGCGTTTTTCACCGTCATCAGTTCCCACACAGCATCGAGAATGTCACGGTAGCGACGCGGATCCGCAAATTGGGTATGTTCACAGAACATGGCGTAATTTGGGTACATGCGTTCACACAGGCTCGCCATAAAGGTAATCTGTTGCCAAGGTTCAAACTTCTCAAGGCGAAGTTGCAAAGGGTTCTGTAACCCATTTGATGTCTGTAACATGGTCACTCAATTCGTTGCGGATAAAGACAGCGGAAGTGTACTGGATAACCAGCGGGGAAAAAAGGCGCATCTATGAACAATTTTACGCATCAGCTGTATATTTTAACCGAGCATGATGAGCTCTATCGCCAGGCGATAGAAGCGCTCAACCTGCCGGACCTGACCATTACCACCAACCGGGATGAAGCGACCCTGTTGCTGGCTGCACCGCCGATGGCCGCGCCGTACCTCAATGACTTCCCGCGTCTCACCTGGCTGCAGTCGGCCTATGCCGGCGTCGATGCCCTGATGGCGCCGGGTTTGCGCCAGGATTATGAGCTGACCAACGTCAAAGGCATCTTCGGCCAGCAAATCGCCGAATACGTGCTCGGCTACGCGATCAGCCACTACCGCCACTTTGCCTGCTATCAGCAGCAGCAAAACCGGCAACAGTGGCAGCCGCATCTGTATCAGTCACTGAGCGGCAAAACGATGACCATACTCGGCACCGGCTCGATTGGCAGCCACCTGGCCAAAGTCGCCAGTGCCTTCGGGCTGGAAGTGATTGGTGTCAACCGCTCCGGCATTCCGCCCAAACAGAGCCAGTTCACCACCACCTATCACGTCAACGAAACTGGGCGCGGCACTGGCGAAAGCGGACATCATAGTCAACACCCTGCCCAATACGCCGGACACCATAGGCCTGCTCGGCGCGGACACATTCGCCCACTGCCATCAGGCGCTGTTGTTTAATGTCGGGCGTGGTAAAACCCTGGTCGAAGCCGAGCTGATCCCGGCGCTGGAGTCCGGCCAGATCGCTCATGCATTTCTCGATGTGTTTGTCGCAGAGTCGCTGGCCGCGGATCATCCGTTGTGGCGCCATGCTGCGATTACTATCACGCCGCACATTGCCGCGCTCAGCTTCCCCGAGCAGGTTGTGGAAATATTTGCCGCCAACTACGCGCTGTGGCGCGACGGTTTCCGCCTTCAGCACCGCATTGATTTCACTAAAGGTTACTGATGCGCCGCGCAGACATTGCCACCACAGATCCGTTGCAGCCGCTGCTGAACGACATCCGTCACTGCCGGGCGTGCGAACCTCATCTGCCGCTCGGCGCTAACCCGGTGATTCAGGCCCATGCTGAGGCGAGGATTTTGATCATCGGCCAGGCGCCGGGACTTAAAGTGCATCAAAGCTCGGTGCCGTGGAACGACCCGAGCGGTGACCGGCTGCGCAGCTGGCTCAACATCGACCGTGATACGTTTTACGACCCGCATAAGATAGCCATCATGCCAATGGGGCTGTGTTATCCGGGACGCGGTAAAAGCGGCGATCTGCCGCCGCGCAAAGAGTGCGCGCCGCTGTGGCATGCCAAAGTGCTGCAGCAACTGCCCAATATTGAGCTGACGCTGCTGATCGGCCAGTACGCACAGAATTTCTATCTGAATGATAAGCCATCCACTCTGACCGAGACCGTACGCCAGTGGCAACGCTGGGCGCCGCAGTATGTGCCGCTGCCGCATCCGTCTCCGCGCAATACCCTGTGGCTGAAGAAGAATCCCTGGTTCGAAACTGAGGTTGTGCCCTTTTTAGTCAAGCAGTTACATGGCATTCTCAATTGTCAGAAAAAAGTCAAAAATATGATCTGACTCATAAAAATGTGACACTCTACCAATAAATGCATTTATCTCAAAAACACACACCTATAGTATTCGGTGCATAAATACGTCTTGTAGTGCTACCGATTTGATAACATGCTAACCATAAAAAGAAAGCTCATTCTCGGCTTATGCAGCCTGGCGCTGTTCGCCTGTCAGTCGACCACGCCGCCGGACTGGTACAGCGCACCACCAACCAATGATCCGCAGTACCTGACCGCCGTCGGCCAAGGCCTGAACCTGACCCAAGCCAAGCAATCGGCACTGAGTCAAATCAATGCCCAGCTCTGGACCCAAATCAACTCCTCCTTTTTGTCACGCGACATCGTCCAGAGCCGTAATCAGTCTGAGAGCGCCAGCTCACTCGTCGATAACCATATCAACAGTAAAACCGCCAATATCACCCTGACCGGCATCGATTATCCCGAGATAGCTAAGAAACGATATCGGCTACTACGTCCAGGCCAAAGTCAGCCGCGATACCGTAGTGCGTCAGTTGCGCTCCGAAATTGAGCAGAGTAACCGCAACGCACAGGCCGTGCTGCAACAGCGCCAGCATCAGGATGCCCTGTTGTGGTGGCTGGCCAACCGCGCGCAAAGCGAGCAAGCTCAGGCCGTTGCCGTGCGCCAGGCAATGTTACGCGCCCTTAATCAGGACGATATACCTCAGGCAGAATATGTCGACCAGCTGGCTGCCGCACTGACACAAGTGCAATCCGGTATTGTTATCCGCGTCTCCGCCAGCCGCAAAGACAAAAAAAGCGCAGAGCTGCTGGCCGATCAGTTTTCCAGGCAGAGCCTGAAAACCACGTTTAGCGGTAGCAAAAACACCACGCACGTACTCAAATTAACTTCACAGTTACGCCAGAGCACGGTCGGGCAAGCCTACATTTCTACGCAGTTTACGACCCTGAAACTCCAGGGGCGTAACGGCAACATACTCGCGAGTAACGAGATTATTTCCAGCGGTAACTCACTGACCAATTACACCTTCTCGAAAGAAGGGGCTGAGCGCAATTTCGCAGACACCGTAAGCGCTCAGGGGCTGTGGACCGCTCTTGGAATTAAATAAGCTAAATTTCGGAATTAATTAGCTAAGCCCAGGAATTAAAAATAAAAACTCGTAATTCAACGAGCAACATTCCTGGTGAAAACAAATAAAGAAAAAAACAATATGGAGTTGTCTATTATGTTCAAACCAACCGCAGTGGCGCTGGGTGTGTCTCTTCTACTTTCTGGCTGTAAACTGATGGGGGAAGATGCGATCTGTACCCCGGATACAGCGGTGCCGATTGCACAAGCCGATGTGGCAGCCAAGTCCAGTGAAGACCGCAAAGTGATCGTGTTACCTGTCGATATGGAATTCAAAGACAGTGCACAAAAACGCATTCAGTCAGTAGTGCGTAACTCTCTGGAAAGCCAGGTAATTGAAACCGGTACTCAGCTTGTTGACCGTAAGCTGGCCAACAAACTGAAAAGTGAAATCAAACTGGCTGAGCAAAGCGGCCGTTACAACACTAAAGGTGTGCCAATCGCCGATTACGCGGTGCTGACCGAAATCACCAGCTCAGACCTGACCGCCAGCTTCAGTGAATCTTACACGTACAAAAACAAAAAAGGCGAAACCAAGCGCGTGCCGTCAAAGTGTAGTTTTGAAGTCGACGTGAACGCGATCGTTAAAGTGGTGTCACTGCCGGACATGGCGCTGGTTAAACGCATCGACATCAGCGGTGATGAAACCTCTACGACAGAAACCCGTGACTCTCGCTGTCCTATCTCACCTGCTGGCTACAAAGGCCTGGCGGCCAAAGCGGCCGCAGAAGCAGTGGAATACAGCGGTGACATCAAAGAGCTGCTGGCTGCTCAGGCCACAGTGATGGAACTGCGCCAGTGTGAAACCGGCTCGATGGTGAAAATCGGTGTTGGCTCGGATAAAAACGTACAGCCAAATGATGAAGTAACCTTTTCAACCATCATGAAAAACGCTGCCGGTGAACAGGAAACCTTTAACGTCGGCGAAGGCGAAGTGGTCAACAACCCGCAGCACGGCATCAAACAGAAATACTCGTGGGTCAACATCGATGAAGAGACCGCACTGAAACTGCATATCGGCGATGCCGCGAAAATCGTCCCGAGTGTGTGTCCTACGTTCGACTTCGGATGTAAAGCCAACCTATATAAAAAACAAGCAGGATTCTAAACCATGAAAAAAACGGTATTAATGAGCCTGATGGCGCTGTCACTGGCAGCCTGTAACAGCACCCAGACCGTAGAAACAAGCGCAGCAGTTCGCGCAGTGTACCTTCCCGGACGCACCGACCACCGAAGCACCAGCCTGGATTTGTGATGTGATGCCAACCGATCTGGAAGCCGGTGCCATGGGTTACGCCAAAAAGAGCGTGGCAGGTATGGGCGTGATGCGCAAAGTCGCGATTAACGAAGCGCGCGTGCAACTGGCCGCTCAGTTCCAGACCGACGTCAACAATATGTTCAAGCAGGCGGTGGAAAGCTCGGTCGATACCAATGAAACCGGCGCAATCGAAAGCGTGGTTGAAACGTTTGAAAGCGTGACCAAAAACGTGGTAACCCGCAGCCTGTCGAACAGCAAGCTGATCGTCAGCCAGGTCAGCCCGACCGGCGGTCTGTACGTACTGGTTGGTATGGACAAAGCGACCTATCAGGCCAACGTAGACCAGGTGGTCGATACGGCGGCCAAAGAGTCCCAGCTGTGGAGCCAGTTCAATTCAGAGAAAGCTGAGCAAGAGCTAAGCAATGCGCTGAATTCACTGAAAACCATGTGATACCAAAGCGGATAAGCCATGATTTCACTCTGGTTTACCATGGTAAATCACGGCTTACCCTGATACAGAAGTATTCAGACGGGTAAATCATATCAGCAGGGAGAAGGACTCTTCCTGCTGGTGTATCGCTCGCTGATCGATTGGTTAGGACCTGCCAATGCGACTATTTTCAAAAACACTTATCGCCCTTTCACTCTCCGCTCTCTGTTCCGGCAGTTTTACCGCCTATGCGACCACAACCAGCCAGGACGCCGAACTGACCCAAGCCACCGCCCAGGCACGCAATCCGCAGGATCGCTCTGCCGAATTTGCAGAATGGGTGGATAACCGCCTGAATGAATACGAAACGTGGCGCGAAAATTACACCCGCGATCTCGACCACAAGCGCCAACAATTGATTGACCAATGGGGCAGCGCGCAAATCTCCGATGCAACCACAGACGTGGAATACAGCACCGACAGTACAGTAAGAAAAGTGGTCGATTATCAGGACAACACCGCCACTGTTTCGGTACTGGTGGATGCCAGCCTGAGCGATGAGCAGGCCAAGCAACTGCTGCTGGCACAAACCGAACTGCCGGATGGAGAAACGGCCGACCTGAACCAGGCGACCTTGTACCAGGAGAGCGTGAAATACTCTGGCGCAGAAGAAAAACGCGAGACGGATTTTGTCCTCAGCCAGACCCGCGCCCAGATGAACGAATTTGATGTCCAGGCCGAACGCCTGGTGATGGCTGATATCGGCATCAGTGAACAATTTATCTATCAACGTGCCTATCGTAAAAAACTGGCCCTGATTGAAGAAGCCAGGCTGCGTATTCAGACGATCCGTGAACAGTACAGCGCCAAACGGGCCGAACTCGGTATTCCTGAACCTGAGCGCAATGCCAGAGAGACAACCAATACCGTTGCTCAAAACGAATCTGTAGTTAAGAGCGATTCTGTTCCTAAGAGCGCTTCCGTTATAAAAAGTAAATCCGCTGAGGAAAATGCACCCGGTCAGCAAGCCACTGCTGCTGAAACAAGCGCGCTAACGGCAAAAACAGCCCAAAACGCCAAGCCAAGCGCAAAAGCTCAGCCGGTCGCGAAAAAAATCATCAGCTACAAGATCAGTCTGCCCAATAACAGTTTGGCCAAACGTGCTCAGCAATATCAGCCGATGGCACTGCAAGAGAGTGAGAAGTTCTCGGTGAATCCGGCGCTGGTCATGGCGATCATGCACAGTGAATCGGCATTCCGCCCGCAGGCAAAATCCCACGTACCGGCCTTTGGTCTGATGCAAATCGTCCCGACCACCGCAGGTCATGATGTCAATCTTCAGGTGCGTAACATTGATGCACCAATGCGCGAAGCCGAGCTGTATCAGCCACCGGTCAACGTCGAAACCGGTACCGCCTATCTGCATATTCTCGACAGCAAGTACCTGAAAAACATCAAGGATGAACAGAGCCGCCTGTACTGCACCATTGCCGCCTATAACACAGGGGCTGGCAACGTCGCGCGTGCCTTTAACCCGGATCGTTCGACCAATATTCGTAAAGCCGCTACCACCATCAACCAACTGACGCCGCAGCAGGTTTACCAGCAGTTGATGACCAATCTGCCTTATGAAGAAACCAAGAATTATCTGAAAAAGGTATCAGCACGTATTGCCCTCTACCAACCGCAAAGCGCGCTTTAAGCCTTTGGCAGGTATGACCAAGCAACCGAAACAGGAGCAGCGGCGATGTTGCGCTTAATGCCGATAATTTTAATCGTGACCGGTATCTATATCGGGATGCAATATAAGGACACCCTCAGTGACTGGCTGGATCAGGACTCGCTCGATAACATCGAAGACCTAGCGACAAAAATGGTCAGTCAAAGTGAGGATGTCATTGTCGATAAACTGAAAGAGATGAAAGAGTAATCATGTCAAATCAGGAACAAACTCTAGGCCAGACGGATCAGCCACAGACCGACCAGCCACAGGCTGAACAAAGCAGTGCACTGAAACAGCAGTGGGGAAAAATCATCGCCCTGGTCTCTATCGTCGCGATTGCGCTGGGCAGCTTCAACGACAGCATGGACGCGCTGGAGAAAATCTACGATTTCTCCCTGTCCCAGTTCACCGACATTCCTTCCCAGGACAAGCTGGATAAAGTCTACGTGCGCGCCTCGGCTAGCGTGCTGGATGAAGCACTGGGCGCACCGGTTTACATCAAGCGCTCCGGCGCCGGTGATGTGATTAAATATTATCAGGATGACCGCTTTGTACTGTCGGCCGTGATCAAAGATGAGGCGATCGCCGCCTATCTGGTGTTTCCGGCCAACGGCTTTATGCCGGATACCAGCAAATCGGCCGGCGGCAGCGACCTGCTGCGCAGCCACTTTGGTAATCAGGAAGACGTGAGCGATCTGCGCGCCGCGCTGTCGCGCATGCTGACCTACTACATTGAAGAGAACACCGGCGGCGAGTTCAATACCTTGTATAACTCGGTCAGCGGCTACTCGGATTTTGAAACCAGCCTGAGTGAGCAGCAACGTGCCCAACTGGGCCGTCTGGTTGACGATATGATGCTCGGCGATGATGTCAGTGACGCCGCGCAAACCCTGCGCCACAATCTGACCCCGAACTTTTACGGTTACAGCACCATCGGCCTGTCAGCACTGGAAGATGCGATCCTGACCAAATCCGAGTTTCGCCTGATTCAGCCCTGAGCGATTGCTGCAGAGACTAAAAAGCCGCGCCCGATATCACCGGACGCGGCTTTTTTCATGACTGACGGTTCTAACCCAATGGCTGATTGAACCCAGTGACTGACAGCTTTAATCCACCACGTTATAACCTTCACTGCGCAGCAGCGCGGCAAACGCTTCACGCGCGCTTTGTTCACCGTGAATCAAATGCACCGCTTTCGGCTTATCATCCAGGCCATGGACGAAATTGAGCAGGTCTTCCTGATCGGCATGCGCCGAATAACCGGACATCACATGAATTTTTGCGTTCACCATGATTTCTTCATCATCAATGGTCACGGTTTTATCGCCCTGCATCAGCGCGCGGCCCAGCGTAACCCGCGGCCTGAAAACCGGCAAAAATCACATCAGTGCGCTCATCCGGCAACAAGGCTTTAAGATAATCGACAATACGCCCGCCTTCGCACATGCCGGAAGCCGCGACCACAATCGATGCTTCACCGGTTGAGGCGAGGCGATTGACCAGCGCCAGATGCGAGCGGTGATCTTCTATGAGTACGCACTGGTCAAACGCGAGCGGATGACGGTGCATATCCAGGCGCTGCTTGGCCTCTTCACCCCACAACTGTTTAAAGCGGCGGTATGATTCGGTAACTTTCTGTGCCATCGGCGAATCGAGAATAATCGGCAGGTCAGCCTTGATCTGATGCTGGTACACCAGCTGCTCAATATCAAACAGCAGCTCCTGGGTACGCCCGACACTGAATGCCGGGATCAAAATCGTGCCGCCATCAGCCAGCGAGCGGCTGATAATCTCGTTCAGCTTTTGCGCCCGCACTTCCACCCCGTCATGCTGCGACCCGCCATAGGTGGTTTCCAGCACCAGATAATCGGCATGCATCGGCGCGACCGGATCCGGCAGCAGCGGCGTATTACTCGGGCCTAAATCGCCAGAGAAGATAATCACTTCCTGATTAGGCAACTGAATTTCCACGTAAGCTGAACCGAGAATATGCCCGGCCGGGACAAACTGACACTGCAGCATATGCCCCTGCGGCGATTCAATCCGAAACAGCGTCTCGTACTCAACCGGCTCAAGCAGGTGGTCAATCTTATCCAGCACCACTTCACGCTGCTTGGCCGACAAGTCCGATTGCAGCTTCATACCATCTTGCAGCATCAGCGGGATCAGCTCTGCCGTGGCCGGCGTACAGTAAATCGGCGCGTTGAAACCAAGCGCAATCAGCCACGGCAAACGGCCGATGTGGTCAATATGAGCATGGGTCAGCAGCAGCGCCTGTATCGGCTCGATATCAAACTCCGCCTCGGCTTCCTGCACATCCTGGCCCTGAAACATGCCGCAGTCGATCAGCACCGCTAAATCATCCACCTGCAGCTCGTGGCACGAGCCGGTCACCGTGTGTTTTCCACCATGATGTATCAGTTGCATTGTACTCTTCCTTTGCCTAGTCAGAACAACGCCATCAGCATAGCCTGGTTCGGTATAATAAAACCCGTCCTGGCAAACACTCTTGGAAGCATTTCATGATTATCTGCAACCTACTAAATTGACACATGACCTAAATTTAAGCTAAACCGAAAAACCAACTAATCTCCCACGAAAAATTCAGCGTGAAACCAGACAAAAAGCGATACTTGCAGCCCACAAGGTCATTCTCTTGCCAAAAGGCCTTATGCTAAGATATCCGCATAAAGACCGACTTGGATTTTCTGCTGTGAACAAGCTTTTTAACAACTCGATCGTCAGTCATGGCATTGGCGTAGTGGGCACCGTATTACTAATTCACCTTATTACCGGTTTGCGGCCCCAGTTACCCGTTACTGTAGTGAACAGTTTCTGGCTGGTCAGTGCAGCGTATATTGGTACCGCGCTTATCGTGCCTAAAATTACCAATTTCTTGCTGGTCGACCGCAAGTACTACATCCTACCCGTACTGACCTCGGTGTATGCTGCGGTCACCGTACTGATCCTGCTGTTGCGTCTGGATTACTCGCGCGAAATTCTGGTGTATGCCTTTTTCATCCAAACCTTATGGATGTACCTGATGGTAAAACTGAAAAAGAACAACACCAAGCTACGCCTGAAAGCGATCAATAATTTCAGTGTACCTTCATTGTGTACCCACCGGGGTCGCATCGAACTCAGCCCGTTCAGCAATGCGCTGTCTATTGCCGAAGTACAAGATGGTTTGGTGGTCGATTTGCATGGCGAGTTGTCCGCCGAAGAAGAAAAATTCATCGCCGACTGCAGCCTAAGCAATATTCCGGTATTTCATTCGGAAAGTATCCGCGAAATGATTGAAGGCACGGTGCAAACCAGCCACTTGTCGGAAAATGCGATTGGTACCTTGATCCCCAATCCGATTTATCAATACATCAAGCGAGGCTGGGAGTCGATGCTGATCATCATCACCTTGCCAGTCACTCTGACCATCATGCTGATCACTGCGGTTCTGATCAAACTGGAAAGTCCAGGACCAGTGATGTTTATCCAAGAGCGGGTTGGCCAAGGTGGTAAAACCTTCCGTATTTACAAGTTTCGCAGTATGACGGTGAAAAGTGATGATGCCGATGACAAGTTTGCTACGCAAGAGCAAGCCCGTGTAACCAAAGTCGGCAAAGTGATCCGCAAGGTGAGAATTGATGAACTGCCCCAGTTTTTTAACGTGCTGAAAGGCGATATGGCACTGATTGGTCCGCGACCGGAACAAGAGAGCTTTGTAAAACAATTTGAGCAGGAAATTCCGTTCTACGGTTACCGCCATATGGTCAAACCTGGCATTACCGGCTGGGCACAAACCGTACACGGCTACGCTGACGACACCGACTCAACCCGTAAAAAGCTGTCTTACGATCTTTTCTATATCAAGCACCTGTCATTCTGGCTGGATATGAACATCGTGATCAAAACAGTTAAAACCATGCTGACCGGCTTTGGGGCTAAGTAGCCCAAACATCGCGCCTATCAATGCAGTAGGGAAAGCGCATAGGTGTCACGGCGCCAATGTATCGAACATCTAACCGAGACTCAAAGTCAGCCGAAAGGCTGACTTTTTTATTGCTCGTTTTTTATGCCTTGCGATACTGACGCACATGCTCGGTGATCCGCTGGGCCACTCTGCGCAGCTCCTCTGGCTGAAAACTGTACCCAGCCCCTTCCACACTGTATTGAAATTTTAGATAGTGGATAAAGCCTTTACGATGAGCAACGCTGACCGGCTGTGGCTGTGACAACGCTGCTGATAGCATATCGAGCGTCACCGGCTGGCAAATGTCTGCTCGGGCAAAAAATGCACGGCCCAGCACAAATAAAGGCTTATCGGTTTCCAATGCTTCCATGCAAACCGTGGAATTAACCGAGATAATCGCCGCCGCATGATTCACCAGTTGTGTGGTATTACCCTGAGTAAACCGAGTGCGGTTGTCCGCCTGATACGACCCCAAATCATTCGGGTGCAGCTTCACCACCAACTGATGAGTGCTCGCCAAGTCAGACTGATAAAAGGCGTGTTCAACATCATTCAACAGCGTTTGATTGGAGGAAAAATCACTGTGGATCAAAAACTGGGTATCATTTTCCAACTGCATCGGGAAAAACACATAATCACCGCCGGGTAACCCATCTTGCTGATGTGCGCCGCCAGCGCCGCGTTTGACCGTTTGCTGCCAAAAGCGCTGCAAGTAAGGCCGAATACGCAACGCATTATGAGCAATCGATGAGTTTAAACCACACAGCCCACCCAATTTATTTAACAGCAGAAAACGCAAAAAATGCCGTTTGGAACGCAGGCTCTCGTGACCATAAAATGGTTCCGGCACATTGAACGGCCGCTCAGGCAGGTCGGCATACTGAGCGAAATCCACATCCAGAGATGCAATACTGGCATTGGCATTCACGCCGTGAAAATCGAGGGTCATGGTATACGGGCGGAAGAGCCCTAATTCACTGACACAAAAGGGCACCCCCAGTTGCAAGCAGATGTCACGCGCCAACGCATGATGCCAACGCAAGTCATTGTGCATCATGACGAAGTCAATCTGGTGCTCCTGCAAATAAAGGCGAAAATAATGGGCAAAGCTGGCCAATTTGGCTAACTCTTCCTGGTTAAGTTTACGACCGGAAAACTTGCCCACATAAGCCGAATAGTGATTATGCGACTGCTTGGCGAGCGCCATATCCTCTTGCGTATAAGTGGTATGCCGGGCCAGAATCCGGCCCAGGAACTCGCAGTCATCGCCAGCAAAGTAGTGACGGTAACCTGATTTGGAAAAAATAGCCCGAAAACAGCTCACCTCTGGCAGCTGCTGCACAATCAGGGAAAAAAAAGGCGAATACGGTGAATCAAGCGAAAGAATATTCATAACTGGGTTTTCAATTCTGCTAACCTGGGTTTTAAGTTTTGCCAACCTGTGCTTTAGTTCATCCGAGAGTGAAACTCTGCTAGCCAAAGTTGAATGATGGCCTCTTTACTAAAGCGGCGGCGATTGCTCAGCGCGCTCTGCGACATACGCTCCCGCAGCGCCTCGTCACTAGCCAACTGCGCCACTTTATCAGCAAAAGCAGCCACATCGAATGCCGGGATAAGAAAACCGTCTTGTTCGTGCGAAATGATTTCCGCTGGCCCGGTTTCACAATCAAAGCTGACGATTGGCAACCCATGCGCCTGGGCCTCGAGCAACACCATTGGAAAACCTTCATTACGCGAAGTCAGAATATAAAATTGCGCTTTACGGTACTCGGCACTGATGTCTGAGGTCGGATCATGAATAGTCACTACTTCACTCAGGCCAAGCTTGGCCAACTCAGCTGTCAGCCAGGCTTTTTGCTCCCCTTCCCCAAACAGGTTAAAGTGCCAGTCGGGACAACGCGGATGCACCTGCTGAATCACTTGCAACAGATAATCCACACCTTTCATCTGATTATAGCGGCCGACAAACAAAATATTTTTCGCCTGTCGTGACTCAGCATTCACGGTCACGTCAGCAAAATTGGTGTAATTAGGGATCACCGCTACCGAGGGTAAATACTTGTCGTAGTAACGCTCTTTGTCGCTTTGGGTCAAGCAAATCAAATGATGAAGCTTCGGGTAGCGCCAACGTTTGACCGCTTTTCTTAACACACCGTAATGATTGTGAGCCAGATGTTCAGCTCCCCACAGCGCAGCCTGCTTAAAACGACAGAAACTGGCAAACAACGTCATCGCAGTACCGACAGCAATCACCACATCGCAGTCTTGAGCATCAATATAGGCTTCAACCCGGCACTTTAACTGCCAGTACCACTGCACCTTCTGTAGCGGATTTAATCCATGCAGCGGCGGCATATCAAGATAATCAATCTTATCATGCATCACCTGGCTGAACTTGGCCGCAGCCGACACCGCCTTCACCTCCAGATCAGCCTGTAATCCACCAAACTCATTGATCAGATTCAGTGTCACCCGCGATAAGCCGCCAGGCATGGTAATGTCGTTGATTAGGTAAATAATTCTCATACTTGGTTTCTTCTACCCACGGTTCAAGGCTATTTTTAGTTGACGCCATAACCGACCAATCATGGGAAGACGCAGATTGACATACAAAGAAAGCGCACTTTTATAATTATACCGATTGATGTATTTAAGCATTTTGAACAGCGAATAGCTGTCTGGAGCGGATTTGTACTGCAAGATTTTAAACGACGACTTTTGCCCCTCGCTCATCAAGTGCGAGTGCTTATGATAAAACATGTCTAATGCTTTCATCCGCTTGCTATTACTGTTGGTGATCCGGTTCATTTCATGCCCGGTATGCCAGACATAAGTTGCTTCACGTAACTTGAGGCCTGGCCCAAAATGCTGAATCAGACGCACCCAGGTATCGTAATCTTGTGAAGCCGGAAACTCGACATCAAAGCCACCAATCTGTTGCAAATACTGCGTGCGGGTCAACACCTGGTTGCCGATCACATTGGTATGCAGAATAGCGTCCAGGCCGATAACACCCGCCCCGTCATCGCGGTAAAAGCGACCTTGACCGGTATCTTCAATCGTCGAGACCGAGACAAAAGAATGCAGATCTGGGTCAAAGTGTTTAAGCAGAGTCTCTATGTGATTGGGCTTAAACTCGTCATCATCATCCAGGCCGGTGATAAATTCACCGCGCGCGATGTCAATCGCCCGGTTACGCGAATAACACGCGCCCCGTGGAGACTCATTTTCCAACAGAATAAGATTGTCGTTTTGGCTCATCAATGCCTGAACCACCGCATTGGTCTCATCCTGAGAACCATCGTTCACCACGATGATTTCCAGCGCTGGATAAGTTTGCGCCAAAACGGAAGCCAAAGCGCGCTGCAAAAGCGCGCTTCGATTGTGAGTTGGAATATAAATAGTCACTAACGGCTGACGATCAGACATCATTCGCCCTTTCTTGCCGCCAGAATCGTGTGAATCTCTTGCCACATCGACGTACTTTGCTGTTTATAGCGTTCAACACGTTCAATGTAGTCAGCTGACTGCACATTCTGCAGCGCAAACTCCAGCGTCTGTTTCACCCTGTCATAGTCCGCGCCCGGCGCCAATAATTGTTGTCCAGCACTGTACTCGGCAAACAACTGCTCGTATTTATGACTCCAACTGGTCCCGACACAAGGTACTTTCTGAGATAGCGCACTGACACAACCATGAAAACGAGAACACACAATCGCTTTACTGGCACCAATGATCCCTTTCACTTTGATTGGGTCCGGTTCTTCAATAAATTCCAGGCTGCCCGCAAAACGCTGGTTAATCTGGTGACATAAATCGCCATCGCCTTTGCCTTCGTGATTGAGCAGCACAGGCGATAATCCCATATCCTGAATAGCTTGAACTGCAGAACACAGTACATCGACATATGAGCTCGCCCAAGACTTATTCAGGTTGCGGCTACCAATCATATTACTGTTAGGAATAATCACGACTTTTTTCGCGCCATTCTGGTAATAATCCGGTACGACTCCCGTGACCAAATTGGTAAAGTCTGGGTAGAGTTTCAAATTAACATCTTCCGCTCCAATCGCTTGAACATGAGCATAACTCTGCTCTTCACGCGCACAGACCAAAGCAGCATCCGCTAAAGAGTCCCGGAGGTATTTGGTATCTTTCGGGTTAGAAAATGGACCAAGTGCCTGAGGCATAAAAATGTAGGTTTTATCAAACTGACCCGCGCGCTTTAACTCACCGTGTAAGTGTCTCACGCCCATGTCTTGCCATTGATCGCCATACGCAAAACCTGACGCATCCAGCACAACGTCAATATCCGCTTCCGTGACGATACCCCACTTGCTTTTCAGGTATTGCCGCACTTTGGTCGGCAACAGATAACTCAGGCGATTTAAATCGAGTACATTTTTGCGAATGCTCAGCTTTTGGTAAGCCCCCACTTTAGCACGGCTCAGATACGGTGAGTTTCGTGTCGGCGCCAAGACAACCTCGACATCGTTGTAGCGCGTGTGAAGCTGTTGCATAATCGCGCACAGCATCAGCTCTGCACCTTTATTTACAAACTGAACGCCTTTAATTTCAATGATCATTTAATCGATAACCTTTACTAAAACTGAGCTGTCTTTTTTCTGTGAATACGCGATGCCACCGTCAGGGTCCGGATGACCAACCGCTAAGAGCATGACAGTACGCTGATGTGCTTGTAAACCGAGTTCTTTATCAAGCATACTCTCTCGACGTTCAATATCAGGCCAATTGATCGGGCATGAGCTTAATCCTAACGTCTCGAGCGCCAGCATCAACTGCATTGTCACCAAACCACCATCGACATAAATTACATGACGATCGCGCTCTGCAGGATAGGCCGACAAATCGCCCACCACCGCAATCATCATCGGTAAATTTTGCGCAAATCCAGCGGTCCCCATCGCACAGTTCGCCACTTTGAGCGCCTTGTCTTTATTGGTGACGGTATAGAACGAAAATGGTTGACGATTACAGGCCGAAGGAGCCTGAGTTGCCACATCCACCGCCTGTTTAATTAAGTCGATACTAACTGGTTTATCCTGATACCAGCGCACAGAAACGACGCTGTTTGAACAGAACCTCCAGTTGGTTTAGGGTCAGCTCACTTCGCACAATGTCCTGATGTTTGTAGGGCACGCACTTTTGCTCATCCACAGCGCACTCAGGCTCCGCTAACTGGGAAAAATTCCGTCGGGCACGGTCAATCGCAGGCTCGGAACCGACCACAATAAAGTATTCCTGCAACACATCCGTACACCACAGATATTCCGCTTGGTTTAAGTTACCGTTTTTCACCCCAGTAACGTAAGCCTCAACGGTTTCTTCAATAAATGCCGTACCGAAAATCTCACGCCGCGGGCGCATGATTAATCCCTTCTCCAGACGATGGGTATTCCGGCGTAATAATGCACAGCCGCCTTCAACCACTGCCAGTGACTGAGCGTATTTCACTCGGCCTTTAAGGACACTCTGGTGTTCTCGATGAAAGGCAGGATTCAATAACAGGTAATAAAGAGATGAAGTGAAACGTGAACACGCGCTTTTAGACGCTAAATAAAAATCCACTTTTTCAATCCAGGATTTTACTGCCTGTTTGCCTTTATACCCCAAAATTTTCTTTAAAAAACGTACCATGACTAAAGCCTAATGATATAAATAATAGTTAATTCAACGGGATAGGTGATTTTTCCGGCACAATAATTGTCTCAAAACTCTGACCGGAAAAGTTAATGTGTTCGACATGATTTTTGCCATGATCAACGTGTCTTTATGCAGCCATAGTACCAGGTAGCTAGAGCAAGCGTATGAAATTAACGTCGCCCAGGCCGCACCGACAATTCCGTAAACGGGAATCCACCATAAATTAAGTACAATATTAACTAGTGCAGCAAGGCCATGCGTCACCAGAGAAAATTTAAGCTGGCTTTCCGCAATCAGCCATTTGCTGAGCAGGGCGCGCATAAAGATAAACACACCGGCCCAAATATGAATCACCAGTACCTGAGCAGCAGCTGCGTATTCAGCACCATACAAGGTATAAACCAACCAGTCAGCGCTCAGCGACATAAATACCGCCAAAGCCAGGGCAAGCCAGAACAATCCATCACAAATCAATTGCAGGTTCTTCTGATAACGAGTCTGGTCCGTTCTGTTCTTTAATAACTTAGGAAAAAAGGAAGAAACAAACGCCACTGGGAAAAAATACCAGACTTCCGAGATCCGGACTGCAATCGAGTAATCCCCGAGGAAACTATCACCCAGCATATCCCCAATCATCAACTGATCTATTTTCAAATAAATTACCGACATAAAACCAGAAAATATCAACCACTTAGACTGTGAAATCAGATCCTTGGAATACTGAGGATGATAAGCCATTCGTTCAGTGAACTGCTTTCTCCTGACAAAAAACATTGCTAATAATAGGCCATTGAGCGCCGGCTCTAACACGATTAACATCAAGAAATATTGCAACGGCAGATCGTAGTAAACCGCTAATACTTTTAGTCCGGAAGCAATCAAAAGCGTCAACACTTTTGACTTAACGGCATATTTGGATTCAACAATAGACTGAAAGTAGAAATCAAATAGATACAATGAGGTAAACATACTGCCAATCGAGGCCAGTATCATCCATTGCATCGGCACTAACGTATTGGTGTAAATGAATAAGCACATGACAGTGGTCAATAATATCGCCACAACCCCACCCACTACCCTCAACGTCAGAGCGGTGCCGACAATCGTCGCTTCACTTCTGTCACCATTCACCAACTCGCGGACCACTAATCCATTCAACCCAAGAGAGGAAAAGGGGACGAGCAAAGCGATAAATGAGGTCAAATAGTTGAGCTGGCCGAACTCGGCTGAGCCTAAATAACGGGCCAAGACAATCGACACCCCAAGGCTCAGCCCCATGGTGATGCCTTTTTCGCCGAGTAACCAAGCAATATTCTTAAACGCTTTTTTCGTTGAGGTAGTTTGTGTCACGAATGTTTACTTTATCTATCAGTCATTGTTGACCGGTACTGGCGTACCTGCATCCAGAAGGTATCTAGTCTAACATGATTTTGATGGGCGGTTTACAAGCAAGCATCCATTTCATCGATGTTGAGTACTACCGGGTGAAATAGGCAACTCATCCAACGCATCATCATGTGCAGCACACAGGCAAACGCTATCAACAGCTCACGGTTACCTCAATATTATCTTTGTATTGTGCCCGCCAGTATCATACTGGTTTGTCTCCACTCGCCTGGATTTAGCACTGATACGGATAAAGACAGCTGCAGTTAGAACGGGAGTTGCCACAACCAGAAAATATTAGGTAATCACCCAGGTGCGTATCAGATAGTCACTCCATGCCAGAAAAGCAGAAGAACGAAGAACGATTAATAAACAATGAGCCATACATATCGTGAAACACCAAAGACCAATCTCACCACTTAAATATTTCTATAGCGCTGAATCTCTAAAACCACCAATACTTTTATATCTCATTCGAAACTCAATAGAACGTATGAAAATTGCATAAAACACAAAGAAAGTTAAAAACAAATAAAATGAAATGTTCTCATCAATATTAATAACTTCAAATATAAAACCAGCCAAGACCATGACAATAGATAAAGCACTAACTCTTAATAGTACCTGTTTTGGAGTAAAGCCATACTCCTGTAAAATATGATGTATATGTGTTCTATCAGCATTAAACGGGGACTTTCTTCTCACTAACCGTCTCAGCATAACAAGCACCATATCCATTAATGGTACCGCTATCATCCAAAGTGAGGTGACCGGATTCATCACAGGAAACAGATGAGTCGACTTCTTGAGTAGAAAAGACCAGAAGCCAAATGACCGTGAAACCGACAAGAAAACTGCCAGAATCCCCCATAAAAACTTTATAGTTAGATTTTACCTTCAAGCCTAAGTTAAAGAAAACATAGGGGAGCATTGCAACCGTAAACATTAAGCAGAAAGTACTTACCTGGACGTTGCCGGCATACAGAAACAAAATACCAATACCAAACAAAGAAATAGAAGCTAACGAACCAAGCAGACCATCAATACCATCAACCATATTAAATGCTGTGATACAACCAATAACCGCAGCCATAGTAATAATGATTGACCAATTCCCTAGGTAGACATCACCGTAACCAAACAGATTACCCAGGTAAGATAACGATATGTGTTCAACGTAAACTAACCACACTGACAATATACCGAGCACAACCAGACGTGATGTTGCACTAATATCAAGCTTGTCATCAATAAGCCCCACGGTAACTAACAGCGTAGCTAAACACATATATTCCGATTGATATTGCAAGAGATCAGGCATTAACAAGTGGACGAGCCAAATCCCCAGCAAAGTAGACAACCCGCCAATGACAGGTATGTGGCCGTTATGTGATTTTCTGCCATTAGGCACATCAACAAAACTAACCTTAATGGCAAGTCTTCTTAAATAGAGCAATGCGAGCGTACACATCACCAAGACAAAAATGATAACGAGAATTACTTTCATTAAGGTTACTGGCAAAAATATTTTGTTATGCGTTCAATATAAACAAAAGGTAGCAAACTACCACCTTTTCTTGAGGGAGAATCTAAGCTACTTCCAGGATTAAAACACAAGGCATTCTATCCTGGCCTTGCCTCCCAAGATATGTTTAGACGGCTGTTCGAGCCGATAAACAGCTCGACTAGAACCTCCTTGCCTTCCCTGCTACTATTCGACACATAATTTAAGCTTAAGTGGAAAGTAATTATGTTCATCGTAACTGGTGGTGCTGGCATGATTGGCAGCAATATTGTCAAAGCTCTGAATGACCGTGGCATCACGGATATTCTGGTGGTCGACCATCTTAAGAATGGCCGTAAATTTAAGAACCTAGTTGATTTGCAAATCACTGATTACATGGACCGTGATGACTTTCTGACTCAGGTAATGGCTGGTGATGACTTCGGCCCGATTGAAGCCGTATTCCATGAAGGTGCGTGCTCTGCGACCACAGAATGGGATGGCAAGTACATGATGCTCAACAACTATGACTATTCAAAAGAGCTGCTGCATTTTTGCCTCGATCGTGAAATCCCGTTCCTGTACGCCTCATCGGCCGCGACTTACGGTGAAACCGATACCTTTATCGAAGAGCCACAATATGAAGGTGCGCTGAATGTATATGGTTACTCCAAACAGCAGTTTGACAACTACGTACGTCGCCTGTGGCAAGATGCCGCAGAACATGGTGAAAAACTGCCTCAGGTTACTGGCTTCCGTTACTTTAATGTTTATGGCCCGCGCGAGCAGCACAAAGGTTTCTATGGCATCGGTTGCTTTCCACCTTAATAACCAGATGAATGCTGGTGAAAACCCGAAGCTGTTTGCTGGAAGTGAAGACTTTAAACGTGATTTCGTCTACGTTGGCGATGTGGCTGCGGTTAACCTGTGGTTTATGGACCACGGAGTATCTGGCATCTTTAACTGCGGTACTGGTACAGCAGAATCCTTTAACGAAGTCGCCAAAGCGGTCATCGCGCACCACGGTAAAGGTGAAGTGGAAACCATTCCGTTCCCGGATCACCTCAAAGGTGCTTATCAGGAATACACCCAGGCCGATCTGACCAAATTGCGCGCCGCAGGCTGTGATATTGAGTTCAAAACCGTTGCCGAAGGCGTGGCAGAATATTTAGCCATTATAAACTGACAGAGTGACAAGAATCCCGGGGAAACCTCTGGGAGTTTAGACACTAAAAAACCGGAAAATTAAAATGAAAATAGCCGTAGCTGGGACAGGTTACGTCGGCCTGTCCAATGCCTTGCTGCTCGCGCAGCACAACGAAGTTGTCGCTTTAGACATCGTGCAGGAAAAAATCGACATGCTCAATCGCGGGCAGTCACCTATCGTCGATAAAGAAATTGAGCAATTCCTGAGTGAAAAATCGCTGAACTTTACCGCGACTGCAGACAAAGAACAGGCTTACGCTGGCGCTCAGTTTGTGATTATCGCTACTCCAACCGACTACGATCCAAATACTAACTACTTCAACACGTCATCGGTTGAGTCAGTGATTCGAGATGTGATGGCCATTAATCCGGATGCCACCATGGTGATCAAGTCCACCATTCCGGTTGGTTATACCGAAAAGCTTAAACAAGAAATGCAGTGTGACAACCTAATCTTCTCACCAGAATTCCTGCGTGAAGGTAAAGCTCTGTACGACAACCTGTATCCGTCACGTATTATTGTCGGCGAACAGAGTGAGCGCGCACAAACCTTTGCAAGCCTGTTGGCACAGGGCGCCATCAAGCAAGATATTCCGATGCTGTTTACCAACTCCACTGAAGCGGAAGCGGTCAAGCTGTTCTCCAATACCTACCTGGCGATGCGCGTGGCTTACTTTAATGAGCTGGATTCCTACGCTGAAGTCCACGGTCTGGACAGCCGCCAGATTATTGAAGGTGTCGGCCTGGATCCGCGCATCGGCAATCACTACAACAACCCGTCGTTTGGTTACGGTGGTTACTGTCTACCGAAAGACACCAAACAGCTGCTGGCTAACTATGATGAAGTGCCAAACAATATTATCGGTGCTATCGTCGATGCCAACCGCACCCGCAAAGATTTTATCGCTGACTCTATTATCAAGCGCCAGCCAAAAGTAGTTGGTATTTACCGCCTGATCATGAAGTCCGGCTCTGATAACTTCCGCGCCTCTTCAATCCAGGGCATCATGAAACGCATCAAAGCCAAGGGGATTGAAGTGGTCGTGTATGAGCCGGTATTGAAAGATGAACACTTCTTTAACTCACGTGTCATCAACGACCTGGAAGCGTTTAAACAAGAAGCGGACGTTATCGTCTCCAACCGTCTGGCTGAAGAGCTGAAAGATGTGGAAGAGAAAGTGTATACCCGCGATCTGTTTGGGAGTGATTAGGTTTTAAGGTTCTAGGATCCTAGGGATTAGCTCCTAGGTGTGATCGCTGGAATTTATTCGTATTGTTAAAGGCCTTCCTGAGCTGCAGAGTTTGGGGAGGTCTTTTATTAGGTTCTAGGGGCCTAGGAACTAGGTCCTAGATGTGGTCGCTGGGCCTTATTCGTAGTTTCTAAGGTTTAGGGACGGACGACGACGTACCGAAAACACAAAACAATCCAATCAGTGAAAACCAAACTGAAAGCACCCGCCCTCTAGGACCTAGGATTCTAGGACCTTTTCCCTATATCCTTTACTCCTGTTATACTCCACGATAATTTTACTCAAAAAACAAACAATCTGAGCAAACTATGTCGACTTCTCGTCTCTCTTCATCGCCGCGCGATGACTTTGATGAATATGCCTACAATCCCCAGTTTCACTGGAGTTTCCTTCATCCCCGCTACTGGGGAACCTGGTTTGCTGTTGCCATTGCCTGTCTATTGAGCTTTTTACCGGCGGCAGCCAAGCGGGCGATTGCCGAATCACTGGCTAAGCTTGCATTGAAAGTCAAAAGCAAAGCCAATACCCGTGCGCGGGTTAACTTAAAGATGTGCTTTCCGCACCAGTCAGATGCGGAGCGTGAAGCCATTCTTAAGCAGATGTACATCACCTCCACCATGTTCTTGATGGGCTTTGCCTCGACGTCCATACGCAGTAAAAACTGGCTGGAAAACAACACCACCATTCGTGGCTTTGAACATGTGCAGCAAGTGCTGGATCGTGGTGAGAACGTTATTCTGCTGGTACCACACACCTGGGCGATTGATATCCCTGCAATTTTGCTCGCGTCTCGTGGACTGCCGGTTTCAGCTATGGCGAAAAGTCAGAAGAATAAAGTGTCAGACTGGCTGATGCATAAGCAACGCGTGCAGTACGGCGGCCGGGTGTACGACCGTAGTGTCGGCATTAAACCGTTTATTAAATCAGTGCGTAAAGATGGTTACCTGGGTTATTACCTGCCAGATGAGGACCTTGGCCGTGACCACAGTGTATTTGTCGACTTTTTTGCTACCCAAAAAGCAACCATTGCCGGTTTAGGTCGCCTTTCTACACTAAGCAAAGCAAAAATCGTCCCGCTATTTGCTATGTATAACAGCACCAGCGGCGAGTATGAGCTCGACTTTTATCCTGAACTGCCGTTTCCGACCGGAGATGAACATCAGGACGCACGTATGATGAATGAATGCATTGAAAACTACGTGACTCAACGCCCGGAGCAATACATGTGGATTTTGCGACTGCTTAAAACACGACCAGATTCAGATGTTAACCCTTATACGGTTAAACAGTAAAATAAACCGAGCAGTCATAATTCAAACGTTCACTATGGCTTAAATAACAGAACATGAAATATTTAATTATCGGCCCTTCCTGGGTCGGAGACATGGTGATGTCTCAGTGCTTGTACACAAGCATTAAACAGCAACATCCCGATGCCATCATCGACGTGATGGCTCCGGCCTGGTGTAAACCTATCCTGGAGCGAATGCCGGAAGTCAATCAGGCGATTGATATGCCGATTGGTCATGGTGAATTTAACTTTTTCGCCCGACGGTCTATCGGTAAATCGATGCGTGGCCAGTATGACCATGCCTACATTCTACCTAACTCAGCCAAGTCGGCCCTGATTCCCTGGTTTGCCGGTATTCCGGTTCGTACCGGCTGGAAAGGTGAAATGCGTTATGGCCTGCTCAATGATCTGCGCCCGAACAAAAAATCGTTTCAGTACATGACGGAGCGTTATGTCGCCTTGTCGCAACCAAAAGCTGAGATGGTCGATTCATCATCTCTGGGTGGTCTGGAAACTTTACCTCGCCCAAGCTTATCGATTGACGCTGAAGTTCAGCAGCAAACCCGCAATAAGTTCGCTCTGAACTCATCGCGCGCCGTGATTGGCCTGTGTCCCGGTGCAGAATTTGGCCCGGCCAAGCAGTGGCCGACTGAGCATTATGCCGCGGTTGCCGGCGCCATGATCGATCAGGGCAAACAGGTATGGCTGTTTGGTTCAGCCAAAGACAGCCAGACCACACAAAGCATTATCGAACATCTTAGTGAAGCTCAGCGCGAACATGTCGCTGACCTGGCCGGTAAAACCAGCCTAATTGAAGCGGTGGATATGCTGGCCTGTTGTGAAAGCGTGGTGAGTAACGACTCCGGCCTGATGCACGTCGCTGCTGCTGTCGGTTGCCAGGTGGTGGGTGTTTATGGTTCAACCTCTCCGACCTATACACCACCACTGGCGGTAAAAAAGGCGATTGTGCACACTGATATCGAGTGCCGCCCGTGCTTTAAACGTGAGTGTCCTTTGGGCCACCTTAAATGCCTGAAAGATCTCGCTCCGCAGCGGGTGATTGATGCCCTGACTCAGTTTGATGCCAGTTAAGGTTAATAACGCAATACTTTAAGACTGAAGAGCTTTACGCCGCGCGAAAAACTGGTGTTAGAGAACACGTTGCCGACTGAGTCGCTTTAAACTGATTTTAGATAATAAGAGCCCTATGCGCCTGATATACACACTGTTACTCGCTCTGCTCAGCCCGCTGTTTTTATACTCGCTGTATAAAAACAAGCCTGGCAAACCGACATTTGGTTCACGCTGGAAAGAGCACTGGGGTTTTACGCCGAAAGTCAAAGCGCAGCAGCCAATTTGGATTCATGCGGTGTCAGTCGGAGAATCCATCGCGGCAGTTCCTGTAATTAAGGCGCTCAAACAGGCACAGCCTGATCAGGCAATTGTCGTGACCACCACCACCAGCACCGGTGCCGAGCAGATCGCTAAACTCGGCGATCTGGTTGAGCACCGCTACATGCCGCTTGATTTTGCTTGGTGTGTACGCCGCTTTATTCAAGCAGTACAGCCGGCTCAGCTGCTGATTGTCGAAACCGAACTGTGGCCTAACACACTCAAAACCGTGCATCAAAACGGCATTCCGGTAACGGTTATCAACGCGCGTTTATCGGAACGCTCTTGCCTGCGCTATCAAAAATTCTCTGCTCTGTTTAACTTGATTCGACCGCATGTGGATCGCATCCTGTGCCAGTACGCCAGCGATGCCGAGCGCTTTCAGCGGCTGGGATTCAGCACGAATCAGGTTGCGGTAACCGGCTCAGTTAAGTTTGATATCGAGATCGCCCCTCAGGTGGAGAAAGCGGGTGCAGATCTGCGCCAACAACTGGGTACATCACGCCCGGTATGGATTGCGGCCAGTACTCACGAAGGTGAAGACGCCATCCTGCTTGCTGCGCACCGCCAACTGCTGGAGCAGTATTCCGAGGCGCTGCTGATTCTGGTGCCGCGTCATCCGGAACGTTTCAATGCCGTATTTGAGCTGTGTCAGCAACAAGGCTTTGCAACTCAGCGCCGCACGGCTGAAGTCTCAAACGCAGAAGAATGTCAGGTGTATCTCGGCGATACCATGGGTGAAATGCTGACTCTTATCAGCGCGGCAGATATCTGCTTTATGGCCGGCAGTTTGGTCGGCGATAAAGTGGGTGGGCATAACCTACTCGAGCCGGCGGCGTTAGGTAAACCCCTGCTCAATGGTCCGAGTTTCTTTAATTTTAATGAGATTATGGCCATGCTTCAGGCAAAACACTGCGTGACCATTTGTGCTGACAGTCAGGCCATCACAAACGCATTGAATCAACTTCTCGCCGAACCGGTGATGATGCAGCACCAAGGCGAACAAGCCCGACAAGTGGTGAATCACAACCGAGGAGCCATTTACCGGACTGTGCACAGCATCATAGCTGAATGATAATCAACATGGCACATAGCTTCGCAAGATCACGCACAAAATGACTGTTTGTCTAGCCCTATAGCATTGTAAAAACGTGATCAGACTTTATAGTACACAGGACTCCTGACCCCAGGCTTTCTGACATAACTAAGACGTAACATGATGCAATCTTTGTCGAAATTAAGTTTACTGGCCGCCTTACTACCAGCGGCATTTTTCGCGACTCTAACCGTTGCTCCGAGCTCTTACTCCTTCGCTGCAGTTATTATAGCTTTTGTAAGCCTGCTGCTGTTGCCAAAAACCTACCGGGCTCTATACCAACCATACGCCCGTTTAGTCAGCCTGAGTCTATTATTATACTGGTTACTCTATTTATTTACTTTTACCTATCATGGTGAACCTATTAGCAGTATTGACCTACCAAGCCGCACCTTACTGGCCATGTTCAGCTTATGGTTTTTTCTGACCTATCCGCCACGTCTCTCTTGGATCATGAGCGGGATGGTAATCGGCTCGGTAATTTCCGGCATCATTGCTCTGGTGCAAGCCTATGGCTTTGATAACCGTGCATTTAATCATAACGGCTACATGGTGATTCAGATTGGTGGTATCTGTGCCTGGCTGGCCGCATTCAGCGCGATCAGCTTTATCTATTTTCATCACTATTCGCTGCGTTACCGTATGTATATCGCGCTGGCAGCAACAGGCTTAGCCCTGGCGGCCAGTTTACTTTCCGGTGCCAGAGGCTCTTGGGTACCAACCCCGTTTGTACTGGGAATGATCATTTGGTTTGCCCGTCATTATGTTAATAAACGCATGGTTTTCAGTTTACTGGCGGTATGGTGTGTCACCTTTGTAGCTGTCAAACCTAAAATCGATAACCGCATTGACGCCGTTGCGTCTGACCTGACGAAATATGAGCAGCAGAACTCGGGCTCTTCAACCGGGATACGGCTGGAACTTTGGAAATCCGCACTCTATGCGGCCGCTGAGCATCCGCTGACTGGTATTGGTCACAGCCAGCTACCTCTACTCAAACAACAGCAAGTGCAACAAGGATTAGTCGATAAAGTCACCCTAAGTTTCTCCCGCGCTCACAACCAGTTTCTGGAAGAGTTGCAAACTAAGGGCATAATTGGTTTGCTTGGCCTGATTCTGGTGTTTGCCCTGCCATTTTGGTTATTTGTCAGCCGGCTGTTTTCACCACAAGCGAAAGCTTCACCAGCATTGTTCTTCAGCGCGATGCTCGGCTGTGCGCATATTCTGATGGTGTGCGGGTTTTGTATGACCCAACACTACCTCATACATCACTCGGGCATTCTTATGTATTCTTTTGGAACCGCAATTTTGGCGGCGGTGACAATTAATCTCAATCGAACAGCCACTGAGCGATTAAATTCCGCCCAAAACTGACCTCCTGTCTACGCCTGAACGCGATAACTCACGTTCAGGCAGGATCTACTGCTGGTAACCTGCTTGCAAAGCCTCAAAATCAATCTCAGACCAGTGGATAGCCCGTTTGTTGACTTCCTTGTGGAACGAACGCAGTAAACGGTTCAGATTCGCCTCTTTCCAGCTCTCTCCTGTCTGACGCGCGCATTTATCAAAATCAATCAGCCACACCTTACCTGCGTTATCGAGCAAGATGTTGTGGATATTGAGATCGGTATGATTGACCCCGGCATTGTGCATGGCGCGGATCATCCGCCCGATGGCCTGATACATGTCATCGCTAAGCGCCTGTTTCTGAAGCACATCGACCAAATCACTGGCATTGGGCACTTTTTCTACCAGAATATCAGCCTGGTAGGTCAAACCGCTGCGCTGCGCGCGGGCGGCAATCGGGCGCGGTACATTCACCCCGGCTTCAGCCAGATGGCGCAGCAGTTCGAATTCCTGCGCGCTGCGCGTTCTGTGCCAGCCGGTAAACAGATAGTGATCGCTCACCAGCTTACCGAACAAACCGCCGCGGCGATAATGACGCAGCGCGCCCTGACACGTATCCAGCTGCACAAACCAGGTGGTACCTCGCCCCTGAGCGCTGCCGGTAATGTTGCCGCTGCGCTGCCAGAAATCCGGGTCAAAACTGTGCTCAGGCGGGCTGGAAAGCAGCTCCGCGTCGTACCAGATATGCTGGTCTGAAAGGGTAATATTACGAATATCGGACATAATCAGTGCTTTATCTGTCAAAGTAGTCGACGACATTTTACATTCATTCCTTCGATACGCATAATTGGCGTAATTTTCCTCGTTATAGATGAGTTATGACTCTACTGAGCTCTCCGCCAAAATCATTGTGTGTGCTACGTCTGTCCGCTATTGGTGATGTGTGCCATGCCATTTCTGTCGTACAAGCCATTCAGGCCCACTGGCCTGAAACCAAGATCACCTGGATTTGCGGAAAAATCGAGGCTCAGCTGATGGGCGATCTGCCCGGTATCCAGGTGGTGGTGTTTGATAAGAAGCAGGGCATGGCCGGTATGCGTGCCCTGTGGACAGAGCTGAAACAGCAACGTTTTGATGTGCTGCTGCATATGCAGGCCGCGCTGCGTGCCAGCCTGCTGTCTTGGGGCATTAAAGCGCGCTATAAAGTCGGTTTTGGTAAAAACCGCACCCGCGAAGGTCAGTGGTGGTTCACTAACCGTCATCTGCCGGAGACTCAAGCATTCCATGTGCTGGACAACTTTGCCGAATTTGCCCGTTATCTCGGCGTGCCGTTTAACCAGCCGCAGTGGAATATTCCGCTCAGCGCTGACGATACCGCGTTTGCAACCCAAGCGCTGCAGGGTAAACCTTCTCTGGTAATCTGCCCGGCGGCAAGTAAAGACAGCCGTAACTGGCTGAGCGAACGCTACGCCACTGTCGCCGACTTTGCCGCCGATAATGGCCTGCAGGTGGTGCTGTGCGGCTCACCGGCCGAGCGCGAAGTCAGATTGGGCCAGAACATTGCCGAACTGTGCCGCCAGCCAGTGATCAATCTTATCGGCCAGACCTCGCTCAAGCAGCTCACTGCGGTGCTGAAACAGGCACACGTCGTGCTGGCTCCCGATTCCGGCCCGGCTCATCTGGCCACCACGCAGGACACGCCGGTGATTGGCCTTTATGCGCACAGTAATCCGCTGCGTACCGGCCCTTATAACAGCCTGGCAACAACAGTAAACGCTTACCAGCGCCTGGCTGAGCAGCAGTTTCGGCCGTCCGGTCAGCGAACTGGCCTGGGGCACCCGCCTTAAAGGCGATGACCTGATGAGTAATATTCAGGTCGAAGAAGTGACTGAGCTGCTGCAACCGTTTTTAACCAATGCTTTTTTAACTGATGCCGTGTTAACAGGAAACCAAAATGACTGAGCGTAAGCCGACTCTCGGCGTGCTGATGATTGTCAAAAACGCCGAACAACATCTGGAAACCACCCTGCGCTCCGTGCATGGCTGGGTAGACGAAATTGTGATTGTCGACTCCGGCAGCAGCGACAGCACGCTGACGATCGCCGCCCGTTATACCGACAAGGTTTACCATCAGGACTGGCTTGGTTTCGGCCTGCAGCGCCAGAAAGCACAAAGTTATATGAGTGCCGACTGGGTGCTGCCGCTTGACTCGGATGAAGAAGTGTCTAACGAACTGAAAGTGGCGATCCTCAATGCGATTGCCACCGACGACGGCTGCTCTGTGTATCAGATCAACCGCCTGACCGAAGCTTTTGGCAAGTTTATCCGCCATTCAGGCTGGTACCCAGACTGGGTGACCCGCCTCTACCGCCGAGAAAGTACCCAATACAACGATGTACTGGTGCATGAATCGGTGATTATTCCGGACGGTTATCAGCTCAAATCGCTCAAGGGCGATCTGTACCATTACACCATCGATAATCTGCCTAATTATGTTGAGAAAACCCAGCGCTACATGAAAGCCTGGGCTGACCAGCGCGAAGGACGCAAAAAGTCCTCGCTGGGCGGCGCCATTCTGCACGGCTTTTTCCGCTTCTTTAAGATGTATGTGATTAAACTTGGCTTCCTTGATGGTCGCCACGGACTGCTGCTGGCTCTGCTGAGCGCTAATACCACCTTCACCCGCTACGCGGATCTGTGGCTGCGTAATGAACTCAAACGAAAAGAGAAAAAATAGTGAAAAAAGTTTGCTTTGTTAACACTTCCATGTCGTGGGGAGGAGGAGAAAAATGGCATTCAGTCGCAGCGCAGTTATGCCACTCCTCCGCTGATGTTATCGTTATTACAAAACCGGGTAGTAAGCTCGGAGATCAAGTCATTTCAAAAGGCATTCAGGTTTTCGCGACTAAAATATCTAACGCAAGCTTTCTCAATCCATTTAAGCTGTTTAAGCTTTATCGTCATTTTAAACAGCAGCAATACGATGCCGTAGTGCTTAATTTACCCGCTGATGCGAAATGTGCTGGACTTGCGGCAAAGTTCGCAGGAATAAAAAAAATCATTTACCGCAGGGGAATGCCACATCCCATAAAAAACACAGTCATTAATCGTTATCTTTTTAAACATGTAGTAACAGAAGTAATTGTTAATTCAGAGGAAATTGGACGTTCAATTACCAGTAACAATCCGGCCATGATCGAAAGATCAAAAATTCACATCGTTTATAATGGTGTTAACCTGACCGATTACAGTCCAAATATCACGCCAACTATTGAAAAAGAAGATGGTGAAATAATACTTGTCACAACGGGCCGCTGCGTTACACAAAAAAACCAACTCATGCTGGTAGACTGTGTCAAAATTCTGCTCGAACAAGGGTACAAGATTAAACTTTATATCGCGGGAAACCGGACCACTTTTGGACGAGATGGTTGATAAAATTGAGCAAAATGACCTAAAAAATAACATCATCCCACTGGGTTTTGTATCGGATACCAGACCTTTGCTAGCCGCTGCCGATATTTTTGTTTTCCCCTCCCACTATGAAGGCTCCGCCAATGCAATCGTAGAAGCAATGGCTATGGGTTTACCTGTTGTATCATTTGATGTCAGTAGTATGCCCGAAATGGTTATCCATAATCAGACCGGTCGACTGGCAACTTATGAGGACCATGATGATTTTCGTCTGCAATTAGAATCCTTGCTCAAAGACCAAAAACAAAGACATATACTGGGACAAAACAGCCGTAAGATGGTTGAAGATAAATTTGATAACACCAAAATCTTCCATCAGATAAAAAGTATTGTTCTAGGAGAGTAATAATAGGTTCCCTCAAAACACACTTACTACTCCGATAAGTTTACATTACGACCAAATTTAAGAAGGTTCCATGAAGGTTTTAATTTTCAGCTCATATAAAGATGCCTGGAACAGTGTGCGTCCGGAAGCGGAAATGTTTATTGAAATGGCCAAGATGGGTCATGACGTAACGATTATGACCCAGGGCCATGCCGAGTATGTACCGCGCTTTCGAGAAAACGGCGTTAAGATCATTGATTGCTATCCGACCAAGAAAATCTGTCTCGAGACCATCAAAACTCTGCGTCAGGCGCTGCGCGAAAACCAGTACGACGTTGTGTATGCAATGAACTCGAAAACCATCCCCAATGCCGCGTTTGCCTGTATCGGTTTTAAAAATACTAAGCTAGTCACTTATCGCGGCACCGTGGGCGGCCTGTATCGTCATGACCCGAGCGCCTACCTGACTCACCTGCACCCGCGGGTCAACGGCATCAGCTGCGTGGCTCAGGCAGTGACCGACGATGTGCGTAAACACGTATGGAGAAACGCCGATAAGGTGACCACGATTTATAAAGGCCACGATATCGCCTGGTATCAGGCCCAGCCAGCTGACCTGATCAGCCTTGGCCTGCCCCGGGATGCGTTCAGCGTGATCTGTATTGCCAACGCCCGCCCAAGTAAAGGCGTACACGTATTGCTGGAAAGCGCTAAGCAACTGGCCAAATTACCCAATCTGCACCTGCTGCTGGCCGGTCGTGATATGGACACAGAACAGAACCTGGCTCTGGCGGAGCAAAGTGGTATGCAGGAGCGCATCCATTTTCTTGGCTATCGTAAAGATGTGCCGGAACTGCTGGCGGCAAGCAAGATACAGGTTCAGCCGTCCATCAGCGGCGAAGGCCTGCCGAAAACCATTATTGAAGCCATGGCGATGGGGATTCCGTCAGTCGTCACCACCACAGGTGGCGGCAAAGAGCTGCTGCTGGACGGTGAAACCGGCTTTGTGGTACCGGTCAACGATGCAAAAGCCATCGCCGATAAAATCGAGTGGCTGTATGCTTCAGAACAGAACCGCGCCCAAATGGGCGGCAAGGCACAGCAGCGTATGATTGATGATTTCTCATGCCGCGAAAGCGCTAAGCAGCATCTGCAATTTTTTGCTTCTCTGTAAACTCAGCCCTGCGGAGATGGGTAACAATTATTGGTCTCCGCTGCGGTTTTTGTTTAGCATGAAAGAAAGCGCACAACCTGAGTAAAACAACGTGACTTCAAAAAGTATCTCCCGTGTGATTTATCCGGGCACCTTTGATCCGATTACCAACGGCCACCTTGACCTGATTGAGCGTGCTGCCAGCATGTTTGATGAAGTGATTATCGCCGTGGCCGCCAGCCCAAGTAAAAATACCCTGTTCACGCTTGAAGAGCGGGTCGAGTTTGCCAAAGCCGTGACCGGTCATCTGGATAATGTGACCGCGAAAGGTTTCTCCGGCCTGATGGTCGATTTCGCTAAGTCCGAAGGCGCGACCGTTCTGGTGCGTGGCCTGCGTACTACAGTCGATTTCGAATATGAATTCGGTCTGACCAATATGTATCGCCGCCTGATGCCTGGGCTGGAAAGTGTGTTCCTGACGCCTTCAGAGCAGTACGCCTTTATCTCGTCTTCTTTGGTGCGGGAAGTTGCCATTCACGGCGGTAACGTCGATGAATTCGTCCCTAAACTGGTCGCCGATGCGCTGCATGACAAAAAGATCGTAAAGTAATACATCAAGGGCCCAGAATTTAGAGCCAGGCCCTTAATTTGTACTTACTGCACCATCGGCACCACCTGTGAGCGCAGATAATAATCCTGCAGTAGGTGATACTCTTGCGCCCACTGGGCATCAAACGGGACTTCATTGACCGGCATCGCCTGATTAAGCAGGGTTGATGACTCCTGCCACGGATAGTACAAGCCGTTACCCTGGGTACTGAACGCGCCATACTGGCTGATACTGCGCGTCGCATTGTAGCCAAAGCGGCTGACATCCTGCTCGGCCAGCATATTTTCACCGCCGAGAGAAATGTAGCTCTGATCCGACAAACTGAAATGGTACAAGGTCGGGAACAGATCGCGGTGCGAACCAACTCGCTGCGCATCATACTCATACTGAGTTGAGGCCAGAATTTTATCCGGTACGTTGAGATAAAACGGCACCGCATAGGTCATGGCAAACTCTTCCGGTTCATCAGTACTACTGTAGCGCATGCGGTGATCGCCGGTGACCGCGATGACTGTGTTGTCTTTTAGTTTGTCTGACTGTTTAATGCGGCCGATAAACTGGCCCAGCGCATCAGTGGCGTACTGGAAAGTCTGCAGCAGGACATTGGCCTGATCGCCCTGATAGCCAATCAGATTCGCCAGGCGATCACTCATTCTGGTCGGCGCTGGCTGATAGTACTCCGGTACCTGATACGGTGAGTGGTTAGTCACTGTCATGATAAACATCATGGTCGGTTTTTTGGCCTGCTCCAGTACCTGGTTAGCGAACTTGAACAGATAACCATCCGGCACACCCCACGGGCCGGCATACTGCTCAGCTTCCGGAAACGCTTCCATTATGTCATTTTCATCATACACCCGGTCAAAGCCCTGCACCGGCAGGTAGTTGGCCAGGTTGCGCCACATGCCATTCCCCCCATACAGGAACACCACCTCATATCCGGCGCGTTTATACGGCAGCGCAGCGGAAACTCGGCAGCGGAATATTCTGCACTTCAGAATGGCTGATGGTCGCCACCGGACTGTGGAACAGCGTCATAACGATACTGTCGATCGTCGCGGACGTTCCGGCCATAAAGCGCTCAAACCAGAAGCCCTGGTCACGATACTGACGAAAACTGCCGAGCAGATCGTTGGTTTGCGCGTTATCTTCCACCAGGATGTTCATGCCCATGCTTTCCATCATAGCCACCACCACGTGCGGCGGGTTCTGCTGTAGATACGCATTGGGCGGGGTGTGATATTCCGGAGTCGCCCGACCAAGAACCTTCTTCATCTGGGCCGCCAGGTCAGCCTGACTGACCGGAGAAAAATGGCTCTGCTCTTTGTAATCGGTAATCGCCCAGTCTAGCGCCATAAATACGTTCGGCGTAATCATATTCAACGGCTTATACGGTGACACGGCCGCATGGTAACGCTTGAGCGGGTGGCTGCTGAGCGAGCCACGTGCCACCGCGAAGGTCACCAGCACCACACACAATACCGCCAGCGATGTCACGCTCCAGTGCCAGCTGCGTTTCAACTTGAGGCGGCCGAATGAGCTGCGCATAAACCAGCGCGCGGTGACATAAGCCAGCAGAGAAACACTCAGTGCCAGCAGCAAAGCGCGCAGAATAGGATAGTCCTGCCAGATGTTAACCAACACGGCTTTGGAGTCATCCTCCCACAAGCCAAACATAAACAGATCGATGTGGGTGCCATAAGTCAGGTAGTAGTAATAGTTACCGATGCAGCCCAGCACATACAGCAGCGCTATCCCCGCATGATAAACCGGAGCAACACGACACCAGCGGGCGTAACCACGCCGGAAAACGGCCACAATAAGGCCTGCCAGCAACAAAGGGGCATAAGCAATCGCGGTGACTTTGGCATCGAAGCGTGCGCCGACCCGGAAGGCGCGCCAGATATCCTCTGTCACACCGGGCTGAATCAGCACGTCCTGAATATGATGAAAGAAAAAACCACGCGCAATCAGCAGGAGACTGAATGAAAATACAAAAAACTGCAGCAGCACGAGACAGAGCTGACGCAAATGTGACTGATAATTCATGAGATAGACAACTACAACAAATAACGAGCGGCGACCTCTGAGGGGCTGACCTGACTCATTATAAAAACAATAGATATTAATTGACGTTGTAAATGTAAAAAGGTTCAGACATTAATATTAATTAGTGAACTGACCGCTGATTTTATAAATATGAAGGAATGATGACAGCGCGCGGGAGGATAACGATAAGCAGGCAGAGCACCAAGCCCTGCCTGTCAGGAGTGTGGGAGAAGTCGCTATACCGAATAGAATTCTTTGTACCAGTTCACAAAATTCGCCACGCCCTGTTCAACGCCCATCTGCGGCTTGTACTGGGTTGCCGAGAACAGGTCTTCGGTATCCGCGTATGTGGCATACACGTCACCCGGCTGCATCGGCAGCATGTTCTTCTTAGCTTCAATGCCCAGCGCATTTTCCAGCGCCTTGATGTAGTCCATCAGTTTAACCGGACTGCCGTGACCAATATTGTAGACCCGGTAAGGGGCTGAACTGGTCGCGGGAGTGCCCTCTTCAACCGTCCACTCAGCATTGGCTTGTGGCACCACATCTTTAATGCGCACAATGCCTTCCACAATGTCGTCGATGTAAGTGAAATCACGCTGCATATCGCCGTTGTTGTAAACGTCAATCGCATCACCATTGATAATAGCTTTAGTAAACTTGAACAGCGCCATATCCGGGCGCCCCCAAGGACCATACACGGTAAAGAAGCGCAGGCCGGTGGTCGGCACGCCGTACAGGTGCGAATAAGTATGCGCCATCAGCTCATTCGATTTCTTGGTCGCCGCGTACAGAGAAACCGGATGATCAACACTGTCTGAGGTGTGAAACGGCGTTTTACGGTTCAGACCGTAAACAGAGCTCGAAGATGCATACACCAGATGCTTAATCTTGTGGTGGCGACAACCTTCCAGAATCGTCAAATGGCCGACCAGGTTGCTGTCGGCATAAGCCATCGGGTTATCGATCGAATAACGCACTCCGGCCTGAGCTGCGAGGTGAATCACTTTATCAAACTGCTCAGCTTCAAACAGGCCGGCAATCCCTTCACGATCTGCGATGTCCATTTCGATAAAGGTGAAATTATCGTGCGCCGCACGCTCAAGGCGGGCATCTTTCAACGCCACATCGTAGTAGTCATTCAGGTTATCGATACCGATAACCTCATGCCCTTCCGCACACAAACGCTCGACTACTGCAGAACCGATAAAACCGGCCGCACCGGTCACCAAGTATTTCATCTGATTTCTCTCTTACACAGAAACTATCTGTTGTTTATATCACATTGAGTGTGTTTTTTCCGCTGTAACTAGCTGGCAGGACGGACAGAAAAACGAGTTGCGCTGACCGATTTTGAGCTCTTCAATCGGGGTCTCACAACGCGGGCACTGGCCGCCTTTTTTGCCGTATACCTGCAATTCCTGGGCAAAATAGCCCGGTTTGCCGTCTGCCTGGGCAAAATCTTTCAGCGTGGTGCCGCCCTGTTTAATCGCCGTCGCCAGCACAGTTTTGATATCCGCAACCAGAGAGATCCACTCTGCCTCACTGATTGAATGCGCCGGGCGCAGCGGATGAATTCGTGAACTGAACAGCGATTCGTTGGCGTAAATATTACCCACACCAACCACGATTTTGTTATCCATGATGAAGGTTTTGATCGCCACCCGTTTATTACGCGCTTTATCCAGCATGTATTGCGGATTGAATTCATCAGTCAGCGGCTCCGGCCCCATATGATCGAGCACGCTATGGCTCTCACCCGGTTCACACCACAACCAGGCACCAAAGCGGCGCGGATCGTTATAACGCAGCACTTTGCCGTTCGTCAGCGCCAGATCGACGTGATCGTGTTTACCCGGCGTAAAGTCGCCATCCAAAACCCGCAGCGAACCGGACATGCCCAGATGCACAATCGCCGTACCTGCCGTGGTTTCCAGCAGCAGATACTTGGCCCGGCGCGTAATCGCGGTAATCACCTGGCCTTCCATCCGTTTCAGCTCATGCGGGATATCCCAGCGCAGCTTAGGGGTTCGAAAGGTCAGCGCGCGTACGGTCTGCCCCACCAGATGCGGTGATATCCCCATGCGGCTGACTTCAACTTCAGGTAATTCGGGCATGTTTTCTCCTCTGGAGATCCTTGGCTCAAGGGTCTTTGCGGTTAGTAGGACTTAGTTTAACGGAAGTCAGGCCGCGCTGGCGAGCTTGTTTAAGGAAACAAATATCCCGCTTCCGCCGAGACCGCTATCCACTCGTTCTGCCAGTTTTTAAACAGCCAGAACTGCGGCGCCTGATAGTAGGTGACCCTTTGGGGCTCTTCCTGGTCCTGATACCAGACTTCAATGCTGTGCGGGTTACCTAGTTTAGACTGCAACGACTGATAGGTTTGTTCATCGACGCGGGTGCCGGCCAGTTGCTGCCAGCGCTCAATCAGCTCCTGAGGTTCGATATTGATCGGCGGGTTGGCCTGCCACTCTCCGTGGCTCTTCTGCAGCGATAAGCGGGTAAAGTGCATCGCCTGCAGTTCAGCCTGCGGATTGAGTAATGCCGGATACGGGCTGACGGGCGGCTCGATTAAATAGCTTTTAATGATCGACGGCAGGTTGATGATGCCGATAAACAGAATCACCGCCAGAATCAGAAGATTATTCCAGCGGCGACGTCGCCGGGGCGAAACGCGCATAACCGCAGTCCTTAGTTGATTGAATCTTAAGCCAGATTAGCAGAGTGCGCAGCGGGATCCTAGCGTGCCGAAGACAGGTGTGTCAGGTGATCAAACGACAAGACGAGGAAAATGTGCAGAGCGGGAGCAGAAGTTAGCCGGGTTGGCTGCAAAGGAAGAACTTGGTGAGCTCAGTGAGGAAACTTAGTAAGAGAATTGAGAACGGGATTGCAGAAAACAAAAAACCCAACCAAAAGGCTGGGTTTTTCTACTAACACCAAAGCAAGCGATCAATTACTTGATTTTCGCTTCTTTGTATACAACGTGCTGGCGTACTACTGGATCAAATTTCTTGATCTCGAATTTGCCTGGCATGTTGCGTTTGTTCTTGTCAGTTGTGTAGAAGTGACCAGTACCTGCTGAAGATACCAGACGGATTTTCTCACGAATGCCTTTAGCCATTGTTTAATTCCTCTTAAACGTTTTCGCCACGTGCACGGATATCAACAAGAACAGCATCGATGCCTTTCTTATCAATGATACGCATGCCTTTAGCAGTTAGACGTAGTTTAACAAAACGTTTTTCGCTCTCTACCCAGAAACGATGAGTTTGTAGGTTCGGCAGAAAACGACGCTTAGTAGCATTTCGTGCGTGTGAACGGTTGTTACCCGTTACTGGACGCTTACCAGTTACTTGGCATACTCGGGACATGAATGTCTTCTCCAAATCGTTTCAGCTCGATATCAACCTTGGTGGCCGAACCTCTCTCTTTCACTTAAGAAGTTGAGGTTAAAAACCGTTATGGAAAATCCATACAAGGCTATCAAAGGTCGCGCATTATACTAACTTGACACGCGTTGCTCAAGACCCGAACAGATCCTTTTTACAGAATTACCTGATCTTTTTCTCTGTTGAGCTGATTGAGGTTAAAAAATGTGTGCGAATCATACCAGAAAACAACAGAAAGCTAAGCATTTTTTGTACATTCCGCTCAAATGCCGATAAGGCCCGCTTTTATTGCTCGCGGCAAAATGTCCAATTCGTCGCTAGTCCTTTGTATTACTTGGCTTGTTTGCACTTTACCACCAGGCTGCCTCACACTCGCCTATAGCAAAAAAAGAATACTTAATCATCTACAGCCAGCCGCGTTCAGCAAAGGAAACCACCTCACCGTCGCCGACGACGAAGTGATCCAGCACGCGGATATCCACCAGCGCCAGTGCATCGGCCAGGCGGCGCGTGATCCTTCGGTCAGCCTGACTCGGCTCAGCCACGCCGGAAGGATGGTTATGCGCCAGAATCAGCGCCGCAGCGTTATGGTGCAGCGCCCGTTTCACCACCTCACGCGGATAGACACTGGCGGCATCGATGGTGCCTTCAAATAAGATTTCATCCTGAATGACCCGGTTCTGATTATCAAGAAACAGAATATAGAAGGCTTCGCGCTGGCGATCGCGCAACACGCTGGAAAGATACAGCTTGGTATGCTGCGGGCTGGTCAGGGCTTCGCCGCGCCTCAGCGCTTCGCCCAGATAACGCTGCGTCATCTCCAGCACCGCCTGCAACTGGACATATTTGGCCTCACCCAGCCCTTTATGACAGCAAAAGTGATCTTTGCGGGCAGAAAACAGCGCGCGCAGCGATCCAAACTCCCTGAGCAGAAAATCGGCCAGCTCAAGCACATTCATGCCCCGCGTGCCGGTACGCAGAAATATCGCCAGCAGTTCAGCATCAGATAAGGATTGCGGCCCGCGGGCAAGCAGCTTTTCACGCGGCATCGACTCGCTGGGCAGAAACTTGAGACTCATATCGGCTCCTGTAAAAAAGCCTGCCGATCCTAATGCTCAGCAGGCTCTGTATTTACTCAAACCGATCTTCGCTGTGCGATGCAAACGCAAAACGGGATCTTTGGTCGCACTTCAATCTTTGCTGTAACGGCCCTGTTGCTCAGGACGGCGAATCGGCGATTGACGCCGCAGCAGCGCTTACAGTTTGAAATGGCCGACCAGGCTGTTCATCTGCTGGCCCGACTGCGCTAGACGACTGCTGATCGATTCAGAGCGCTGCAGATTCTGCGTCAGATCATTCACGATATGCTGAATCGCCACCAGGTTCTGGTTAATGTCTTCCGCCACCGCGCTCTGCTGCTCAGCAGCAGATGCAGTCTGGATGCCCATGTCATGAATCAGACTGACCGCATCAGAAATGCCGGACAGGCTGTCTTTAATCTGCACCGACTCCAGCGCCGTTTTCTCACCGCGTTTCCTGACTAAGCGCCATACTGCGTACCGCTTTGCTGACACCCTGATGCAGCTGCTGCAGCATGTCGCCGATTTCCTGGGTGCTGTTTTGAGTGCGGCTGGCCAGCGAGCGTACTTCATCCGCCACCACGGCAAAGCCGCGTCCCTGTTCACCGGCCCGCGCGGCTTCAATCGCTGCGTTGAGTGCCAGCAGGTTGGTCTGCTCGGCGATTTCACCAATCACATTCAGCACTTTAGTGATCTGCTCGGTTTGCTGGCTCAGTTCAGAAATGGCCTCTGAAGTGAGGTTGACTTCGTTGACCAGTTCGCCAATACCTTCAATGGCTAGGTTCACTTCCTGCTGCGCATCTGAGATCTGGCGGTTGGCCGAATCAATCGCCTGCGCGGTGGAATGAGTATTATTGGCCACTTCACGCGAGGTGGCGCTCATTTCGGTTACCGCGGTTACCACTTTATCGGTTTCCAGGCTGTGATCGCCCATCTGCTGGCTCGACTGACTGGTCTGCACATCGAGATCCGACGCCGCCGATTGCACTTCCTGCGCCGAACTGCGCAGATCGACAATTAACGGATGCAGTTTGTCCATAAAGTCGTTAAAAGCCTTGGCCACTTCACCGACTTCGTCACGACTTTCCACTTTCAGACGCGCGGTCAGGTCACCACCACCGGCTGCCACCGCTTTTAATGAGTCCACGACATGCTGCAACGGCGCGACACCGCGCGAAACCAGCACGCTGACAATCACAATCGTCAGTACCAGCCCAGCCAGGGACAAACCGACCGCAGACCAGGTCTGCTCTCGAAGCTGAGCCTGACGCTGCGCCTCGAACTGCGCGACCTGAGTGTCAATATCGTCGATATAAATACCGGTGCCCAGTACCCAATCCCATTTTGGCAAGTACTCGGCATAACCGAGTTTTGGTGCCTGAGCATCAAGCGAAGGCTTGTGCCAGGAGAAATATAAGAAGCCATCGCCACTTTTCGAGGCCTGGATCAATCCGGCGATCACCGGGACACCATTTTTATCTTTCAGATCATAGAGGTTCTTGCCTTCCAGTGCCGGATTAATAGCGTGCAGGGTATTAACCCCCTGCGAGTCGTACGCAAAGAAGTAGCCGTCGCTTTCAAAGCGCATCGCTTTGAGGATGGCTTTCGCCTGCACCTTGTTTTCACCGTTGCGGTCTGCATTGTACAGATCCTGAATCGCCGTCACGCCCATCATCAGATACGCTTTCAGCTCTGCTTTGCGGCTTTCGACCAGTTGGGCGCGGTATTGGGTCAGTTCCTGCTGTAACGAGTTCATCCCACTCCAGTAATTGACCACGGTCACGATGGCAGTAATCACTATCAGGGGGACTAAGGTCAGCAGTAGCAGTTTGGTTCGGCTTCTAAAAGAGGTCATGTGCGGTTCCTGTTGCTTTTATAATTGTTGCTTTATTCGGTTGGTATACAAACTACCTGGGGGTATCTTGCCTCATTGGCAGAAAAGTTCTGTGAGTTGAGATAAGTTTCATACCAAGATACTTAGCCCTATATCGACCACTTTCGACGATACTTGACGCAGCTCCGACATCTTTCTGCGTTTGTGCTAACATAGCGCGCAGAATTTTTGAGGAATCCAGTATGCAAACGTTGGCAGGAAAAAAGATTCTGCTTGGTATCAGCGGCGGTATCGCTGCGTACAAATGTGCAGAACTCACCCGTCGCCTGATTGAGCGCGGGGCCGAGGTCCGGGTCGTTATGACCAAGTCGGCCAAAGAATTTATTACGCCATTGACTATGCAGGCGGTGTCCGGTCATCCGGTTTCTGACAGCCTGCTTGATCCGGCTGCGGAAGCGTCAATGGGGCACATTGAACTGGCAAAATGGGCCGACCTGGTGCTGCTGGCACCGGCTACCGCCGACCTGATTGCGCGTATGGCGGCAGGCATGGGCAATGATTTGCTGACCACGCTGGTGCTGGCAACGGATGCCCCGGTTGTGGTTTCTCCGGCCATGAACCAGCAGATGTACCGCAACCTGGCGACGCAGGAAAATATCGCAACTCTGACTCGGCGCGGCATGCAGATCTGGGGGCCGGGCGCCGGTGAACAGGCGTGTGGCGATGTGGGGCCGGGCCGTATGCTCGAGCCGATGGATTTAGTCCAGCGCTGTGAGGATCACTTCGGCCCAAAGCCGCTGCGCGGTAAACGAGTGCTGCTCACCGCGGGTCCGACGCGCGAAGCGCTCGATCCGGTGCGTTACATCACCAATCACAGTTCCGGTAAAATGGGCTTTGCGATTGCCGAAGCGGCAGCGAAACTGGGTGCAGAAGTGACCCTGGTCAGCGGTCCGGTTCATTTAACTACCCCGGCCAATGTGTCGCGTATTAATGTCAGCAGTGCCGTGGATATGCATGCTGAGGTAATGAACCAGGCCGGCGCACACGATATCTTTATCGGCTGTGCGGCCGTAGCGGATTACCGCCCGGAACAAGTCGCTGCCCAGAAAATGAAAAAGACCGATGACAGCGATACGCTGACCATCACCATGGTCAAAAATCCGGATATCGTCGCCAGTGTGGCCGCCATGGCGCAAAACCGACCATTTACTGTTGGCTTTGCCGCCGAAACTCAGGACGTAGAGAAATACGCCCGCGGTAAACTGGTGAAGAAAAACCTCGACATGATTTGCGCCAATGATGTTTCGGTCGCAGGTCAGGGGTTCAATAGTAACGACAACGCGCTGACGGTCTACTTTGCCGGGGATGCAACCCGTCCCGAAGGCAAACAGCAGTTGCCACTGGCCTCCAAAGCCGAGCTGGCGCACGCCCTGATGCTGTTGATCAACGACAAAATAAGCTAAACGCCGCTGAGTGCGCATCCCGCTGCGGAATGCGTGTCACGAGTTAACACTTTCCTCTTGTCTATTTGTGTTGACTCGCCGATATCACCACTCAGAGACAGCTGCCGCCTGCGCGGTGCTGCGGTGCGCGCGACGACCGGCAGCCAAGTCTGTCGTCGCATAAAACTGTAGTGGTACTGAAAAGCTTGAGTTTCAATAACTTTAATTTTAAAAAGCTTACGTTTTGAAAAGGAAAGACGGTTATGGCCGGCACTAAGAAAAGCAATCGACGTGAAGAAATACTGCAAGCCTTAGCAGAGATGCTCGAATCCCATGAAGGCGCCTCACGCATCACCACCGCCAAACTGGCCAAGCAGGTGGGTGTGTCTGAAGCCGCTTTGTATCGTCATTTCCCGAGCAAAGCACGTATGTTTGAAGGACTGATTGAATTTATCGAAGAGTCCCTGATGTCTCGCATCAACCGGATTCTGGATGAAGAAAAAGATACGCTGAACCGGATTCGGATGGTAATGCAACTGCTGCTGGCCTTCTCTGAACGTAACCCGGGCCTGACAAGAATTTTGTCCGGACATGCTCTAATGTTTGAAAATGAGCGCCTGCGTGAACGCATCAACCAGTTATTTGAACGCATTGAAACCTCGCTGCGTCAGATCCTGCGCGAGCGTAAGATTCGGGAAGGCAAATCGTTCCCGGTCGATGAAAGCATTCTGGCAGCGCAGTTACTCGGCCAGGTGGAAGGCAGTCTGAACCGCTTTGTACGTTCAGATTTCAAATACCAGCCAACCGCGAACTTTGAAGAGTACTGGTCACTGCTCAGTGCGCAGATTCAGTAAACCTGAATCATAAATCTACTTTTACTCTTAATCAGACAGACCACATTATGAGTCAAAACAAATACGCCAAACCCGAATTTACCTTGTCACTGCTGCACCCGAAAAACTGGGGCGTGTGGCTCGGCTTTGGTTTACTGGCCTTGCTGGTTAACCTGCTGCCCTATTCCCTGCTGCTCAAACTGGGACAAAGCATAGGTAAACTGGGGATGCGCTTTGGTAAAAAACGCGTCCATGTCGCCAAGCGCAACCTGGAACTGGCCTTTCCGGATAAAACCGCCGATGACATCGAGCGCATGGTGGAAGAGAACTTCAAAAACACCGGCGCGGCGCTGATTGAAACCGGCATCGCCTGGTTCTGGCCGACCTGGCGCTTCAAACGCCGCCTGATTAATAAAGACACCAGCGCACTGGCCGGGCACTTACGTAACAAACAAGGCGTGCTGATGTGCTGTGTGCATGCACTGAATCTGGAAATCACCGCTCGGGCGTGTGGCGCACTCGGCTTGTCCGGTTATGGGGTATTTCGCCCGCACAACAACCCGGCGTATAACTTTATTCAGTACTGGGGTCGTACGCACAACGGCAATAAGCTGGTTGACCGCAAAGACGTCAAACAGATGATACGCGTTATGCGCCAGGGTGAACTGCTGTTTTATCTGCCGGACCACGATTACGGCCGCAATAAGTCCGCGTTTGTACCTTTCTTTGCGGTTGAAGATGCCTGTACCACCACTGGTACCTACCTGCTGGCCAAAGCCAGTAAGTGCGCGATCGTCATGGGATCGGGATTCCGCAACGCGGAGGGTAAATATGAAATCTTTGCAGACCTGTCCGTTGAAGATAACTTCCCGTATGACGATGAAACCGCCTCGGCCGCTTACATGAACCAATTCGTCGAGCAGCTGATCCTGCGCGCGCCAACCCAGTGGATGTGGCTGCACAAACGCTTTAAGACCATGCAGGATCCAGACGTGGAAAAAGGGATTCGCTATAAGTAAGGATTTAGGCTTTAGGACCTAGATTCTGAGTTCTGGAAGAGAACGTTTTAATAGCGGTGAATAGCTTCACTGCGGCGATGAAAACTTTTGATCTCAGCTTGATACGCTAAAAATAAAGCTCCGGCCTGAATCATCAGCGCCGGAGCTTTTTACTCTAGGAACCAGGAATCTAGTTCCTGAGAACCTCAAACATCAGATACCATATTGCGCGCGGTACGCTTTGACCGCTTCCAGGTGCTCGCTGTTACCGCCCTTCTCTTCCAGGTAAGTAATCAGGTCAGTCAGGCTGACAATCGATACCACAGCACAGCCGAAATCACGTTCCACTTCCTGAATCGCAGACAGCTCGCCTTTGCCTTTTTCCTGACGGTCAATCGCCACCAGTACACCGGCCAGATCCGCGCCGTTGTTCTTGATGATTTCCATCGATTCACGAATCGCAGTACCGGCGGTAATCACGTCGTCCACCAGCATAATACGACCCTGCAGCGGGCTGCCGACCAGACTGCCGCCTTCACCGTGGTCTTTGGCTTCTTTACGGTTAAAACAGTACGGCGTATCCACATCGTGGTGATCCGCCAGCGCAACTGCCGTCGTGGTCGCAATCGGGATGCCTTTGTAGGCCGGGCCAAACAGCACATCGTAATCAATAGCCGAGTCCATCAGCGCCGCCGCATAAAAACGGCCCAGGCGCGCTAAATCGCGGCCAGTATTGAACAGACCAGCGTTAAAGAAATAAGGGCTTTTGCGGCCTGACTTCAAAGTAAACTCACCAAATTTCAGAACTTCCTTTTCTAGTGCAAACTCAATAAATTCACGCTGGTACGCTTTCATTACTTTCTCTCTTTTACTTTAGGTCCCGGGGGGCACACCCCAGGGTGGTTAATTATCTTGGCCGTATCAAGATTAGAGGCTAAACCACCTACTCAATCTTTTTAGAACTCATAATACTTTTTCTAAGTCATTGCTGTGAGTACAAGGCAGCAAGGGCGCAAATCTCAGGGAGCTTACTCCAGTAACTGACCTGAGTGAGAACCCGCAGCTAACGCAGTAATCGCAGCAAGGACAACGAAAAAAAACACAAAAAAATAGCCCCCATATCGGGAGCTATCAATCAATTATTTTCTAACGACGCCTTCTGCGCCGAGACAATGTCTGCAATGCCTTTCTTGGCCACCGCCAGCAAATCCAGCAGCTGTTCATGGCTGAACGGTTCGCCTTCGGCCGTGCCCTGGATTTCGATCATCTTGCCTTCTTCGGTCATCACCACGTTCATGTCGGTGTCGGCCGCTGAGTCTTCGACATATTCCAGATCACAAAGCACATCTTGGCCGAGGATACCCACAGATACCGCAGCAACGTGGCCTTTCATCGGGTTTCTTCTTCAGCTTACCGCTTTCGACCAGCTTATCGAACGCATCCGCCAGTGCGACACTTGCACCAGAAATCGATGCCGTGCGGGTACCGCCGTCAGCCTGAATCACGTCACAGTCAACGGTAATCATCAGCTCACCCATGGCTTTCAGATCCACCACAGCACGCAGGCTGCGGGCTATCAGACGCTGGATTTCCATGGTACGACCGCCCTGCTTACCGCTCGCCGCTTCACGACGGGTACGTGAGTGTGTGGCACGTGGCAGCATACCGTATTCAGCGGTTACCCAGCCTTTACCCTGACCTTTCAGCCAACGTGGCACGCCTTCTTCTACCGTAGCGTTACACAGCACTTTGGTATTACCAAACTCAACCAGTACAGAGCCTTCTGCATAGGCGGTGTAATGACGGGTAATCTTGATCGGACGAACCTGATCCGCAGCGCGGTTATTTGGACGCATAAAGCCTCTACCTTGTTTGTGTGAACGACGTTTAATGGTTTTACACAACACTCATGGCTGCGAAACGACGCTTGGTTGCAACGACAACTGGACGAAACGACAGCTGAACAAAACCGCAGCCGAATGGTCGAATTTAATGGGGCAAAATTATAGCGGAAATCCTTGCCTAATCACAGAGTCTCTACACCCACTCGGCAACTTTTCTATGCTAGTATTATCGCCAATTCATTTTTGAATATAAACCAAGGACATTTCGATGATTTACAGCATGACGGCGTACTCACGCAAAGAAGTCAAAGGCGATTGGGGCAGTGCCGTGTGGGAAATCCGCTCGGTCAACCAACGCTATCTGGAGACCTACTTCCGCCTGCCGGAACAGTTCCGTGGCCTGGAGCCAGTGCTGCGTGAGCGTTTCCGTAAGCGTCTGGCGCGCGGTAAAGTCGAATGTCATCTGCGTTATGAAGCCAACCATGCCGCCCAAAGCGAGCTGAGCATCAACGAAGACCTGGCCAATCAGGTGATTAAAGCAGCCAACCAAGTGATGCACATGACCGGTGAACTAAGCCGTATCAATCCGTTTCAGGTCATGCAGTGGCCGGGCGTGATGGAAACGCCGGAGCAGGACATGGATGAAGTCAACCAGGCGCTGCTAAACGGCTTTGAAGACGCACTGAGCGAATTTATCGAAGCGCGCGGCCGTGAAGGCGATAACATGAAAGCGCTGATTGTGCAGCGTTTGGATGCGATTAGCGCCGAAGTCGTCAAAGTTCGCGCGCGTATGCCGGAAATCCTCGACTGGCAACGTGAGCGTCTGATCACCAAGTTCGAAGAAGCCAAAGTGGAACTCGAACCGACCCGCGTTGAGCAGGAACTGATCCTGCTGGCACAAAAGTCCGATGTCGCCGAAGAGCTGGATCGCCTCGATTCTCACGTCAAAGAGACGCACAACATCCTCAAAAAAGGTGGCTCGTGCGGCCGCCGCCTCGACTTTATGATGCAAGAGTTCAACCGTGAGTCGAACACACTGGCATCAAAATCGATCAGCACCGACATCACCGCCTCCGGCGTGGAACTGAAAGTGCTTATCGAGCAGATGCGTGAGCAGATCCAAAACATCGAATAAGGTTTTTTGAGTCTCTCCAAGCTGACTTAATCTTACTAAGCCCCTGTAAATAGGGGCTTTTTTGTTTTCAGTGGATTTCAAAACCTTTCCACTGTTTTCAACCAACTGGTGAGTTTAGTGGTGAGTAAGATTGATCTAGTATGCCCTTAAATGGTGAGTAACTTTCCATGATAAGGAGAACTATATGGGCAAACTCAACGCACGAAAAGTCGCCGCTTTAGCCAAAGATGAACCACGCAAAACCGCAGATGGTAATGGCCTCTACTTCGTTGTACCCGCCTCTGGAGAACCTTTTTGGATCTTGCGATTTTCAATCAACGGCAGTCGTCCAGAAATGACACTTGGGTCCTATCCAGAACTATCCCTTGCAGATGCACGCGATGCCGCCTTTCAACAACGAAAGCTGATCCAACAAGGTATCAATCCACTGGCAGAAACGCCAACGCCGCCAATGGTCAGGTATAGAAACCGTCGAACAACTGTTCGATGATTGGTATAAAAACGATCTTCAAGTAAGACTGCAACACGCCAACATCCCCAAGCGTATCTACACCAAAGAAATCCACCCAGTTATGGGCAAAATAAGAATCGATCAAGTCACTGCTCTGGATGTAAGAGAAGTAATCAAGCGCGTCGTAGATAGTGGCCGAAAAAGCATCGCAAATGACACCTTGATGTACATGAAACAGCTTTTTCGACATGCCAACAAACTCGATCTCACACAGTTCAACCCGGCAGCAGCTTTTCGTGTCAACGACGCAGGAGGTGTTGAAAAAAGTCGAGAGCGTGTTTTGACCGAAGACGAGATAGCAACTGTGTTTCGAGTGTTCAGAGAGAACAATGTAAGCTTTACACGAGAAAACTATCTAGCTTGCTGCTTATATCTAGTGCTAGGCGTCAGAAATAGCGAGCTATGCCAAGCGCCTTGGGCTGAGTTTGATTTAGATAATGCGCTCTGGGAGCTCCCCAAAGAGAGAACCAAAAATGGCATACCATTAACTATCCCACTTCCTCGCCAAGCTGTGGAATGGCTGCAAGAACTCAAAATCAGAGCGCTTGAGTCCGATTATGTATTTCCAAGTAGAAGGAGGAGCAAAAATCCATACATGGGCTCAGATACAATAACCACCGCTATTAAATATTTGTTTGGTCGTGACAAAGAGAGGCCAACCAAAAATAAAATGGATGGGGTTGACTATTTTGTTGTCCATGACCTCCGTCGTACCTTCAGAACACTGGCTTCTGCTGAGCGCATTGATGGTCAAGTGGCTGAAAGGTGTTTAAATCACAAACTCAAAGGTGTTGAAGGCATCTACAACCGTCACGATTTTCTGGAGGAGCGACGAGAAGCGCACCAGAAAGTTGCAGATCGTATATGCCACTTACTGTGATTGACAAGGGTACGCATTCTTAAATGCATCATACAAATTTACCCTTAAACCAGGCCCTGTCAGCAATGTACTGGGCCCTGGAGTAAAATCTGACTGTTCTCGATACAACAGCTCAAGAGATCGATCGACATTAGATCTTATTGATTCAAACTGAATGTTTCTTGGTAAGCAAAGCTGACCATTATCTTGAGGCATACTGACCCAACGCACGACATCATTTGCTCTTTTAAGATCAGGGCGAAGTAACGCCGCATCTTCAACCCACTGAGTCCAAAAAGAAGCTGATTGCAAAAAACCTTTTAGGAAAAAGTTGCACGCTTGGTTAGGCTGACCACACATCTGCTTCCAGTCACCATATGTGAGCTCATAACTAGGCACAGCATATGCTTGGGCAGATAAACCTACCGATAAACATACACTGAGGACTTTCAACGGTACACCACTTCTCGTTTCTCTTTTAAGTGCAAACTTACTAGGCATTTTTGCTCTCCATGACTATTCCATCAACCACAAAACTTAGATATCCTAAGTATACAGAATCATAAAAAACTTAGAAGATCTAAGTATCTAGAGATTATCGATGAATGTGATTTGCCAACCCCAAGCCCCCTACCAACACGCCTTAAAGAGGCAAGAACGCGAGCAGGCATCAGCCAAAAAACGCTCGGTATTCGTATTGGTATGGACCCAAGCGTGGCGAGTGGACGCATGAACCATTATGAGAAAGGCCGCCATACGCCTGATATCAACACGTTAAGAAAAATGGCAGAAGAACTAAACGTACCCATTGCGTTCTTTTTCTGTGATTCATCAAAGACAGCTGAACTTCTATGCCTTATAGAAAATCTCTCAGAAGAAGAAAAAAGTACACTAATTCAAAAGTTAGCTAGCAACCAGCCACACACCTCAAGTAAATCCTAAATTCATAGGGAAATTGGGAAACGTGGGAAATCTAGAAAACTACCCCTCCTTGTTCCTCCCACCCCGCTTTGCCTGATATGCGGCATACCAGTAGACACATCCAACAGCAGCTATTGTCAACATCAGCCCCGCGAGCCAATACCAAAGCAAATCCATACAACCTCCTTAAATCGTTCAATCAAAGGGATCGCAGCTAATACCACCACAGTCAAAACCAGTATCAATGCTAGTCATGCTGTCATCCCCAAACACATTGCCGCCGATATCAATGCAGGAGTTTTCCACCATGGGAAGACCGCTTGCTGGATTGATATAACCACACCAAAATGATGGGCTCGAATCAGAACTGGAATCTGCGATATCAGACATCAATTCTGCACTCGCTGCACTGACCAATCCAGCTCGGTATACTCCTGAACTTGATAACCCAGATAACGAACCATCTCGCATCGACATTTGTCCATGTCCAGCGAAACCTTCGCCCCCTTCTTGACCTGCCATAACGTCGATGTAGCTTGTTCACGTAATAAGATGCAGTGAACAAAACAGTCAAAAATGAAATTGGGCTGGGCAAAGTAAACAACAGCACTAAAAAAAGAACTAATTTCACCATGGCTTTTAGCGGCCAGAACCAATCACGGTGAACTGTTGTCTTCGCGTCTTTTTCTGTGAAAGCATGGGGTTCAATACTAGCGCTGCCAGGATGCCTTACAGACACTTCAGCAGAAACGGTATGCATCTTAAGAATCATGCTACCTCCTCAGCCATAGATCGACTCAACTGGGAAAAAATAGTGACGACCAGCCAGTGAGTCTCCTGTGGCACTAGCAAGAAATATAGATCTCCCGTCGGGTGGTGCCAAACTTGGCTACCATCGTCTCCGTGCTTCAGCAGTTTCTGAAATCGTGTACGAGCTGAGAGTCTCGCTTGGCGAAGTTCGGGGTTACAAAGCTGACGTTGCAGGCTCAACCAGGGAGACTTCGTATACCCGTGACGAAAGCGCTCTTGGTAACGCTGTATTGCATGGCGACTGATTGCAACAGGCCCCAATACTGGAGAATCAAACACGGGTTGAGGTAATCGATATGGCTGGATCACTGGTATCTGGTCAGTAGAAGCAGCAACACCGACAATTTCTTCAGGATTGAGTTGCACACCATTCAGCCACGTCTTCAAATACTGACTAGCTCGCTGCAACTCAACGCAAGAGTTCAGACTAAGAGAATGAAGAGTCGTGTACGGTAAACCTAGTTCGACACCTTTACCGCTACCTGGGCGATGCCCGAATATTTTACAGTCCCACAGCAAGTAGCGCGCTACAGTAAGCTCTGCAACTGCTATACGGCTCTCAAAACGCCCAATTCCAACATCAACTATCCCATATCTCGACAACCCAACGAACCAAGCAACGCTGACTGCGTTATGGCTGGCAGATACTGACTGAACTTTTAACTTCATCACTGGCATATCCTCCTTTTTACTACCAGCGTATCATCGAATTTTAAAATGCAACCCCCAAGCTGAAAGCAACAAAAAAGCCTTACCAACAAGTCTGGCAAGGCTTAATAAAATATCAACCAAGATTATGATTTAATTAACTTTGTTTCGAACGAACATTTCAATCTTATCTACAGGAGCTACAAGCTGTAATAGCTTCTTCTCAAAGTCTGAAATAAAGTCTGAACGCACTTTCATTTCCTCTATTTGTAGGCATATGTGGTAATACATTTGCCGCTCCCAATCAGCGACGTTACTCATTCTTTTGTGTTTCAGAATGCTCCCTGTTAACATTTCTAGCTTTGCTGGTTTGTCCCTGTTAAAAACTATAACTTTAAACCATTGAAAGTTAGGTAGGTTATCCTCGATATACACGGTAAAGACAAACCGAAAAGGTTCCTGTCCGGTGTGCTCTTTCTTTAATTTCTCCCTGTACTTGTTGAATGACTCTTCCAGAGCGAAAGCTGAGCGTTTTAAATCACGTCGCTGTGCGATTAACTCATCTTTCATCTTTGAAATGTACGCAGATAACAATCCAGAATCATAGATATTGATCGTCAGATTAGTTAAATCAACTTGGATATCTCTATCAAAAATACCAACTAGTGGTTCTTCCAAACTCATTTGGGTTCCTCCATCAACTCAAAGTGAGCTCGCAGCTTGATAAAACGACGCTGACACATTTCAACTTTTTTTCTGATGTTATCCATCTCATGCCGGATTTCCCGAAGTAGCTGAAAAGCATCTTCACAATAATCAATCTGAACCTTTTCCCACCCTTGGGCTTTGGAGAAAGAGCTCGAACGATAACGGCTGCCAGATCCTTTCTGAATATGTACTGACCTAACTTTTTGGTGTTTAATTTTTCGGCGTTTCATATCTTCTTCATCGAGGAAAACATTGATGTACCATGAAGCTTCAAATTTATTGTCTTTGACTCTCACACGACACCCAAATCTACCCGGCACTTCTGAAGTTTCAGGTGAGCGATGATGTCGATTGAAACGCCAAAAATTATTAGCGAAGCAACTAGCCATGAATTCGAGCCGAAATGGCTCTTGATGTGTGATTTTAGTTATTTCTTCGAGGAGTAACTCCGATTGGGCCAGAGCTTTTTCAAAATACTCTGATTCATTAAACTCCTCACGATAGTGGGCTAACTGGTGCCAATTAGACGCCAGCTGATCTAACTTTGAGTAGTCTTGCATAATTAAGCCTCCTTTTTTACGACCGCTAAGGGTTACAGTCTATCGAGGCTTACTAATTTGATTACACTGCGAAAATGCCCAATCAGGACAGTTTGAGAGTTTTTTTGCTTTCATTGCCCCAGTAATAATGCGGCGCGTCGATAGCATATCCTCACCGGGACCTAGCCAATCACTTTCCAATTAACTATCTAATGTGGGGCCTTGACGACAGCTTTCTCCAAAAGTAATCGCAACGCACTGGGGCAGCTAGCTGTTATTTCCAAAGTTATGTGGGACCTAGGAAATAAAATCCAAAGCGGATGGAACACCGACTGGCAATTTCCATAATTATGTGGGGCTTTGTCTGCAAGTTTTCTATAGCGCTTCTGACTTTCACATGTGAAAGTCCCTGAAGGGGCTTTCAGCCCAAAAAATCAGAAAGCTAACGTTTGATGCTCTTTGGATTACGCGGACTTTGTATCATACAAACAAGATATCCAAAGGCGACCATACGGTCGCATTTGGATACCTTAGCAAAAAATAATTAGCTAGGTGGGATCACATACTCCTGTACACCAGCAGTCGTCAGCAACGCATAAAAATCTGCGACCTTGATTCTTTGTCCTCTTTGCTGACAATAGGAAAATATCGCCCTTTGTTTCGCACGAGACAGTGCAACAAAAAATGTCGATAACCCTTCGGAATCGCCAGGTCGATAGGACCACCAAGCATTATCATCGATCCCCATGAAAATAGTTGTATCGAATTCCAGCCCCTTGCTTTTATGAATTGTCATTAGCGGAATCTGATTTGTACCTTCAAATTCTTCCAGGAAATTTCCCCAGCAACTCTGGGTATCAACACAGTTTGTAAAAAACTCTTCAAGTGCTGCCAGGTTTATTTCAAGTAGATCACCAGTAGCGTAACGAGCAAATGTTTTCCGAAGATCATTCAAATCAATAAAGGCAATAATTCTTTCAAAAACGAGGCGAGCATTGTCTGGTGTAAACGATTGTCGCATCAACTCCTTGAGTTCAGAAATAAATAATGCTAACCGGCGTTCAACCTGTCTCAGTGCTTTTTCATCTTCTTGGGTTGTGTTACGAAGCAGCTGTACATCTGCTGATAACTGATTCCAAACTTGCGCATTTCGATGCCCAAGTCCTAGCCTTAGAAGATTAGAGAACAAAATAGTCAACTCCTCAGCAAGTAAATCCTGAAGAGTAGTTTTACCTATTTTCACACTTTCATTTCGCAAGCTAAGCCCGTACTGAGTTAAATACGAAGATAGCTGCTCTTCGTAATCCTCAGGTCTTTGGCGCACCAGAAACGGAATAGTCCCTTGGGTTCAATGACCTGCTTCGCATGTCATTCGCAATCCACTGCGCCAAGTAACTGGCCTCTTGATCTACGTTACAGCTAAAACAAATCCAAGCAGCATCACCAGATACCTGACTGTAGTTACTTGTTTGAACCTCTCTCGCCTCATGGTCAATAGCTTGTGCAATAACATGTTGTATCCTGACCAGTTCTGGAGAAGAGCGGTGATTAAGCAACAGCGGATATCGTTGTGCCGAAAAATCGGCCTCAAACTGATGAAACGCATCACCTCGGGCTCCGGCCCAACCCATGATCCTCTGCTTATAATCCCCCACTACCGTTACCGTTGTTTCACTATAACCGAAGGCTGACAACAGGAAATCATACTGACCATAAGTCGTATCTTGGAATTCATCCACAAAGACATATGGATACGTTGCTCTCAGAGCTCGTCGCACATGGACATTGGTACGAATTATATATTCAGCCAGCCGATTTATTGTCATAAATGTCAGCTGTGATGGCTCTTCATCTCCGCAACTTACTTGTTCGGCTAACCAATTATCATAAAGAGTCCGTTCCCCTATGTCGTTCGAAGCTAGACCAAGTCTCCTTGAGCCAACAAATGTAGACTCAAAAGTTATTGGGTTTATTCTGGCTATAGCATTCAACAATCCAGAGATATGACTATTTTTTTGCCGCTCTCGACCTAAAAAACGGGTTATCTGCTGGCGAGTTGCAAAAGTGACATCATATGGTTTTGTTGGTCTCCACTGTGGTGGCAACGCCATACGAAAACGGTCAACTATATTTTTAGAAAAAGCGTCGAAGGTCATCGAAACAAATCGACTACCTAGCTCTTCTGGACACCGTTCTTCCACCCTATCTGCGAGATTTTTTGCAGCATCGGTCTTAAATGAAATGGCTAGAATTTTTTGGTTTGGTGGACATAGGCCAGTCTCAAGCAAATATGCAGCTTTTTGCGCTAAAAACTCTGTCTTTCCTGCACCTGGGCCAGCGATAACGCTTGTGGACTCTCGTCGCCATAGTGCTTGCCAAGCATTTGGCTCAAGCTCGTCGATCCCTTTGGGCTGCCAATGATCGGGTTGAATAAACTTCACCTAGCCCCCTAGCTTTGAAGAGCTGCGTGAATAGACTGAACTAACGCTCGCAGTTCTTCTGGCGCGTTTCTGGGCCAACTGTTCTGGCGGAATAGATCCAAGCACTCGGATGTGCGTGCTAGGCTTACCTCTTCCTAAGAACAGGTATCTGTACCAGCGCAGATTAAGTAGGTCGTCAGCATAAAATTCAGGGTTTCCCTCGTCGCCCATGACGGCATCACCAGGCTCCCCACGACTAGATGGACCGGTAGAGCTTTCGTCGGGTGCAATCCGATATTGTTCGGGAAATGCTTTTAGCATCGAATAATCAATGTCTAATGGGCTGGAGAAGTATACGTTAAAACGGGGTTGACGAAGATAGCTAACCCAACGACTCATAAATTCATAATCATCACGCCTGAAGGTATCAAACTCAGCCAGATTTACAGATACCCCGTCAGCATGCACTCCATGAGTAAAAATACTTTCAGCCGGTATTCCATATTCTATTAACTTGGCGACTGCGTTCTTAATCCTTCCCCAGCCACCGCCGTGCCGCCCCCAATCAAGATCGAGTAATGTGATAAAGGGGATCTGTAAATCTGTTAGCAAACGCCACATGTGGTTTACATGTCGGCCCCCTAATGGAACCATGGCGACAAAAGACTTATCAATTGGTATTCCCATCGCTTCTGATATAGCGGGAAGAATTACCTCCTCGGAAGCCCCCTCCCCGAGAACCACGACCTTAGCGAAATACAACTCTGGATAGGCTCTCACCGCTTGCTGGATGTACTTTGCAGCTTCATTCTCTTCATCGGGTAAAGTCAGTTGACGAACAACAGTGGTGTTTGATTCTGTTGCTAGCCTGAAGTGCCTTACTTGCGTTGGTTGGATCCTGGCGAGAATGCTCGGCGAATGACTAGATAGTACTGCTTGAGCTCTTAAGCCATGCACTAGGCTGCTGATCTGGCTTATGATTCGAGATAGATAGTATGGGGCTAGGTTATTCTCCGGCTCCTCAAGTGCCAATATAGTCAATGAGGGCAAGGGCAAGTCTGCACCAAGAAAATCGTTACTCTCTGGTTGGGCTAAGATCTCAGTTTCAACATCGAGAGTGGCTGAAGTCATGGCTATGTGAAACAACGAACTTTGGCCATCACTTAGCTCATCAATGCTTCGATCGCGACCACTTTCATCTGGGTGCAGCAGTACCTCTACCTTACGAACAAACTCTTCAAAACGTAGGTCGACCGGACGAAACTTCGGTGTACTATCAGTTCCAGCAGAATGCAGCTCCTGCCAACGGTCTGTGAGCTTTCCAGTCACGGTACTAATCGCATTTTCACCCTCAAAGGATTCATTCAGCTCTGTAGCCTTTTGAGTAAAAGATGACCGAACTTGTTCTGACCAGTTAATAGCTTTCCAAAGCCGACCTTTCAGAAAGGCTGATACCTGGGAAACTGCGCATCGTGTGGCTGGTACGTAGATCAATTGGATTCGAGAGCGATCCGCTGGGCGCACATTGTGAAAATCAGCATCTTCTGGCTCACCCCATGTCGTAACCGCGCGGAAACTGGCTCGTAATGTACCCATCTATTGAACCATCATCTTCCCATTCCGCGTCCAAACGCAAACGGCATTTCAGCTTGCCGCCCTCATCAGTCACGCTCATATGGTGAAAGAAGTCTGGTATCACGGAGTGGTCTCCGTCTTCATCATCCAGTTCAGGAAAGGCGACAATGGCTTCAAGCGTTAGAGTCCGCTTACTGGGGCTATCTTCTTCAGAAGAGGGAATGTGAAAATCCTGACGGCGAATCGTCCGTTGTTCATTTGAGATGCCGAACATGCGCTGTAAGGCCTGCATCAAGGCTGTTTTTCCGGAGCCATTAGCCCCAACAAGAGTGGTTAGATCCGGATCAACAGCTATACTCTGACCCTCTGGTCCAAAGCTTCTAAAATTGTGTAGAACTATTGTCTCTATATTCACAGCTGCTTCCCTCTCCTAAGTATCCACATATTATCTGGGGCTTCCCTTACTGACTTTCAACCGCAAAGATCAGCCATGTGATCATGAACTAACTAATTGATCAAAAACGGCCACCCGATGTGGCCGTAATTGGAGCGAGTCTTACTTTGACACTGCTTTAAATGAACTATACCCCAGACAGTTGCTTCCAGACTTTACGGTAATCATCCCCAGACATCGCAGCACCTTCAGGGCGAAGCCTCGACCAATCATCAGCGCTCAACGCACTAACATAACCGGTGGCAAGAGATGGTGCAGACGCAGTATCAGTGTCTCGATGCAGTAGCTTAAAGTCTGCACCCAAGCTTTCAGCGATACTGCGGGGAACAGAGTTCATCCGCATCAGCACACCTTCTTCAGATCTGACACCGTGATAAAGCATCGCCGGAAGATTATTCAAGGTTCGTAGCTCTTCCTCTGACAGGCTGTCAAAATCAATACCAGCTGTTGGCATCTTACTTAGAGCAGACAAGCCCCAAGCACCATTGTTCGCTAAGTCCCTGTATACTGCTTTACACGCTTTAGATAAGTTGTTCGTTAGATCGCCTTCATCAAAGAAACGGTTAGCAATATCTTCAAGGGAAGATCCATCAACCCAAGCCTGAGTAATGTCAGCAAGCCGTTGATGGCCTATACCATCTCCACCGAGCTCGGTAAGACTCTTCTGGAGTTGCGGAACACGCATCATCACGCCCATTAAATCAGGTAAGGCTGAACGCCCCGTTTCGCTTCCAAAGAGGCTACTTGGCTGCCAATCTTCTGTGGTTAGCTTGTTCTCAAGTCTATTGAGTTCCAACAGCGCAGTTCTCACACCTTCCGGTGAAAAGCCGGTTGAATCTGCCAACGCTGCGTTTTCAGGGTGCTCTGCTATTTGTCTTACATAGCCCCTTGTTGCTTCGAGTAAAGCGTCTGCCTGTTGCTGAGAGTGCCTATCTGGCTTAGCCCGTAATGAGCTGAAGCCATAGGTGTTCCTCAGAAGTTGCTCAGCCTCAGCAATAACCTCATCAAGGTTCCGCTTCTCGTTCCATAGGTGTGCAATATAGCTACGAAAATCAGCCCACTGCTCCTGATGAATTACCGCCGAAAGATCATTCAACCCACCCACTGAGTCTATTTCTTCGAGCATACTTACCAGGCGAGATAGAAGGTCACCTGTAGCATCACTAACAAATTGTCTGATTTCATTAGGATTAGCTCCCGCTGCAATGCCCACCACGCCAACGCTATCATGGCCAATCCGTCCAGCTCGACCTGCAAGGTTCCAGAACTCACGAGGGGACATCTGTATCCCGTAAGGGTATTTCGGGCTCGCCAGGAATACAGATGAAACAGGGAAGTTCAAACCTTGTGCAATCGTTGTAGTAGCGCACATAACCTTGATATGACCTTCTTCCGTAAGCCATTCAATCAAAGCCAGGGCCTCAGCTGGCAAGCCTGCATGATGCACTACTACACCTTTTTCCAGCATTCCTATGAGCTCAAAATCAGGACTGATTTCTGTGCTCAAGAAGCGCTGCACCAACGCAATCTCTTCGGGGATTCGATCTAGGGGTTCAAGTTCATTAGCTATTAAGCGAGCGATACTCCAAGCATCCGGTATCTTCTGTGCAACAGCGATACTTGTTCCACGTTTCGAGAACACTTTTGCCATTGCAGCAGCCTGCTTAGACAAAGATCTAGCAGAGCTATAACTCAAGTTACGAATAGGCCTTATGCCATCCACATCATGCTTACCACGCAGATGGATTGTTCGTTGAGTGGTTGTTAGAGTTTCAAAGGTTAATTTCCAATTGCCACGGCCTTCTGCTTGCTCAGCATCGAATAGGCCAACAATCCTCTCGTTTGGTTGCCAAGCAGATGTACTAAGGCTAATGCTCTTACCTCTACCTGAACCAAGCCACTGGGCTAATTCATTAGCATTTGGAACAAATGGCATCAGCAATAAGAAGTTGGCTCGCGAAGCTTCCTGCTTAATTGTCGCCAGCAGTAGTTCAATACGCAGACCACGCTCGTTATCTTCTATGTTGTGCGCCTCGTCCATTACCAATAACGCCAATGGACGCTGAACCTTCTTGTTGCGCATAACAAGCTGCAATTTCTCCGGCGTTGCAACTAACACTTGGAAGGCTTCTTGCTCACCTAAAAGAGCATCTTCAAACGCATCAACTTCAATCGCCCCGGTAAGTTGCTCGACCTTGATGCCGAGTGGTCCGAAGTCAGAACGCAATCTTCTAGTGATCTGTGAGACAAGCGCTCTGGTCGGCGCAACGTATGCGATCCAGCCACCATCATCAGCAAATTGGTTGAGTGCTTGGAGCATTCTAAATTGCGCTAACTGAGTTTTGCCGCCAGACGTAGGCATATCAATCACAACAGCTCGGCTCGCCGGATCAAGCAGGTTTTGCTCTTGCAGCGCTGCTCTCTGTGGCGGTAACAACTCAAACATACTCTTGTGGCGAGTTACGTGGCCAACAAACCGAGTCACTCTAGAGTTAACGCTATGAGCAACCCACCAAACCGAACCTTCAACCATTTTTCGGCTGGATACATGCAACCAACGCAGCAACATTTCTAGCTTTGTATCACAAGATAATTGAGCAGCCTTAAGCGCAGCCTCAAAGTGCTGATCAAGCTCTGATTCGATTGCTAAAGGCTCGCCTTGAAGCATGTAGGTTGCAAGGCGCTCTGTCGCTTTCGCCCAGTGATATAGAGAGACCAAGCGAATAGCTTCACTTTGTCTGGCTACACCTTGAGCCTGATCTAAGAAGTCTCTTTCATGGCTAGCTTGATCGTGACGAAGACCAACAATGATTTCTGCGATTTGATCTAAATCGTCCCAAGAAACGTTTGCGGAGCAAGCGCACCCAAGCATCAAATAAACGGAAAACGACACGTTTATTCCAGGCAACATCAGCTACAGAAGGAACCTGAAGCTGTTGTTCATGTTCTTCGAACCAGCGTCTTAAATCTGTCCAACGATCACCTGCATAAGCTAACCCTGCCATGTGCAGTACATGGAAAACTCGCTGATCTGTATCTTCTGGTATTGGTAATACTCGCATCAGCCCAAAGGCTTTATTCGCACCAGCTATAGCGAGATTTTTTGTTTGTTGCTCAGCAGACGAAGGGCTCAGTAATGTTGCAATACCTTCAATGGCTGCCAGCTCGTAGGCCGAAGCAACTTGCTCGATAGAAGCATAATCAACTTCGATATTCGCACCGGTAAACAAGCTACCTAGCGCACTATGTACTAAGCCGTCTTTTGCTGCATCAAAAGCGCTATCGCGAGTCGCAGAATCAATTGCCTGCACAGCCCAGTGATTGTCGACTGATTGCAGTTGCTCAAATGATAAGGTCATGCTTCCCCCTCATCATTCATTGCTGATTGTGCACGCGCTGGCAAGTTTGTAATTTCACCAGTAGGGATATGAATTGCATGCAACTCAATGTCTGTCTCTGGAGGACAGTCCACTGATAGGGCGCGAGCTCTACCCCGAATATCAGCTTCACGAGGCTCAGTGTCACGCACTAATACGCCATATACAGCAATATCAGTACCTTGTGACTGAACATACCGCTTAGCTGCACTTTGAAATTTGAATTGCCAAGGTTTGCCGGTAGCATGTAGGCCAAGATACTTCACCAAATCATTCTTAACACCCTTATCATCACGTAGACCAAATAGTTGATTACCAAGGCTCGTCATGACGCTAGGGGGAGAATTTTGATCATAGGATGTTTTTACCTCTCCAAAACTAAATCTATAAGGTAATTCTTGATCATCAAGTAGTTGAAGCCCAGTCAGGTCACAGCCTGCGGGGCTTGCATTGGAGTTCTTGAGGTCTCGTGATGTCGGCCAAGGATATTCACATCTACCACGCTTTGCGACAAATGCTTCTGCAATAGCCTCACCAACCAGCCAATCTTCAAACTCATACTCTTCAGCAAGCACTTCAGCTAATTCGATCTGCTCGAAGTCAGTGGTCACTAAACCAGCTAGAAGTTCATTGAGTTCTTGCTTGCCTGATATATCACATAAGATATCTTTTACTGGACCAGCTAAAATTTGCTCTAGCTGCTGATTGCTAAAGGAAAAGCCATGAGCCACCACAGGATGAGAACTAACATCATAGACCAATGTAGAATCTGGCATCGTCATAACCAAAACCTTAAAGATATCTTGTAATTCAAAACCTTACCCTGCCAACTGAATATTTATTGTTTGAATGATGATTTCCGAGACTAAATCAGGCACCAAGCTCTCTAGAGCGGTAACTCCCAACCTAAAAAAGTCTACGCTTAGATGGCAAAAAGACAAAGTGCGTCAACTAGATATCGTGTTCTCGCTCAGAGAAAAGTTTGAAAAGTTGGCACTTCTTCAGGCTGGTCTAGGCAGTAACATAGGAGACATGCGGGCACAGCAGTTCAAAAAGAACCATGTGTGACATCAATTAAATCAAAAACCAATCGCGTATCAAGAACCGGTATTTTCATTAAATTCGTATATGAATTCAACACCTCTCTATACCCTTTCACATGTGAAAGGGTATCACTTTATGATGCTGCAATAGCCTTTTCGTCAACACCACCCTATCACGCACTCAATTTCACCGCCAAATAGCCCGATTTGGACAGTTCCAGAGAGCCTGTTATCCAGCACGCACAGATATCATATCCAACGTCGATGAAATCAACTGAAAACCATAGCGCCGCGGCCTATTTGTTGTAATAGGGACTAATTATGAATCAAACCGTTATAGCCAAGAAACGTTGGCTTGATATTGGAGCAAGAAGACAAAGCGCCACTACAAATCGCTGGGCCAGTATATGTGAAAGCGTTCACCTATGACCCTACTTTTATGAAAGGTTTCGGTGTGCTCTTGCAGTGGACCTCTCGCTCAGGAAATGCTCACGAGCGCGTTTTCAAAATGAGAGATATTTTGGCTGATAGCGGAAAAAGCATGCTTCAAGCAGTAGCTGACAGTGGCTTATTCATTCACCACAAATCAAAGTATTGGCATTTTATTCTCGACTACCTGATGAGTGAGAATCCAGATAAAACTGTAGTAACCGTTGAAAAAACCGGTTGGTTTTTTGATCAATTTGTCACACCAAGCTGGGTGGCGGGGTTTGGAGAACAGGAGGTTATGTACACTGGAGATACACCTGAACAATTAAACTCAAGCGGCAATTTCTTAGAGTGGCAAGATGACGTTGCTATGCTTTGCCAAGGTAATGCTTTGATGATCTTTACTTTGTGCACAGCTTTTGCAGCGCCCTTACTCGAAAAACTCGATTGGGACTCATTCTTGATCCATTTTTTGGGTGCATCAAAAAATGGCAAAACAACCCTAATACGTTTAGCCGCATCTGTATATTCTGACTATCAGTATCGAGACACATGGAGCAGCACAGCAAACGGCATAGAGGGCCGTGCTAAAAGTAGAAACTGTATGCTTATTTTACTCGATGAGTTCCACCAAGCAGAGGCAGATGAAGTAACTAAAGTGATCTACCAGATCGGTAATGGTGTTTCAAAGCTACGAGGAAAGATAGATGGCGGCGCAAGATCCCAAGATTATTGGAGCTTAATTGGCCTATCAACCGGTGAAGTTAGCCTTGAACAAAAACTTTCTGAGTCAAATAAAAAGCCACACGCAGGACAACTAATGCGCTTTTTTGAAATCCCTCTTTTCCAAACATTTGGTGTATTTGAAAACCTACATGACTCTGAATCAGCAAAAGTGTTTGCGGAACGAATTGCCGATGCTACGTCTAAACAATACGGAACTTCCTTGCAACCATTTTTAAATCAGGTAGCAGCAATAACCGAACTAAAAAATGTGCTGAACAAACAGATAAATAAAATCTCACAGTCTTGGATTACAAGCCTGAAAATCGCTCCAAGCAATCAGGTGTTGTTTGCAGCCGATAGATTTGCTTTTATCGCTGCCGTTGGCGAACTCGCTATCGATCTGGATGCCCTTCCTTGGGAAAAAGGTTCCGCCCAGCATGAGATTGGCAAAGTTTTTGAAGCCTGGATGGCCAACTATAGCGAAGAGTTTGATTACGAAGAACGACATATTCGCGAGCAATTACGCAACTTCCTACCCAAATGCCAATACACTATCAAGCCTACAGGCGCAGTAACTGAGGTCGGATGGTGGAAATTGAATAGTCATGAATTGAGTTGGCATGTCCGCCGTGATGCTTTTAAAACTGGCCTAAAACTCGAATTTGATCATCAAGTTATTCAAGCCGCCATGATATTAAAAAAGCAAGGCTGGCTTCAGACTAACGAACCGTCACGAGGCACATTTAAAAGTAGCATTTCAGGGAAGGCAGAAAGGCACTTCAAACTACTTCCCAACCAAATCGCTAAAGACTTAAACATCAACATTGATTTCAGCCGCTTTCAACAAGGAGGCGAAGCATGATTTCCCACTTTCCCATTTCCCAAAAAGACCGAACGGAAGCCAGAGCTCTGTTGGCAGATATCAAAGCGGCAACCGAAGAGCTTCGCACTCTAATAACATCGCAAAAACAGTTCTTAAGCGCAGAGGAAGCTGCACAGTATGCAAACTTGTCTGTTAAGTACATTTATAAGCTCACGCATACCAAGCAAATCCCGCACTACAAACCTAACCGCAAACTATACTTCAAGCGCGATGATCTCGATGCTTGGTTGATGTCTCACCGGGTAGAGGAGAAAAAGTAAATGCCTTATACTGAACCGACTTTGACACAAAGAGCAGAGATCTTGAACGCCTATGGTGAGTCAGAGCGCTTGGTAAGAGAAGCTGAGCGCAAGCAGATCACCTCAGTCAGCAATACCACATGGTGGCGACTAAGCCGAAAAGGTCAAGTTCCGGCAGCCAAGCAAGTTGGTACAACCAAGTCTTGGTTACTCTCCGATCTGCTGCTGTGGATGCAACATCAGTAAGTTAACCAAAATTGTTTTGGTGAGTATATCGGTGAGTAACGTGATACAGTTACTCACCACAATCGCTTGAAAGCACTGGTCTCACAGGGCATGACCAATGCTATTCTGCGAGCAGATCCAGAATATTGAATAATGCGTTAACGATAAATTTCATATTCCCAAACCCTGCTTCGCAGGGTTTTTTTATAAAAGCGAAACCGATGTTGTTTGCAAAATAATGAGCTAGATAAGAGAAAACAACATTGTGCAAGTTTCAGACAAGTGTTAACAAACCATACCAAAAAATAATACCTATCTGACTAAAAACCAGTCCACCAAATAACATCCCCAAAACTAATATTTATATCGTTAAAAAATAATTCATTACTGATTTATTTTTAATCATGATCACAACGCAAAAGACTATTACCACTTCTATCAATTCGTCAGTTTGAATAATTGCTCTAAATACAATTGCAATTCACAGTGACATTAAATTAATATCTTAAAATTATGACAATTACATGACAATTATGGAGTGATTTCAGGTATGCACGTTGTACTTAGTGATGCCTTATATTTTGCATCTGGGAGCAAAAGGGATGTCTATATTCACCCTGAAGACAACACCCTTTGTATAAAAATTCAAAAGGTAGAAGATAACCAAAATTTAAATGAAGAAAGGTTTTTCAAAACACATAATAACGTTCGAATTTTACCCAAATATTCAGGCAGCGTGCAAACCAACCTTGGAAAAGGGCTCGTGGTTGAATTAATCCGTGACTTTGATGGTAACGTATCAAAGTCTTTACACGATTATATTTCCAGCAGAAGAATTTCTGCTGAAGACGCCCATAAACATATTGATTATATATCCCATGAGCTACTGAAAAAGAAAGTACTGATCCACGATGGAAATCTAAAAAACATAATTTTGAGAAAAACCGTTCATGGTTCATTACAACCAATACTGGTTGATGGATTTGGAGTAAGAAACCAAAACTTGAAATACTTTTTAAGAGATAAGATATCTCTACTTAGTATTAAAAAAACTAAACAGCAGTTGGACCGGATGAGACACTACATAGCTATCGAGCACAACAAACTAAAAAATGCTGCATAGGCGAGCGTCCTCGTGAGAGCCCATCTGTGGTTTTGACACAATTTAACCCTGTTTTCATAAGCGATGATTATAGCCAAGCAACTGAAAAGCAGAGTAATATCCGGCAGCGGAGCAATGCGGCTCTGCCCTCGTTAATCTAATAAGCAGCTTGTTATCATGGAAAATATTGTCGAAAAACTTCTTTATTCGTCGCGCTGGATTATGGCGCCAATTTATCTCGGCCTGAGTTTGGTCCTGGCGGCTCTGGGTATCAAATTTTTTCAGGAGGTCTTTCACCTGATCCCGGTCATTTTCACCATTAAGGAAGTCGATCTGATTTTGATTTCCTTGTCGCTGATCGATATCTCTCTGGTGGGTGGATTAATCGTAATGGTGATGTTTTCCGGTTACGAAAACTTCGTCTCTAAAATCGATCTGGATGAGAACGATGACAAACTCGGCTGGCTGGGGAAACTCGACACAAGTTCGCTAAAAAACAAGGTATCTGCGTCTATTGTCGCGATTTCATCGATCCATCTGCTTAAAGTATTTATGAATACCGAACAGATTGACGGTGAAAAAATCAAATGGTACCTGCTGCTGCATGTCACCTTTGTTGTCTCAGCGTTTGCGATGGGCTATCTGGATAAAATCACCAAAAAGTAACGGTTAAGGTGTGTGTCCTTCGAAGAGAATTCTTCAAAGAGAAAGGCGACTGCATTTAGAGTGTGTGTCCTCGTTATAAAAAACCAGCCGAAGCTGGTTTTTTGTTTTTCTGTGATTAGAAATCGTAGCTGGCGGACAGTACGACCGTACGCGGTGAGCCCTGTACCAGGTAGTTGCTGCCCGGGTAACCGCCGGCTGATGCCCAGTAGTTTTTGTCGGTTACGTTATCGACGCGGGCGCGCAGAGTCAGCGCGTTATCACCGACTTTCATGCCGTAGCGGGCGCCCAGATCAAAACGGGTCCATGACGGCAGTTTCGAGTGAGTTATCCGAGCTGGCATATTGCGAGCCGGTGTATACCGTGCGACCTTCCAGCGTCAGGCCTTCCACAAACGGAGTCGCCCATTCCAGGTTCAGGTTAGCCTGAACTTTCGGCACACCGATCGCGTTCTTCCCTTCTGCTTCGGCCGTGGCACTTTTCACAATGTCGGCATCAATCAGGGTCACGCCACCCAGCACTTTGACGCGTTCAATCGGTTCGCCAAACGCCGACAACTCGATACCGCGGTGACGCTGTTCACCGTTGTCGGTGTAGATATTGTTGCTGTCGTACATGTACGTCGGCTTACTGATTTCAAACAGGCTGACCACTGCGCCGTAGCTGCCGGTGTCATACTTGGCACCGACTTCATACTGCTCCGAGCGGTTAGGTTTTAACACTTCCCCCGGGTGACTGCTATCTTCAGGTGCTGTTTCTCCCGGCAACAAAGCCTCAGAGTAATTGGCATACAAAGAAACATCCAGCGTCGGCTGATACACCACACCCAGCGACGGCGTCAGGGCTGTTTTACTATAATTACCATTAGATTCACCGGTATTGTAGTCAAAGCTCTTGGTCTCAACCCGCTGCAGACGCGCACCAAGCATCAGTTTGACCTGATCATCGAACATCGACAGGGTATCGGCTAATGCTGCACTGCTGTAAGTCACTCGCTCTGTTTCAATCGGGTCACTTAAACTACCACCAAACCATGATCCATCTAGCTGGCTGATCTGTGTGTAATCGTCCAAGGAGCCCACGCTAGTAGTCGCTGACATCACATACGCATTTTTCGAGCGTGACTGGTAAAGAGAGCCGGACACAACAACTGTATGACCAATGCTGCCGGTTGAGAATTCGTGTCTTACCCCGCTGTCTGCTGACATCACGGTATCTTCACGCACGTTTTCAAACAGATAGGCGGTCAGATTGCCATTACCGTCAGCAGTCGGGTTGGCCAGCAGGTTATGCTCTTTTCCGCGGCGCATGCCCGCTGCCATCCAGCCAGTGGTCTGGCTGCTGAAGTCGTATTCTGCCCGCACCACACCAAACAGCTGCTTCTCATCGGTATAGGTCCAGTCCTGAGCATAGTTAGCATCACTGCTTGGCAGGGATGGGATTGCACTGCCCGGCGTCACACTCGGACGCGGTGAATCAATATGATGATCCTGATAGCCGACATCTGCCGACATGCGGAAGTTCTCGCCTTGGTGATCAAAGCCCAGGCTCAGCACGCCAAGCTGGGTATCCTGATCATCGACGGCATCATCGCCACCACGGGCAACCAGGTTAACACGCAGGCCATTTTCCTGGTTATCACCAAAACGGCGGCCCAGATCCAGCGCACCATAACCCTGACCACCGGACTGAGTGCCGACCGTGACGCGGGTCAGCGGTTCACTGCCGGCGCGTTTCGGTACCAGGTTAATCGAACCGCCAATCGCACTGCCGCCCGGCGCCGCACCATTCACAAAAGTGTTGGCACCACGGAACACTTCGACCCGTTCCAGCATTTCGGCTGCCACATACTGACGCGGCAGAATGCCGTACACACCGTTCAGGGTCATGTCGTCGGAATAAACCGGGAAACCGCGAATCATGTACAGTTCCTGGAAGTTACCAAAGCCGACCGACTGACGAACCGTCGGGTCATTTTTCAGTACATCACCGACACTCTTAGCCTGCTGATCGGCGATCAGTTGGGAGGTGTAGTTGCTGGAAGAAAAAGGCGTATCCATGAAATCCTGGTTACCGAGAATACCCGCCCGGCCCGAACGCGCGACCTGACCACCCTGGTACTCACCACCCAGATCAACTTGTGAACCAACAATGGTGACCACTTCGTCAGGGTGTGTGTCCTCGTTAGAAGTAGCGGCTTGGCTAAGGTGTGTGTCCTCGACAGCTGTGTCATCTGCCAGAGCGTAGCCGGCTTGTCCTATGGTTAACGCGGCAATCACGCCAAGTCCGACCGGAGAGAGACGGAACGATTTCATAAATACCCCTGCTGTAACTTATAGACTAATCAGTAATTTTCAATGAATGATATTGCCAATGAGAACGATTTGCAATGGCAATAAAATAATCAAGCGGTAAAAAGTGAGAAAAATGTCAGGAAAAATCGGGCATTTGCAGGAAATGCCCGATGAGATGCAACCGTCACGCAGAGCGGATTAACGGCGGGACAGACGGTTGAACACCAGCAAGGCGAGGAAATAGAGTGCGCCGAGAATGGCGACCAAAGTCCCCGCGGCAATTTGGTTTGGGTACAGCACCACCTGGCCCAGCCAGTCTGACCATAACATGGTGGTACCGCCAATCAGGCTGGCGAGCAGCAGCTGTGCTTTGGACTGCTGGGCACCCAGCATGCGTGCCAAATGCGGTGCAATCAGGCCGACAAAGGATACCGGCCCCATGGTGGCGGTCACTACCGCACACAACATAGCGACCAGCACCAACAGGCTGAGCGAGGTCAGTGAACTGCTCAGTCCGCGTGCCTGGGCGAAAGAAACGGCTGATGGAGATAAGCGTCAGCGCGCGACTGCTCATCAGACTCAGCCCCAGCATAGCCACCACCAGCGCGGCCAGTAACAATGCCTGCTCTGCGGTCACCCGATACGTAGACCCGGCCAGCCATTGCAGAATTTTGTAGCTGTCCTGATTGCCTTTGGCGAGACAAAACTGCACGAATGCCTGCAGCAGCGCAGTCATGGCAATACCGGTCAGAATCACGCTCGATGGCGCAAACTGGTGTTTGCGTCCCAGCATAATCAGAATCAACAACACCGCCAGACTGCCGACCAGTGCGGTGCCCCATTGAGTCGACAGCAGCGACTGTCCGAGAAACAGGCTGGAGAAGACCAGTGCAAATGTCGCCCCGGACGACACACCGAGAATATCCGGGCTGGCGAGCGGGTTATAAATCAGGCGCTGCAGTATGGTACCGGCCAGCGCCAGACCAATGCCGGTAAACAGCGCGGTCACCATGCGCGGCCAGCGCAGGGCCCACTGGAACTCGTTCGGCCAGGCCAGTGTCAGCCCACTCTGCTGCGGCTGATAACCGATATACAAAGCGATGCCGAGCAGCATCAGCAGGGCAATCGACACGGTCAAAGGCGATGAGATCCGCGGCCGTGAACCGGGCAGCGCGACTGCAATACCATCCTGGGCTGTGAGCTTACGACGGCTGAACCAGATCAGCGCCGGCGCACCGATGGCCGCCGCCGTCACACCGCTTGGTACTACCTGGCCGGCCCAGACACTAAGCCACTGCGCCAGCACATCGGTCGCCAACAAGAGCAGCGCGCCACACACCAGGCTGGCCACCAGTTCGATACGCGGCGTACGCGCCCCAAGCGCGCGCACAATATTCGGGGTCAGCAGGCCGATAAAACCGATCAGACCAACCACCGTAATTGAGGCCGACACCAGCCAGATCCCAAGTGCCATCAACAGGAAGAATGCCGGAATGACAGGCAGACCACGCGCCTGCGCACCCTGATGACCAAGGCGCAGCAGGGTCAGAATCCGTGGTGCCACCAGCAAAAGCAGCAGCAGCGGGCTTAAGCGCGGCAACAGCCATGCAATCTGCTCCCAGCCGTTCTGCGCCAAATCGCCTGCGCCCCACATAAACACATTCTGGGCATAATCCTGATGCAGCAGAATGATAGCGCCGGCAACCGCACCCAGCAGGATATTAATGACCATCCCGGAGATCACCATCGGCAACCCGGTCATGTTGTCCAGCCCGGCGATGAGAACAATAAGACCAAATGCCAGCAGAGCCCCGGCCATAGCCGCCAACGCGCTGTAATCAGCAATCGCCTGCGGCCACCAAATATTAAGAATGATCAGCGCCAGCCACGCACCGGAAGAGGTGCCCATGGTCAGCGGAGAAGTGAGTGAGTTCTGGGTCAGTTGCTGCATCAGGCTGCCCACCAGGCCCAGAACCGCTCCCACCAGCAGGGTGATCACCAGACGCGGCAACTGTGCATAGGCAAAATTGAAATCATCAAACGACTGCGCCAGTTGCGGGTCGCCGATCAAACGCCATTGCATCGCAAAGCCGAGCGTTTGGTTGAACTGCAGGCTGGCCGCTGCGCCGAGCAGCAGCAGGGCCATGATCGGGGTCAGATGTCTCCAGGTCATGACTGCGGCGCCATTTCCAGCAGGCTGTCTGCAATCGCTTCTCCGGCATACAGCAACGACATCGCACCGCCGTAACTCCACACCGATTCAACCGAATTCACTCGGTGGGTGCGCACAAACGGCAGCGCTTTCCACAGCACAGAGTTTTTGAGTTTTTTCTCTTCATTAAACGGCTTGATGTACAGCACATAACCTTGCTGTATCACGCGTAAATCGGTGATCGGCTTTTGTACTATGCCCCACTGCGCCGGCGGCTCAACCAGCGCCTGCTTCATACCGAGCTGATGCAGCACATAGTCGATCATCGAATCTTCGGTATAGATAAAGGTCGATTTGGTGTCGGCAAACCGCATCACCAGAGCCTGCGGCAACGAGCCGCCAAAGTGCGCTTTGAGTTGATCACTCAGTTGCTGAAAGCGTTGCTGCATCCTGGTCAGCTTTTGTTCCGCCAGCTCTTGCTTAGCAAACAGCTGCGCCAGCTGGCGAAACTGTTTGATCGCCACTTCCGCCTGCTTGTCATCTTTACTGAAGTTGGTGTACAGCAGCACCGGAGCAATCTGCTCCAGACGCGGTTTGAGGTCACGCTGCGCGTCGCTGATCAAAATAATATCCGGCTTGAGCGCGGCAATTTTTTCTAGGTTTCGGCTCACCGCGGGTACCGACATTCTGCGCCGAGTCCGGAATAGCCGGTTTCACCACCCAGTCACGATAAGCGTCAGCATCGGTGACCGCAATCGGGGTGATACCGAGTTCGATCACCTGCTCCAGCACATCCCAGTTCAGCACCGCTGCACGCTGTGGCACAGCAGGTAACGTATGTTCACCGAGTGAATCGCTGACCTGAATCTCAGCCCAGGCAGAGGAAGACGCACTGACCAGCAGGCCCAGCACCACAAGCGCTTGCTTAAATTTCGACATCAGGCACATACGATAGCGACCTTATTGGTAGTGGCCTGATCGGTATCACCCGGGTGATCAATCAGACGAATCGGAGTTTGGTACAGATCAGACAGACGCTGCTCATCAGCCAGACCGACAGCCGGTCCGTCAAAAGCGATACGCCCCTGTTTGAGGGCAACAATATGGGTGGCATAGCGCAGCGCCAGATTGAGATCATGCAGAATGACGATAATGCCGCAGCCCTGTTGCTGATTGAGCTCAGCCAGTAACGCCATCAGCTGGTACTGATGCTGCACATCGAGCGCCGAGGTCGGTTCATCCAGGATCAAAACCGGAGATTCCTGCGCCAGCAGCATCGCCACCCACGCACGCTGGCGCTCACCGCCGGACAGTTCATCCACATAGCTGTCAGCAAAGGCCGTCACGCCGGTTTTTTCCATCGCCGCGGCAATCATGTCATTATCCTGCTGACGCCAGAATCCCAGTGCGCCACGCCATGGAAAACGGCCGAGACGCACCAGCTCACGCACCGTCAGGCCGGCACTGGCCGGTAGTTTCTGCGGCAGAAAAGCGACCTTTTTGGCCAGATCTTTACTGCCCAGCGAAGCCAGAGACACATCATCAAGCTGCACCGTTCCGGTGTCAGGCGACTGCTGTCCGGACAGTAAACTGACCAGAGTAGATTTACCGGAACCGTTGTGGCCCAGCACCACCGTCAGCTCATTGGTGGGGATACGTAACTGATCAATCGCAAGAATCGTGCGGCCGCCGCGTACCATCTCCACGCCAGATAGGGTGAACATTGGGTTACCTCCCGGCTCTCGGATACACCCAAAGGTTATTGAGAACCATTTTAATTATCATTACTATACCACTCCGCCATTTTACTGATTATTCACTCGATGAAAAGTCAGTAACCCCATTCAAATTGCAACTACTGCCGACAAGCAAGGTCAACCTCATGTTTCACTGGTTTGAAAATCTTACCGACGCGTTTCCGGATCACGATCCGCAGAAGCCGCCCAAAACTCTGTTTGGCTTCTGCCGTTACTACACCCGCGGCTTTGAAAAACCGCTGTTAATCATGTCGCTGCTCAGCGCCTGCGTGGCGATCGCTGAGGTGACGCTGGTGCGCTACATGGGCGAACTGGTTGATATGCTCAGCAACAGCTCGCGCGCCAACTTCTGGGCCGACAACGGCGACACTCTGCTGTCGATGGCGTTGCTGGTCGTGGTGGTGATGCCGATCCTGGCTTTCGTCCACTCCAACCTGCTCCATCAGGCCATCCTCGGCAATTATCCGATGTCGATTCGCTGGCTGGTGCACCGTTACCTGCTCAAGCAGAGCGTCGGTTTTTTCCAGCGTGATTTTGCCGGCCGGGTCGCGACCAAGGTGATGCAGAGCGCGCAGTCGGTGCGCGAAGTGGTGATGAAGCTGGTCGATCTGTCGGTGTATATTTCGGTCTATTTCGTCTCGATGCTGGTGATGATTGCCAGCGCCGACGACGTCTTGGTGCTGCCGATCCTGGCCTGGCTGTGTCTGTACGTCCTGATTCAGGTGCTGTTTATTCCGCGCCTGAAACGCATCTCCACCGAGCAGGCCAACGCCCAGTCTTCGATGACCGGTGGCATTGTCGATACCTACACCAACATCACGACCGTGAAATTGTTCTCACATTCCGAGCGGGAAACCGAGTACGCCAAACAGGGCATGAAAGCGTATCTCGCCACCGTGTACCAGCAGATGCGTACCCTGACCAGCCTGCTCTACAGCGTGGATCTGATTAACTACCTGCTGCTGTTTCTCCATGGCAGCACTGGCCATTCACCTCTGGCTGGCCGAAAGTGTGACAGTGGGTGTGATTGCGATTGGCATCAGTATTGCGCTGCGCTTGCAGGGCATGTCGAAGTGGATCATGTGGGAAATCCGCGGCATGTTTGAAAGCATCGGCATGGTGATCGACAGCATGAACACCATCGCCAACGACATCGAAATCGAGGACAGCCATCAGGCCAAGCCACTGACCGTTTCTCAGGGCGAAATTCGCTTCCGCCAGGTCGATTTTCGCTACAACGAGCAGGAAGCAGTATTTGAAGCGCTCGATCTGCACCTGAAACCGGGCGAAAAAGTCGGGATCGTCGGCCGCTCCGGCGCGGGCAAATCCACGCTGGTCAATCTGCTGCTGCGTTTTTATGAACTCAATGCGGGCAAGATTGAAATTGACGGTCAGGATATCAGTCAGGTCACCCAGCAGTCGCTGCGCCAGCAGATTGGCATGATCACGCAGGATACCTCGCTGCTGCACCGCTCGATTCGGGAAAACATCCTGTACGGCAATCCGCACGCCAATGAAGACGCGCTGATGCATGCCAGCCGCCAGGCCGAAGCGCACGATTTTATCGAACTGCTGAAAGATGAAAGCGGCCACAGCGGCTATGACGTACAGGTGGGTGAGCGCGGCGTGAAACTGTCCGGCGGTCAGCGCCAGCGCATCGCGATTGCGCGCGTGCTGCTCAAGGACGCGCCGATCCTTATTATGGATGAAGCCACTTCAGCACTTGACTCAGAAGCGGAAGCGGCGATTCAGGATAATCTGGATCAACTGATGGACAACAAGACGGTGATTGCGATTGCGCACCGCCTGTCGACCATTGCCGCCATGGATCGCCTGATCGTGATGGATAAAGGCCGGATTATCGAACAGGGTTCGCATCAGGAACTGCTGGAGAAAAACGGCGTCTATGCCCAGTTGTGGGCGCACCAGACCGGCGGTTTTATCGGCGAAGTGTAAGCCCATATCAGCACACCAAAACGCAAACAGCCCCGCAAGGGGCTTTTTTGGGGCCCGGCCGATGAACGCAGGGGGCTGTCATTGCTTGAAAACAGCTCATTGCTTGAAACAATCCGTTGATTAAAAAAATTTAGTTGATTAAAAACAGTTCGTTTATTAACAACGGCTCGTCTATCAAAAATAAGTCATTCAGATGCCGCGTTGCAGCAGCGTGGCGATAAAGGCCAGCTCTTCATCCGCCAGCCCCTGACCCAGCGCTTCCAGCCACACACTTTCACTGTAGTGTTCTGCGCGCAGCATCAGCTGACACCCTTCAAAATCAATCAGCCAGGAGTGCAGGTCGGCATCGCTCTGTTTTTCGATGATGCGCGCCGACAGTCCGGCCACCAGACGCTCGCCCAGCGGCGGAAACGAGTCATAATCAAACGCTGGCGCGGCAACAATAATGCGCCCTTGTGCGGCAAGGTATTCCGTTAAGCCAAACTCAGCCATGATAAGTCAGATGCTCCTGAATTAAGTCCAAAAACGGGTCGGCGTATTTATCCAGTTTACGCTGCCCCACGCCGTTGACCGCCAGCATTTCTCCGTACGAGGTCGGCAGGATTTCCGCCATATCAATCAGCGTGGCATCACTGAACACCACGTACGGTGGCAGGCCTTCTTCATCAGCGATGGATTTACGCAACTTGCGCAGTTTGGCAAACAGCGCCTTATCGTAATTCTTGCTCGACAGTTTATCTGCTTTAGCGGCGCGTACCGCCGTATCCAGACGCGGCACTGCCAGCTCAATCGACATATCGCCGCGCAGCAGCGGACGCGCCTCTTCGGTCAGCTGCAGGGTCGAATTACGGGTAATATTCTGATGCAGCAGCCCTTTATGGATCAGCTGACGGAAAATACTCACCCAGTAATCGTGGCTGTGATCGCGCCCCAGGCCGTAGGTCGACAGTTTATCGTGGCCCTGCTCGCGGATACGGATATTCTGCATTCCACGCAGCACTTCAACCACATAGCCGATACCAAAGCTCTGATTGACCCGGTACACACACGACAACGCTTTACGCGCCTCTTCGGTGGCATCGAAATGCTTGGGCGGATCGAGGCACACGTCGCAGTTGCCGCATGGCTTATCGCGATATTCGCCAAAGTAGTTGAGCAGTACCTGACGGCGGCAGGTCTGCGCTTCGGCAAAACTGCTCATGGCCGTCAGCTTATGGGTTTCGACCTGTTTCTGCGCACCGTCCGGCTTTTCATCCAGCATGCGGCGCAGCCAGGCGATATCGGCCGGGTCATACAGCATCACGGCTTCTGCCGGCAGGCCATCACGCCCGGCGCGACCGGTTTCCTGATAGTAGGATTCGATGTTGCGCGGAATATCAAAGTGAACCACAAAGCGCACGTTGGGTTTGTTGATGCCCATACCGAAACGCCACGGTGGCGACCACGATCTGGATGTCATCCTTTTGAAACGCATCCTGCACATAGACGCGCTCGTCCACGTCCATCCCGGCATGATAACCGGCGGCGCGGATGTGGTTGCTGCACAGCTTCTCGGTCAGCATTTCGACTTTTTTACGACTGCCGCAATAGATAATGCCGCACTGGCCTTTTTGTGTGCCGAGATAACGGATCACCTGCGACACCGGCTTGTGCTTTTCCATCAGGGTATAGCGAATGTTCGGCCGGTCGAAACTGCCCAGATAAACGTGCGGATCAGTCAGATTAAGGCGGTGCAGAATGTCACTGCGCGTCGCATCATCCGCGGTCGCGGTCAGAGCCATAAACGGCACGTGCGGAAACTGCTGCTTGAGCTGGCCGAGCGCCGCGTATTCCGGGCGGAAATCGTGTCCCCACTGGGAAATACAGTGCGCCTCATCGACCGCAATCATCGCCAGCGGCAGGTTATGCAGCCGTTCGATAAAGTCCTGGGTCAGGACCCGCTCCGGAGAAACATACAGCAGTTTAATCTGCCCGGCATGTACCCGGTTATAAATAGAGATCAGCGCATCGCGGGTCTGGGTCGAGTTGACACACTCCGCCGACACACCGTTGGCCTTGAGCTGGTCGACCTGGTCTTTCATCAGCGAAATCAGCGGTGAAATCACCACCGTCACCCCTTCCCGTGCCAGGGCCGGGATCTGGTAGCACAAGGATTTACCACCACCGGTCGGCATGATCACCAGTGAGTCTTCGCCGGCCACTGCCGCGTCGATCACTTCCTGCTGGCCAACGCGGAAAGTCTGGTAGCCGAACACATCGCGCAGGATCTGCTGCGGCTCTGGCAAGGCGTCGGATTGTTCAGCGATTAAAGTGGCGGTCATGCAGGCTCTCGATGATGAACAGATGAATTAGCAATAAAGATGACTGCCAGCGCTGAGCGAGGCAGTAAGCAGCCGGATATTGTAGTGACCTTTGGCGGTGAATTAAACCGCTATCGGCAAAGTAATTGCGTTGCACCGCCAAGCTTGATTGCACATCGACATGGTTTACACGGTATACTGGCTGGTAAATCACCTCTTGTAGCGGGGTGGTGTCGCGCCCGGCCGGGATGGCGATGTTAAACGAGATATTACAATGACATTTGAACAACAACAGGAAGTCCGCAAAGGCGTCTTCCTGGCGCTGGCTGCCTACATTATGTGGGGAATTGCGCCGATCTACTTTAAAACTGTGAGTTCTGTGGCGGCTCTGGAAGTACTGAGTCACCGGGTGGTATGGTCGTTCTTTCTGCTCGCCGCCCTGCTCCACTTCAGCAAGCAATGGCGCGGCGTGCTCAGTGTACTGCGCACGCCGAAAAAAGTTGCTTTCCTGCTGGTCACCGCGCTGCTGATCGGCGCCAACTGGCTAACCTTTATCTGGGCGATTAACGCCAACCACATGCTGGATGCCAGCCTGGGTTACTACATTAACCCGCTGATTAATATCGTGCTCGGTATGCTGTTTCTGGGTGAACGACTGCGCAAACTGCAGTGGTTTGCCGTGCTGCTGGCGGTGATTGGGGTAGCGATTCAGCTGGTGGTATTCGGCTCTCTGCCAATCGTGGCGTTCGTGCTGGCCATCACTTTTGCCGTGTACGGCCTGCTGCGCAAAAAAGTCGGCGTCGATGCGCTGAGCGGCCTGTTTATCGAAACCCTGCTGCTGGTGCCGGTGGCGCTGCTTTATCTGGCCTGGTTTGCCGATTCACCGACCAGTTCGATGCTGCTCAACGACTGGCACATCAATACCCTGCTCATCGCCGCCGGGGTGATCACCACCCTGCCGCTGCTCTGTTTTACCGGTGCGGCAACCCGGCTCAAACTCTCCACCCTGGGGTTCTTCCAGTACATTGGTCCGAGCCTGATGTTTGTGCTGGCAGTGCTTATCTATGGCGAAGCGTTCAGTGCCGATAAAGCGATTACCTTCGCCTTTATCTGGAGCGCGCTGCTGATTTTCACCTGGGACGGGCTCGGCCAGCGCCGCCGCCAGAACGCCATGGTGCGCAGCGCACAGCAGGCGGCACTCAAGTAAAACCCTGATCGTTTTTTACAAGACAATCTCATTCCGGCCCGTTAAGCTGAATGAGATTGTTGCTATTTTCACCGGTTCCACATGGATAAAGTTCGCTACCGCACCACGCCCGATTCTGCCATCAGCCTGATTGAAGGCGACTACCATGAATTCGCCTTTCAGCGTCATTATCATCTCGATTTCCACCTCGGACTGATCACTCAGGGCCAGCAGCGCTTTGCCCATCAGGGCACCCAGCATCAGGTCGGTCACGGCGAACTGGTGATCATGCCGCCGGATGAACTGCACGACGGCCGCTCGCTGGCTGCATCCGGTTATCAGGTCCGGGTGTTTGCGATTGAGCCGGATTGGTTTAACCAGCATCTCGAACTGAGTCAACCGCAGCAGATGATGAGCTTTGACCGCCTGATTGTCAGCGACCCGCAGCTGTTCAGCCGGTTATGTCATCTGCATCAGGCCCTGGCAGAGCCAAGCCTGAGCCAGTTAGCCAAAGACTGCCTGCCCTACGAAGGCTTTTCCGGTCTGGTGCAACGCTACGGCGCCAGTAAGGAACGCGCCCCGGTCGCACTCGGCCGCCAGTCGCTGGCCACTCTGAAAGAGTACCTGCTGGCCCACCTGGATCAGGCCGTGCGCCTGGAGCAACTGGCCGCACTGTGCGACCTGACACCGACCCAGTTGCAGCGCCATTTTAAAGCCCGCACCGGCATGACGCCTTACGCCTGGCTGAGCCGGCTGCGACTGGAGCAGGGCATGAAGCTGATCAAAGCCGGCATTTCCGGTACGGAAGTGGCGCAGCAGGTCGGTTTCTACGATCAGGCCCACTTCACCAAAGCGTTCAAACACACTTATGGTGTCTCACCTTCCGCGGTCGGCCACTGTTAGTAATTTACGAGCGACAACCTGCCAGTAATTTACAAGCGACAACCTGCGCCAACTGGCACAATAGCACCCTGATCGCAGGAGATGTGTTGTTATGAATGAAGTCAGTATTCTTGTTACCCTTGCCACCGTCCATTTTATCGCCCTGATGAGCCCCGGTCCTGATGTCGCCCTGGTGGTGCAAAATGCCAGCCGTTATGGCCGCCAGACCGGACTGTATATTGCCCTCGGCTTATCGTTCGGTATTCTGATGCACTCTCTGCTCAGCCTGACCGGAGTCAGTTATCTGGTCCACCAGCAGCCGGTGCTGTTTGCCCTGCTGCAACTGTGCGGCGGCAGCTATCTGCTCTATCTGGGCTATGGTGCGCTGCGCGCCACCCTGACGAACTGGTCACAGGCTCCGGGCGAGCTGAGCCACAAACCGGAGCTGCTGCTGAGTAACAAACGCCAGGCCTTTTCGCGCGGCTTTATGACCAATATTCTCAACCCGAAAGCGCTGGTATTTTTTGTCAGCCTGATGTCGACGCTGGTCCCGGCCGGAATGTCATTCGGCGGCAAAGGCATCGCGCTGCTGATTCTGTGGGGACTGGCGCTGGCCTGGTTTGCCGCGCTGGCCTGGATGCTGTCAACCCGCCGCCTGCAACAAAAGCTGCAGGCCGCCAGCCGCTATATCGATCTGCTGTGCGGGGTGATTTTCACTGCCATCGGCGTGATGATCCTGTACCAGTCACTGAGCGGCTTACTGAGCTAAAGCGGTATCGCCCGTTAAAAAATAATACACATATTGAAAAATAATAAACACGCGCTAAACCGCTAACACGGTTGCATATTTTCCTGTCTGGGCTGGAAAAATACCGCCCCGGCTGCCACTCTGAACAAGTGAATGGACACTAATCAGGGAGACAGGGATGCACCACAGTACCAGCGCGACACGCGCACTGGCCTTATCCGGGCTGTTATTATCGTTAGGCGCGCACGGCGCCGATTCGACCCTCTCAGGCCAGGTGACCGACAGTGTCGCGCCGGAGCAGAGCAGCGGCTATCAGGAGAAGAACCTGGTCAGCGCCCAGCACTGGATGGTCACAGCGGCCAACCCGCTGGCGGCCGAGGCAGGAGCTAAGGTACTGCGCGCCGGTGGTAATGCGATTGATGCCATGGTGGCGGTGCAACTGATGCTCGGCCTGGTCGAGCCGCAGTCGTCCGGCATCGGCGGCGGGGCATTTCTGGTCTATTTTGACGCCGAAAATCAGGAGCTGACCACCTATGACGGGCGTGAAACCGCGCCGCTGGCCGCGACGCCAACTCTGTTTCAGGACGCAAGCGGCCAGCCGCTAGAGTTCTATGATGCCGTAGTCGGCGGACGCTCGGTCGGCACTCCCGGCACAGTCAAACTGCTGTGGGATACCCATCAAAAATATGGTCAGCTGCAATGGGCGCGCCTGATTGAGCCGGTTATTGCACTCGCCCGGCAAGGATTTGAAGTCAGCCCGCGTCTTGCGACCCTGATTGCCGAAGATGCCGACCGGCTGAGCCGCTTTGCCGGTGCAGAAGCCTACTTCTTTGACGCCAAGGGCCAGCCACTGCAGGCGGGTCACAATCTCAAAAATCCCATGTATGCCGATACGTTAGAGCAGATCGCGCAACACGGTGCCAAAGCTTTCTATCAGGGCGAGATTGCCCGCGACATCGTGCGCACGGTACAACAGGCGCCCGGCAACCCGGGAGTGCTTGCGCAGGCTGATTTTGATGCCTACCAAATTAAGCAGCGTGATGCGGTGTGCGCGCCATACCAAAGCTATCAGGTATGCGGCATGGGGCCACCCAGCTCCGGCGCCCTGACACTGGGTCAAATCCTCGCCATCAGTGAGAAATACGACCTCAAAGGCTGGGGCCAGGACAGTGCCCTGTCCTGGCAGGTAATTGGCGACGCTTCGCGCCTGGCCTTTGCCGACCGCGGCCTGTACATGGCCGACCAGGATTATGTGCCGATGCCGAGCGAAGGTCTGCTCGACAAAGCCTATCTCGGCCGGCGCGCCAAACTGATCACTCCGGGCAAGGCGCTGAGTGAGGTCAAAGCTGGCAATCCGCACTGGCAGCATGCCATGCTGCTCAGCGACGATCAGTCGCTTGAACTGCCTTCCACCAGCCACTTCAATATCGTTGACAAAGACGGCAATGTGGTCTCAATGACCACGTCGATAGAGAATGTGTTCGGCTCACGTCTGTTTGTACGCGGTTTTCTGCTCAACAACGAGCTGACCGACTTTTCCTTTGCCACCCACAACAACGGCCGTCCGATTGCCAACCGGCTCGAGCCGGGCAAACGGCCGCGTTCTTCCATGTCACCCACGGTGGTGATGCAGGGGGATAAACCTTATCTGGCGATCGGCTCACCCGGCGGCAGCCGCATCATCGGCTATGTGGCTCAAGCACTGATCGCCCATCTGCAATGGGGCATGGATATTCAGTCCGCTATCAATCAACCACACGTACTGAGCCGCTTCGCCGACACCGATCTGGAGCAGGGCACGGCCGCTGAAAAACTGGCTCCGGAGCTGGAGAAACTCGGCGTCAAGGTGACGATACGTGATCTCAACTCGGGGCTGCACGCCATTCGCATCAGCGAACAGGGCCTGCAGGGCGCGGCGGATCCGCGCCGCGAAGGGGTGGCGATCGGTAATTAGCCATTCGGTGCCTAGTTACGTTCTGGCCGATCAGCCCGCCGGCTTGTAAGAGATCTCTCACAAGCCGGTAGGTAAATTTCGCTTTTTATTAGGAAAAACGGGTAGACAACCAAGCTAAACCATTGATTTAAATGGATCGCATGTAATAAAAGTGAAATAATTATTCAAGAAATCGATTTCACTACGTTGCTGAAAAGCGTGTAATCAGTAATATGAACGGTGTCGGAAGGATGCTGACACGGAATAGGGAATCACTAAGGATTGGTGATCTTCAGGATGAAGATGCGGTTGTTCAGGATGAATGATCGGCAAGGATAGCAAACAGGACATTGAACGGACTCAATCGTTACCAGGATGGCGACGACAAGGGAAAGACGATGGACTCCTCTGGACGAGGAAAGGACTTAACATCAGGATGATGTCAGGGACACCGCTCAGGGAACAAGTGATGTGAGCTAACGTGGATGGTTAGCAGATCAGGATGATCAAGGACACCGCTAGGATGGCGATGAACGGATTGCGCTGAAGGATTACAGCACACTTATCAGGGAAAAGATGCAGGGAGCACCTTTTAGTAGCCGGATTGCTGCGAGTAAGACTATAACCCCGAAGGGCTCAGGCCCCTCGGGGTTTTTCTTTTTCTGCGCCGGACAAACAAGTCACGAACCACGCCAGCCACGATGCATAAAAAAACCGGCCATCAGACCGGTTCTGTTACAGCAACACTATGCCAGTTACAGTTTTTCCAGTTTGGCATAAGCAGTCACCAGCCACTTGATACCTTCACCATTGAACGCCACCTGGACCCGGCTCTGCGCGCCGCTGCCTTCAAAGTTGATAATGGTGCCTTCACCAAATTTCGGGTGCATCACCCGCGAACCTAAGTTGAAGCCGGTTTCGTTAAAGGTCTCTTTCACCACGGTCTGGCTGAAACGGCCACTGCTGGCCGGACGGCTGACCTGGGCTTTCATGCGTACTTCGTCCAGGCAGGTTTCCGGCAGCTCCCGAATAAAACGCGACGGCTTGTGGTATTTGTCCTGCCCGTACAAACGGCGCATCTCGGCGTAGGTGATGTAGAGTTTCTTCATCGCCCGGGTCATACCGACGTAGCACAAACGGCGCTCTTCTTCGAGACGTCCGGCTTCCTCGGCGGACATCTGGCTCGGGAACATGCCCTCTTCCACCCCGACCATAAACACCAGCGGGAATTCCAGCCCTTTGGCACTGTGCAGCGTCATCAGCTGCACCGCATCGTCAAATTCATCCGCCTGACCTTCGCCGGCTTCCAGTGCCGCATGGGTCAGAAACGCAGTCAGCATGGTCATTTCGTCCGCTTCTTCCGGCTTTTCAAACTGACGGGTCGCGGTGACCAGCTCTTCCAGGTTCTCAATCCGTGCTTTGGACTTCTCGCCTTTTTCCTGCTGGTACATCTCAAACAGGCCGGAGGTTTTGATCACATGGTCGGTCTGCTCATGCAACGGCATTTCCGCGCTGTCATCTTCCAGCGCGTTAATCAGCTCAACAAAACGGCTCAGTGCCGATGCCGCGCGCCCGGCCAGGACTTTTTCTTCCAGCAGGGCCACACTGGCCTGCCACAGGGTACAACCGCGGTCACGGGCCGCAAAACGTATCGTATCCAGGGTTTTATCGCCCAGGCCACGAGTTGGTGTATTGACCACCCGCTCGAACGCGGTGTCATCAAAACGGTTATTCATCAGGCGCAGATAGCTGAGCGCATCTTTGATTTCCTGCCGCTCGAAGAAGCGCATGCCGCCATAAATGCGGTACGCCAGACCGGCCTGAATCAGCGCCTCTTCCAGCACCCGTGACTGGGCGTTGTTACGGTACAGGATCGCGCAATCATTGAGGATATCGCCGTTGTCGTGCCACTCTTTGATTTTACCGACCACAAAGCGCGCTTCATCCAGCTCGTTATACGCCGAATAGACCGAAATCGGATCGCCTACCTGGCCTTCGGTCCACAGTTTCTTTCCCCATCCGCTCGGTGTTATTGGCAATCAGGGTGTTGGACGCTTCAAGAATGGTTTTGGTCGAGCGGTAGTTCTGCTCGAGGCGGATGGTGTTCACGCTCGGAAATTCGAGGGTAAACTTTTCGATATTCTCGACTTTGGCGCCGCGCCAGCCGTAAATCGACTGGTCATCATCACCAACGATCATCACATGGGCATCCGGGCCGGCCATCATGCGCAGCCAGGCGTACTGGATGTTGTTGGTATCCTGAAATTCGTCGACCAGAATATGTTTGAAGCGCGCCTGATAGTGCTCGCGAATATGCTTGTTATCGCGCAGCAGCTCGAGCGCACGCAGCAGGATTTCGGCAAAGTCGACCAGACCTGCGCGATCACACGCTTCCTGATACGCCGAGTAAATCTGCAAATAAGTCTGAGTGACCGGATCGCGGTACGCATCGATGTGCGCCGGGCGCAGCCCTTCGTCTTTCTTACCGTTGATCCACCACGAAACCTGGCGCGCCGGCCACTGTTTGTCATCCAGATTCTGCGCTTTGATCAGACGTTTCAGCAGACGCTGCTGATCATCACCATCGATGATCTGAAAATCTTCCGGCAGCTTAGCATCAAGATAGTGGGCACGCAGAATACGATGACAAATGCCGTGGAAAGTGCCGTTCCACATCCCCGACGCGCTGCCCATCATCAGCTCTTCAATCCGGCCGCGCATTTCCGCGGCGGCTTTGTTGGTGAAGGTCACCGACATGATCGAAAACGGCGATGCCTGCTCGACCGACATCAGCCACGCAATGCGATGCACCAGCACCCGGGTTTTACCACTGCCTGCCCCCGCCAGCACTAACAGGTTTTCAAGCGGTGCAGCCACCGCTTCGCGTTGTTTGTCGTTCAAACCGTCAATTAAGAGAGAGGGATCTATCATGGCTAAGCTACTGGTTATTTATACATAATTTGAACGATTATACCTGTAAACGCAGTCAGACCCAAGCATGGTCGGGCATGGATTTGCTGCAGATTTATCCAGCATGCTGACCGGCCCGCAGAGTAAAATGACAAAAAAATCAGCAAATTTTTATTACCTATAAATCATTCACTTAATCATTAAAATTATAAATAAAAGCACAAAATTTGCGCGCAGGGTGAAAGTTTTCTGTCCGCCATCCTCTCTTTTTCTCTAAGCAAGCGCGCTACTCCATTCAGTTACAACGGCCGTTTGTTACACATGGAACAGTTAAGAGGATAAAACAATGAGCAAATCAAATCTGGCGGTCACCGCCGCAATTACCGGCCTGCTGGCCATGGGTGGTACTCTGCTGAGCGCAACACCGGCAATGGCCGCTGAGAAAGAGAAATGCTATGGCGTGGCTAAAGCGGGCCACAATGACTGCGCGACCAAATCCAGCTCCTGCGCCGGTACGTCCAAAATGGACCATCAGAAAGATGCCTTTGTGGTGATGCCAAAAGGACTGTGCGACAAACTGGCCGGCGGCAGCACCATGGAGCCGAAATAAGCCTGCACTGCACTATGCCTGAGCGAACGTACGGCAGCGCCGTACGTTCTGCCCGGACGACTCATCGACCGCTCTTTATGCACCTTCAGCAGCACGTGTCGAATGACGTTCAAGGATAAGGATACCACCATGAAGCCTGCGATTTCTCACCCCTTGGTCGGTGTCGGTCTGCGCCCCGCCCATCTCGATTTTTTCCGCCACCAGCCGACGCCGCTCAGCTGGCTCGAGATCCACAGCGAAAACTACTTGGCGCCATTTTCACCGGCGCGCCGCACTCTGCAGCATATCCGTGCCGACTACGACATCAGCTGTCACGGTATTGGCCTCTCTTTAGGTTCTGCCACCAGCATGAATCCTGACCATGTACGCCGGTTGCAGGCGCTGGTAAATGACATTGAGCCTATCATGGTGTCGGACCATCTCAGCTGGAGCGAGCATGGCGGCCACTATTTTAACGACCTGCTGCCACTGCCCTACACAGAGGAAGCGCTGAATGTGTTTTGCCGTAATGTGCTGCAGGTGCAAGATGCCCTGAAGCGGCCACTGCTGATTGAAAACCCGTCCAGCTATCTGCGCTTCAGCCATTCCACGCTTGATGAATGGACTTTTCTGGCCGAAGTGCAGTGCCGCACTGACTGCCGCCTGCTGCTCGATCTCAACAATATTCAGGTCTCAGCCTTTAACCACGGCTTTGATATCGCGACCTACCTCGCGGCCATTCCGGCCGATGCGGTGGATGAAATTCATCTCGCCGGCTACAGCGTGCGTCAGTTACCGCAAGGTGAGATCCGCATCGACAGCCACAATCGTCCGGTCAGTCGCGCGTTATGGCAACTGTTTCGCGACTGGACGGCGCGCCATGGCGCGCGCCGCACTCTGATAGAGTGGGATAGCGACCTGCCTGAAGCACAGGTCCTGCTGGCAGAAGCCGGCCGCGCTGCGCAAATTCTGCAGCAGGTCACCGCGGCGCAGTACCAATACCAATACCACCGTCACCAGCCCGCCAGTCTGATGGCACAAGGAGGCGCTGATGAGCTGTGATCTGGCCCGGCTGCAAGCCCGCTTCAGCCAGGCACTCAACCACGCAGATGACGCGGTGCTGGCCGACATCATCAGCGCCGGGTTCAGCGCCGGACAGCGGCTGCAGATTTATCGCAATAACTATGTGATTAGCCTTAGTGAGGTGCTCGCCGCCGGTTATCCGCTGCTCAGAGCCGTGATCGGTGAAGAGTGCTTCTCTGCGCTGGCGCGCCACTATGTCATGCACCATCCGTTGGCCAGCGCCGATGTCAGCGCCTACGGCGCCGGACTTGAGAGCAGTATCGCCGCGCTGCCGCACCTGCTGCAGACCGTGCCTTACGCCGCGGATCTGGCACGTTTTGAGTGGCAACTGGATGCGGTGCAGCAAAGCTATGCAACTGCGCCCCGTCCGGACTGCCAGCCGCTGACCCGCTTAGCGGCACTCAGCGCAGCACAGCAGGCGCAAGTCCGGCTGCAATTGTCGCCCTGGGTCAGTTTGTTCAGTGCACCGTATGCCTTATTTGATCTGCGCGCAGCTATCCTCAGTGAGGACTTTTCTGCGCTGCAACTGGATGAGCCACAGCGCGGCCTGATCGCCTGTGATGGCGACGGCCAGCCCTGGAGCCGAGCCTGCAGCGAGGCTGAATATCAGCTGCTGCACGCGCTTAACGCTGCCACCCCGATCGGGGCAATAACACCTCACTTGCTGGCCACGTTGCCGGCACTGACCCGGTTAGATATTGTGGCCGGTTTTACCCTGCCCAGCGCGAACTAGGAGACGGATATGAACACCCTGATGGCTTGCTATCAACAGTGCTGCGGCTGGCTGCAAAGCACGCTGGCACCGCTGGTATTACTCCTGGCGCGGCTGTGGGCCGGCTGGGTCTTCCTGCAGTCCGGTCTGGTCAAAATCAGCAGTTGGGACAGCACCCTGTATCTGTTTGAATTTGAATATCAGGTGCCGCTGCTGCCGTGGCAATGGGCGGCTTACCTGGGCACCGGGACCGAACTGCTCCTGCCGCTGCTGCTGATCCCGGGCTTGCTTGGCCGCCTTACCGCTCTGGCGCTGTTCGGCTTCAATATCATTGCCGTCATCTCGTATCCGCTGCTGTGGGAGCGCGGTTTCTATGACCACCAGCTGTGGGGCGCGCTGCTGCTGATGGTCGTGGTATGGGGAGCGGGCAAATGGTCACTCGATCACTGGATCAGAAGCCGCTGGTGCCATGCGCACAACCCCAAACCAAGCCACTAACCGCAGCGTTTAACAGCAAAAGGCCAGCCTCGGGAGGCTGGCCTTTGATTTTCGCGGCTTGGGTTGCGTACTTACGCGGCAATTCCGGCGTGACGCAGCAGCGCATCAATTTGCGGCTCGCGGCCACGGAAGCGTTTGAACAGCTCCATCGGCTCTTCACTGCCGCCCATTTCCAGAATGTTATTCAGGAAGCTCAGGCCGGTCTCGCGGTTGAAAATACCGTCTTCTTCGAAGCGGGAGAACGCATCGGCCGACAACACTTCCGCCCACAGATAGCTGTAGTAACCGGCGCTGTAACCACCGGCAAAAATATGGCTGAAGCTGTGCGAGAAGCGGTTCCACTCCAGGCTTGGCAGCACTGCCACTTTTTTCTTCACTTCCGCCAGCGTTTCCAGCACTTTCGGTCCCTGATCCGGATCGTAAGTGGTGTGCAGAGTGAAATCGAACAGGCCAAATTCAAGCTGACGCAGGATAAACATCGCCGACTGGAAGTTTTTCGCCGCCAGCATTTTTTCCAGCATCGCTTTTGGCAGCGGCTCACCGGTCTGGTAATGGCCGGAGATAAACGCCAGCGCCTCTTCTTCCCAGCACCAGTTCTCAAGGAACTGGCTTGGCAGCTCAACCGCATCCCAAGGCACACCATTGATGCCCGATACCGCGCCCACTTCAACCTGAGTCAGCATATGGTGAATGCCGTGGCCGGTTTCGTGGAACAGGGTCACCACTTCATCATGGGTAAACAGCGCCGGTTTATCACCGACCGGACGATTGAAGTTACAAGTCAGGTACGCCACCGGAGTTTGCAGTTCACCAGCGGCATTAATACGGCGCACACGGCATTCGTCCATCCAGGCACCGCCACGTTTGTGTTCACGCGCATACAGATCCAGGTAGAAGCTGCCACGCAGCGCGCCATTGCTGTCGAAAATATCGAAAAAGCGCACTGACTCATGCCAGGTATCCACGCCTTCACGCTCTTTGACCTGCATACCGAACACGCGGCTCAGCACTTCAAACAGGCCGTTCACCACCTTGTGTTCCGGGAAGTAAGGGCGCAGCTCTTCATCCGAGATCTGGAACAGGTGCTGTTTCTGTTTTTCACTGTAGTAAGCGATATCCCAAAGTTTCAGTTCGGTGACGCCAAACTCCTGCTCGGCAAACTGGCGCAGCTCTTCTACTTCGCGCTCGCCCTGCGGCTTGGCTTTGGTGGCCAGATTATTGAGGAAATCCATCACCTGCTGTGGCGATTCCGCCATTTTGGTCGCCAGTGATTTTTCGCTGTAGGTGTTAAAACCGAGCATACGCGAAATTTCATAGCGCAGCTTGAGCTGCTCAGCGATGATTTCGCTGTTGTCCCATTTACCGGCATTCGGGCCACGGTCCGAAGCGCGGGTCACATAAGCTTCGTACAACTCCTGACGCAGCGCCTGGTTGTCACAGTAGGTCATCACCGGCAGATAGGATGGGATATCCAGTGTCAGCAGGTAACCGGTCAGGCCTTTGGCTTCCGCCGCCGCTTCCGCCGCTGCCAGCGCTGATTCCGGCATGCCGGACAGCTCGTTGACGTCCGTCACGTGTTTGCTCCAGCCCATAGTGGCATCGAGCACATTGTTGGAGAATTTAGAGCCCAGTTCAGACATACGCTTGCTGATTTCACCATAGCGTTTCTGCTCATCGCTAGGCAGGCCGATACCGGACAATTCGAAATCACGCAGCGCGTCGGTCACGGTTTTCTGCTGCGCGCGGCTCAGCGTGGCAAACGCTTCGCTGGCTTTGATCGCCTGATAGGCTTTAAACAGCCCTTTGTGCTGACCAACCCAGGTGCTGTATTCCGACAGCAGCGGCAGGCAACTTTCGTACGCTTCACGCAGCTCTTCACTGTTGGTGACCGAGTTCATGTGACTGACCGGTGACCAGATGCGGCTCAGATGATCATCCACTTCTTCGATCGGAGCGATGACATTATCCCAGCTAGGCTCGGTATTTCCTTCCAGTACGGCGTTGATCTTTGCACGGCAATCTTCAATCGCCTTTTCAAGCGCAGGCTTGACGTGTTCTGGTTTGATAGCAGAAAACGGTGGCAAATCCGTAAAGGTCAGAAGTGGATTAGACATAGAACGTTCCTTTTGATCGAAAGAGGGTAAGTGAATGATATTCACTGGCTATTACGTTAATAGATATAGCCAGGTTCAGCAATTTTCAATACTGGCGTATAATCGGCGATAATGTTTTTTGAACTGACCAGCACCCCGCGACCGGGTGAGAGAGCGCAAATTGTTAAGTTACCGACACAGTTTCCATGCCGGAAACCACGCCGATGTGGTGAAACACATCGTACAAAGCTTAATCCTGACGTCCCTGCAGCAGAAGGATAAGCCATTTGTTTATCACGACACCCACTCCGGCGTCGGCCGCTACGATCTGACCCATGAGTGGTCGGAAAAAACCGGCGAGTACAAACAGGGCATCGCCCGTTTGTGGCAGCAGGCGGATGTGCCGGAAGATATCCAGAGCTACCTGACGTCAATTAAAGCGCTTAATCAGGGTGACGAGCTGCGCTACTACCCGGGTTCGCCGCGCGTGGCGCGTGCTCACCTGCGCGCCAACGATCGCATGGTACTGACCGAACTGCACCCGAGCGACTACCCGCTGCTGGAGCAGGAATTCCATCGCGACCGTCAGGTAGCGATTTTTAAAGAGGACGGTTTCGCCCGCCTCAAAGCCAGCCTGCCGCCGAAAGAGCGCCGCGGTCTGGTGCTGATTGACCCGCCGTATGAACTGGCCAAAGAGTACCGTGACGTGGTCAATGCGATTGCCCAGAGCTACAAGCGCTGGGCGACCGGCATCTATGCTATCTGGTATCCGGTGGTCAACCGCTGCGATATCGAAGATATGATTGAAGGCCTGCAGGGGCTCGGCATTAGCAAAATTTTACAAGTTGAACTCGGGGTTTCACCGGATACCAACGAGCGTGGCATGACTGCCTCTGGCATGATAGTGATTAACCCGCCGTGGAAACTGGAAAGTCAGATGGAAACCATCCTGCCGTTCCTCAAGCAGGCCATTGCGCCGGCTACCGGCCACTACAAAGTGGAATGGATTGTGCCGGAGTAAATGACTCCGCTCCCGGGAGCGAGAACCCCGGGAACCAGAAACGTTAACTTCAGGGATTGAGTTCTGACGTTCTGTCCTCCATCTACTGATGATACATATTAAAAACACGCAGGGCATGCGACACCACTCGCCCCTGCCTGACGGGAGAAAGTAATGGCAACACATTTTGACTATATCTGTATCGGTGGCGGCAGTGGCGGCATCGCGTCAGCCAACCGCGCAGCCATGTACGGCGCCAAAGTGGCTCTGATTGAAGCCAAAGATCTGGGCGGCACCTGTGTCAACGTCGGCTGTGTACCGAAAAAGGTGATGTGGCACGGCGCGCAAGTGGCAGAAGCCATGAACCTGTACGCGGAAGATTACGGATTCGATGTTGAAGTGAAAAACTTCGACTGGAGCAAAATGGTTGAAAGCCGTCAGGCTTACATCGGCCGTATCCACCAGTCTTACGACCGCGTGCTGGGCAACAACAAAGTTGAAGTGATTCGTGGCTTTGCTAAGTTTGTCGACGCCAAAACCGTGGAAGTGAACGGCGAGCACTACACTGCTGATCATATTCTGATCGCTGTCGGCGGCCGTCCGAGCATCCCCAACATCCCGGGCGCTGAGTACGGTATCGACTCGAACGGCTTCTTCGACCTGAATGAACAGCCAAAACGCGTTGCCGTGGTTGGCGCAGGTTACATCGCGGTAGAAATTGCCGGTGTGCTTAACGCTCTGGGTACCAAAACCCACCTGCTGTGCCGTAAAGAATCACCGCTGCGCAGCTTCGACCCGATGATCATTGATACTTTGGTTGAAGTAATGGCTGCAGAAGGCCCGCAGCTGCACACCCACAGCGTGCCAAAAGAAGTGACTAAAGAAGCCGATGGCAGCCTGACCCTGCATCTGGAAAACGGTGAAAGCTGCAATGTTGACACCCTGATCTGGGCAATCGGCCGTCACCCGGCCACTGATGCCATCAACCTGGCCGCAACTGGTGTTGCCACCAATGACAAAGGCTACATCAAGGTCGACGCTTATCAGGCGACCAACGTCCCGGGCATCTACTGCGTCGGCGATATTATGCAAGGCGGTATCGAGCTGACTCCGGTCGCGGTCAAAGCCGGCCGTCAGCTGTCTGAGCGTCTGTTCAACAACAAACCGGAAGCCAAGATGGACTACAGCCTGGTACCGACTGTGGTGTTCAGTCACCCGCCAATCGGCACCATCGGCCTGACCGAGCAGGAAGCGGTTGAACAATACGGCGCCGACCAAGTGAAAGTCTACACTTCAGGCTTCACCGCGATGTACACCGCAGTCACCAAGCACCGTCAGCCATGTAAAATGAAACTAGTGTGTGCCGGCGATGAAGAAACCGTGGTTGGCCTGCACGGCATCGGTTTCACGGTCGATGAGATGATCCAGGGCTTTGCCGTGGCAATGAAGATGGGCGCAACCAAAGCGGACTTCGATTCCGTGGTCGCGATCCACCCGACCGGCAGCGAAGAGTTTCGTCACGATGCGCTAAGGCGCACCTGCCCCTTATCCCAGTGAATAAAGGCCGAGTTTCTCGGCCTTTTTGTATTTCAGCTCCCGGCCATCTGACTATCCACCCTCAACCTCTGCGGAAGCGTTATGTTGCCCGTCATCCGCACCAAACTGACCTCGTCGCACGAGCATTGGGCGTTCTGACACCTCACCAGCCCCAGAGGCGGCTTACTCAGCCAACTCAGTCACCACTTTCAACGCGGCCTGAGAGCTCGCCTGCCTGAGGGCGCTTTATTTACCTCTTGCTACCCTGTCTGGCACAGCTTCTGCTTTAGTTATTTAACGTACTGCCGATTTAAAAACGACCAGCAACAAATTTACGCATGCATCAGAATGCATTAGATGCGACAATTCCGACGGGAAAAATCCGATAAAATTGTGTCTTTTTATTAATTGTCCATCTGTGCAGCAAAATTTACTTGTCCAATTGTGTAATAAATGACAGAGTTCTATCCAGCAGCCAGACATGCGATTTTTTACCTGGGTTCATCAGGATGACATCGGGTGTTGAGAGGCTTTGCAATTAATCAGCATTCTCACAAAGACATTTGAGCCGGTGAATCTGAGCGGTGGTTTGTACGTATACCTAAAGGGATCACTGAGTTTAATGCGTTCTAAGTGGTAAAGGAGAGAGAAATTATGGGCGACGGTAAAGCCTTTTCTAAACAGTGGCTAGCCGCAATTGTAGCCGCAATTGCGCTGGCAGGTTGTCAGCCAGATGCCACACCACAAGCTGGTGGCGACAGTGCACCACCACCAGTAGCGGTCGATGTGGTCACCATCACGCCTCAGCCGGTCGATGTCACCAGCACGCTGCCGGGTCGCACCAGCGCCTACCGCATTGCTGAGGTACGTCCTCAGGTGAGCGGTATTGTCACCAAACGACTGTTTGTGGAAGGCAGCCAGGTCAAAAAAGGCGACGTGCTGTTTGAACTGGATGCGTCCACTTATCAAGCTGCACTGGCGAGTGCCAAAGCAAGCCTGGCCCGTTCCGAAGCCAGCCTGGTTCAGGCTCAGTTTCAGGCCAAACGTTACAGTGAACTGGTGAAGAAAAACTCAGTCAGCCAACAGGATTATGAAGATGCTCAGGCAAGCTACAAGCAAGCGCTGGCATCGGTTGAAGAAGCAAAAGCGAATGTGAATTCGGCTGAAATCAACCTCGACTACACCAAGATTACCGCGCCGATTTCCGGCCGTATCGGTCGTACTCTGATCACCGAAGGTGCATTGGTAACGGCTAACCAGACCAGTGCTCTGGCCACCATTCAACAGCTGGATCCGCTTTATGTCGACCTGTCTCAGCCAAGTAATGAGTTGCTAAAACTGCGTCAGGCCACGGGTATGGAAAGAAAAGAGCTGAGCGGTATCAAGCTGTTCCTCGATGACGGTACGCCAATTGACCAGCGTGCGACACTGCAGTTTGCTGAAGTCTCTGTTAACGAAAATACCGGTACGGTCAACGTGCGCGCCACCGTCGATAACCCGAATCAGTTCCTGCTACCGGGCCTGTACGTACGCGCCGCAGTGCCGACCGAGCATCGTGATGACGGCATCCTGGTTCCTCAGGCAGCAGTCACCCGTAACGCCCGTGGTGAAGCCTCGGTATTTGTCGTCACAGCCGACAACAAGATTGAATCGCGTATGGTAGTGACCAGCAACACCATCGGTAATCAGTGGCTGATTGACTCTGGCCTGAAAGCCGGTGAACAAGTGGTTGTCAACGGAATCCAGAAAATCCGCCCGGGCAGCGCTGTCACTCCTCAAGTCCTGGAAGCTTCTAAGGAACAATAAGACATGGCACGATTTTTCATAGATCGCCCAATATTTGCGTGGGTGATCGCCATCATCATCATGCTGGCGGGTGTGTTGTCGATACTGACACTGCCCGTCTCGCAATATCCGGATATCGCGCCTCCAGCGGTATCGATTTCCGGTTCTTATCCGGGCGCATCTGCGGACACGGTAGAAAACAGCGTCACCCAGATTGTCGAACAGAACATGAATGGTATCGACAACCTGCTCTACATGTCAGCGACCAGTGATTCTGCCGGTAACTTCAGTATCACCCTGACCTTCGATTCCGGTACCGATCCGGATATCGCCCAGGTTCAGGTGCAGAACAAGTTATCGCTGGCGGAAGCGACCCTGCCGAATGAAGTAACCCAGCAAGGTCTGACGGTGGCCAAGTCCTCCAGTTCATTCCTGATGGTTGTCGGCTTTATCTCGAAAGACGGCAGCATGAACAACACCGAAATCTCTGACTTCATGGTATCGCAGGTCAAAGACCCGCTGAGCCGTGTTCAGGGTGTGGGTGAAGTTCGTGTGTTCGGTGCCCAGCACGCAATGCGTATCTGGCTTGATCCAAACAAACTCAGCAACTACCAGCTGACACCTGCGGAAGTAAGCAGCGCGATTAGCGCGCAAAACACCCAGGTATCGGTCGGTCAGTTGGGTGCGGCACCAGCTATTGAAGGTCAGCAGCTTAACGCGACCATTACCGCACAAAGCCGCTTTACCACGGTCAAAGAGTTCCAGAATATCCTGCTGAAAGTAGACACCGACGGCGCTCAGATTCGTCTTAAAGACGTCGCCCGTGTTGAACTTGGTGCGGAAAACTATCAGACCGCGGCCCGTTACAACGGTAACTACGCCTCAGGTATTGCGATCACGCTGGCGACCGGTGCTAACGCTCTGGACACTGCAGATGCAGTCCGTGCGCGTCTGGCTGAGCTGCAGCCAACCTTCCCGGACAACATCGAAGTGGTGTATCCGTACGATACCACGCCGTTCGTGAAAATCTCGATTGAAGAAGTAGTCCACACCCTGTTGGAGGCTGTGGTACTGGTATTCTTCGTGATGTACCTATTCCTGCAAAACTTCCGAGCCACGCTGATCCCAACCATCGCGGTACCCGTGGTTCTGCTTGGTACCTTCGGGGTTATGGCAGCGTTCGGCTTCTCAATCAACACCCTGACCATGTTTGGTCTGGTTCTCGCTATCGGCCTGCTGGTGGATGATGCCATCGTGGTGGTGGAAAACGTTGAGCGGGTCATGACCGAAGACGGCTTGCCGCCACGTGAAGCAACCCGTAAATCGATGGGCCAGATCACCGGCGCTCTGGTCGGTATCGCTATGGTACTGAGTGCAGTATTTATTCCGATGGCGTTCTTTGGTGGCGCGGCGGGTGCGATCTACCGTCAGTTCTCACTGACCATTGTGTCGTCAATGGTACTGTCCGTGCTGGTGGCGATGATCCTGACTCCGGCACTGTGTGCAACCATGCTTAAGCCGGTGAAAAAAGGCGAAGATCACCATGTTAAATCCGGCCCGCTGGCCTGGTTCAACAAGTGGTTTGACCGTGGTACCCAAGGCTATCAGAACACGGTCGGCAAAGGTGTTAACCGTCGCTGGCGTTACCTGCTGGTATACGGCGTGATTGTCGGCATTCTGGCCACACTGTGGACACGTCTGCCAACCTCGTTTGTACCGGAAGAAGACCAGGGTATTTTCCTGTCAATCGTCCAGCTGCCGGTAGGCTCCACCCAGGAACAAACCCTGGCGGTGATGGATAAAGTGCGTAAGCACTTCCAGGAAGATGAAAAAGATCTGGTGGTTTCTGTGTTTACCGTCGCCGGCTTTAGTTTCGCCGGTCAGGGCCAGAACATGGGTATGGCGTTTGTGCGTCTCAAAGACTGGGATGAACGGACTGAGCCTGGCCAGTCGGTCGATGCGGTAATCGGCCGTTCGTACCCGGCGTTTGCGCCAATCAAAGAAGCACAAATCTTCTCGTTCAACATCCCGGCAATCCAAGGCCTGGGTAGTGCAAGTGGTTTTGATGCTTACCTGACTGACACCGCTAACCTGGGTCACGAAAAACTGATCGAAGCACGTAACCAACTGCTGGGTATGGCCGGTTCTAACCCGAACCTGACCCAGGTACGTCCGAACGGTATGGAAGATACCCCGCAGTTCCGCATTGATATCGACTATGAAAAAGCGATGGCAATGGGTGTGACGGTATCGGATATCAACACAACGCTGTCAACGGCTCTCGGTTCGAGTTACGTTAACGACTTCATCGATAACGGCCGGGTCAAACGGGTTTACGTTCAGGCCGATGCGCCTTACCGTATGACTCCGGATGATCTCAGCCTGTGGCACGTGCGTAACGCCGATGGTGATATGGTACCGTTCGATGCCTTTGCCACCACGCGCTGGTCATTCGGTTCACCTCGTCTGGAACGCTTTAACGGCGTACCGGCCGTGAACATTCAGGGTTCAGCTGCGCCGGGTAAGAGTACCGGTGATGCAATGCAGGCGATTCTGGAAATTGTTGACCAACTGCCGGAAGGCATTGGCCTGGAATGGACTGGTGCCTCGTACCAGGAAATCCAGACCGGTTCTCAAGCACCGTTCCTGTACGCTCTGTCTATCTTAATCGTATTCCTCAGCCTGGCTGCGTTGTACGAAAGCTGGAGTGTCCCGTTTCTCCATCATCCTGGTCGTCCCTCTGGGGGTATTTGGTGCGATTCTGGCAGCAACCACCAAGTCGCTGTCGAACGATATCTACTTCCAGGTTGGCCTGCTGACCACCATTGGCCTATCAGCGAAAAACGCCATCCTGATCGTGGAATTCGCCAAAGACCTGTATGACGATGGCATGGATCTGGTCAAAGCGACCGTCGAAGCGTGCCGTATGCGTCTGCGTCCGATCATGATGACCTCATTCGCGTTTATTCTTGGCGTACTGCCACTGGCTCTGAGTACCGGTGCCGGTGCGGCAAGCCGTAACGCGATCGGTTGGGGTGTTGTGGGTGGTATGCTGGCAGCAACTATCCTGGCGATTTTCTTCGTACCGGTCTTCTTTGTGATGGTGATGAAACTGTTCGGCACCAAACCGCATAAGATTCCGACTGACGCTTAATCGTTCAATCTGACACTCAATCTAAGTAACAATGCCCATCGGCCTGAGGTCGGTGGGCATTTTTTATACGCGGCGTCTGGTAATGTGCGGCTCAAATCACCACTGTCAGGTCCAAATCGCAACAGGTTGTAGCAGTATTAAGAATATGTTTCACTTTATACATATATTTTGGATACACTACGGATGTGGTTATTCATACGATAAAAATCCGTGCAAGCACCTGACTCCTCAACACAATTTTTTTACGACTGGCTGGATCTCAGCGAGCCCGAGCAACAGCAGGCCATCGAGCGTTTACGGGTCGGGCAACCTGATCTTTATCAGGAAGTGCTGCTGCTGCTGACCGCCTCAGCAACAACCAGTTTGCATCAGGTGCTTTCTCATCACGCTTTAGAGTGGGCCGAGGACGAAGCGGATTACTCACACCAACTGATCGACAAATATCAGCTGCATGAGGAAATCGGCCGCGGCGGTCTCGGCGTCGTCTTTGCCGCCACCCGCGCTGATAATACTTACGAACAGCAACTGGCCATCAAGCTCATCCAGCCACACATCATCGCGCAACTTGGCCAGCGGGCACTGTTTACCGAAGCGCAAATCCTCGCTCGCCTCAACCATCCCGGAATCGCGAAAGTGTATGACGGCGGCCTGTTTCGCGATCAGGTCTATATCGTAATGGAATATATTCACGGCCCGACACTGGACAGCTATCTGCAGCAGCAGAATTTAACCCGGCAGGACAGACTGCAGCTGTTTATCCGTATCTGTCAGGCGGTCGAGCACGCCCATGATCACCAGGTTCTGCATGCTGATCTCAAACCGGCTAACATCCTTATCACCACGGGAAACCAGCCCAAGCTGATCGATTTCAACCTGACCCAGAAGCTCAAACAGCACGCGGCCGGAGACAAGGATTCAGCGCTGCTCGCATTCAGCAGCCAGTACGCCAGTCCGGAGCAAAAGCAAGGCGAATACCTCACCCAGCAGAGTGACGTCTATTCGCTGGGCAAAATCCTGCATACCTTGTTTCCGGCACCGAAAGCAGATTCGGATCTGGCGTATATCATCCGCAAGGCCACCGAGACCAACACCGAGCAGCGCTACCTCAGTGTCGGTGATTTGCGCCATGATTCAGAGCACCTGCTGGCTCTGCGCCCTATCTCCCTGCGCCAGCATATGCCGTTTTACCTGCTCAAACGCCTGGTGCAACGACGGCCGTTTTACTGCTTATTAGTCTCGTTACTCTTAGCATCCGGAGCCAGTTTCACCTCGGCAGTGATCGAGAAAAACCACCAGCTGTCGGCAGAAAAAAAGATCACTGACAACATGCTGTTCGAACTGACCCAGTTACTGTTTCACAGTAAAAACTCGCTCGATCAGCCTCTGAGTATCGATGCCATGCTCGAGATCACCCGGCGCCGGATTTTGTCTAATCCCGAGATCCCGCAACACATCAAACAGAAAATGTTGCTGGCGCTGCTCACCCCGACGCCGCAAAAGCAGCACAATTCACCCACAGCACAGCCAGCGACATCAAAGTAACCATGAACCTCAAAACTAACCTGATCCTGTTTCTCTCCAGCCTGTTGGCAACGACCCCGCTGGCTGCTGCGCCCGATACGCAGCAGGGCTATTTTATTGATGCGCCGGTTACCGGCTTGTTTTATCGCACCAGTTCAGGGCTGAGCGGCACGACCCAAAAAGGGCAATTCTCCTATCATCCCGGCGATGTGATCCGCTTTTACCTCGGCCTGGACGAACACGGCTATCTGCTCACCACCCTGAGCGGTCAGGAAGTGGTGACCCCGACGCTGGCCAGTACTCAGGTCAGCCGCAGTGTGAACATGACCCGTTTACTGCTTTCGCTCGATACGACCCCACAAAACCGCGAAGAGATCACGCTGCTCAGCCAGGCACTGACTGACCGGCATTTTATTCAGCAGCTTAAACAGCTCGACTTGTCATTTCTTGACGATCATCTTGCGGCACTTAATCTGCCTCTGGTCTCGACTCAGCAAGCGGTCGAACACCTCAATCAGAGCCAGCACTATATTGAGCAGAATTTTGTTTCCGACGAGGTTATTTACCGGCCCAAAGGTGTGATGTACGAAACCAGCCTGGTCCCCAAAAAAGACTGGCAGGGAAAAATCTGCGCTTACAATCTCGATCGCGCCGCTCATCCCAATTACTTTGCCCCGATAGGTAAAACGCGCTTTTCAGTCGGAGCGGAAACACTGACCGAGTATCCGGCGATTGGAGATCACTTTAACGGCTGCCAGCTCAGACCTGAGCAAGGTCTAACCGAGGCAGTAGAGCATCCGCTGGGCCAGTTTGCCCATGAGGCTGGTCTGATTGGCTGCGCCCGGCACGGCTGTACCCGTAACGACCTCAACGGCTTTTATGTCGAGGACTTTGACGACGAAGGCGACTGGAAATACCGCACCATAGCAATGAATTTTGATCCGCTCACCGAGCTGTTCATGGAGAAATCGCAGGGACTGGGCCATAAAGCCCGCGTCAGCCACAACAACCGCAGTGAGATGATGTGGTTCACCTACCCGAACGGTAAGGGCGACCACATTCCGTTGCAGGGCATCTGGTTACGCACCCGCTACCTCACCTCAGGCATTCAGCATCAGTGCCTGCGAATCACCGCCAGCCAGGTTCTGCTCGGCCCCGAATCTGTCAGTGAATGTCCGTCCGGACCACAAGACTACACCCGGGACGTCACGGCGCAGTATCGCGACATGTGGTGGCTGCAAAAACCGGGCAATTCGGTCAATCTGGGCGATCTCAACATTACCGTGACCTGGTTTGAACCGGAGCGCGGCCCGCAATTTACCAGCTGGGAATATCTGCCGGCAGGTCACGACTGGGATCAGGGGATTTTGTATCGCTATCAGCAACGCAAACAGCGCGCGGTGGATGGCCAGGAATCGATGCAAACCCTGAATGTCGACGAATTTACCAAACAGCATAAGGACAGCTAATGGTCTCTTCACCCTTTACACAAGTGCTGCACAACTGGAAGCAGGGTGACAAATCTGCAGAAGGTGAGCTTTATCATATTGCTTATGCCCAACTGCGCCGCCTTGCCGAACAGGAACAGGCGCGCAACGCAAGTAAATACGGTGACAGCAACCCGATCCTCAATGACAGCATTCACAGCACCACCGCGCTGGTGCATGAAGCGTATCTGCGCTTGTCGCAGACGGATCTCGATGATGTACAGCACCGGCGCGATTTTTATCTTAAAGCGGCCAAAATCATGCGCCAGATTCTGATCGACCATGCCCGCCATAAGCAGGCACAAAAACGTCAGCCGGTCACCCTGCTGACACAGGGCGATCGTGACTCTTCAGCCTCGTTTGAACAGCTCGTCATCATGGACAAAACTCTGGATACCTTCAGTGCCCGCTACCCGCGCCAGTCCAACGCACTCAAGCTCAAATACCTGATTGGCATGAAAGTCGACGAAATCAGTGAATTGCTGGAGTGCAGCCGCAGCCTAATCGAAAAAGATCTCAAATTCGCCTTGTGCTGGTTCCAGTCGAGGCTGAGTTAAGATGCGCGTCTTTGTTTCACTCAGTGCTGCCATGTTAGGTGCCTGGCTGCTGTGGCCCGCCGACTCACGCACCGAGCAACTGGCTACGGATGAAACCGCCCAGCGCGGGTTAACACCGGGCCATGCTTGGTGGCCGGACAGTCACAGCGCATTGCACGCCGCCGCGTCCGCACAGCCCCTCTCTGCCGGCTCACATAGCGCCGATAACAACGCAAGCCGCTCACCAGCCGACGCCACAGATGAGGCTGAGAGCGGTGACAGTGAGCTTGAACCTGAGACAGAACAACCCGCTGAGGACACAGCGCCTGACAACACGGACGCCGGGGTGAAAACCGTCACGACGGCAGAGAGTGATACAGCCAGCGCCGAAGAAGATAACCAGCCGCCGCAACTGAACAGCGAAGCCTATCAACGCATCAGTGACGAAATTGCAACCTGGCAACTCAGCCCGGGGAATGCCGTGCGTTATCAGGTCGATATCAGTGACCTGTTCACCGACCCGGAAGGCGATCTGATCTCCTACCGGGTATCCGTCACCAGTACTGCCCTGCGACTCAACCTGGCTCAGCTGCTGACTGTAAGCGGCACACCGGAGCCGGATAGCGGCGCCCCGACGCTGCTGATTGAAGCAAGTGATGATGCCCATGCGGATGAGACCTGGCCAAGCACCAGTTTTATCCTGCCAGTCGAGTCAACTGAAAACGAGCAGGATACCCAGCAACTGGAGGATACCTACCTATACCGTATCCAGACCACGCGCCAGCTGGACGGCCAACACTATGATTATGATGTGCTGTATTGTGAACTATTCTACCTCAGTAAAGGGGTGGTCTATTACGCTATGGGGCAAACCCGCCTCGATTGTCCCGACAGCGCAGCGCTGCAACGCGCCGGAACCTATCAGCGCAAGACGCAACAAATCGACTTCAGTCTTGATTCCAACCAGTTCTACAGCTGGATTTTTCGCCAAAGCTATCCGTCACGCATCTATAACAGCAACAATTTTCTAGTCACCAGCTATGACGGCGACGAATATCAAACCGACACCCTGTCCGATGCCCGCGAGGCAGCAGAAGCGCGCCTCAACGGTGATACCGGCCAGTACCTCTATCAGGGGGGATCCTTTGATTATCTGCTGATGGACGAGCAACAGAAACTATTACTGGGTCAGTATGGGCAACTACATTTACGACCGCCGCTTCGACAACGTCAATTATTATCAACCGGCAGACTCAGACCTGAATATTTTATCCGATCAAGGCGATCTCTCCTGTCGTCAGTTTGAGCCTTATTTTGCCTTTTCTTCTCTGACCGGCCCGACTCTGTATCAGCAAACCATGATGGTATTTTCCGGCGATTATTATGGCAACTATCCGCCGGCCTGTTATGAATTTGACTCCCATCAGCGGCCGGTCAGCCTTTCTTCTGACCTAGAGTATTCCGAATATGACATCCCGCTTGAAGGCGAAATTTATACCTATATTCTGCGCCCGCGTCCGGAATATACCCAGTGGCTGGAGACTCTGAAAATCAATTTAATCTATCACCAGCCCGATCCCAGCATCACGCCATAAACCGCATGATGACTGGTTTCCTGCCGCTAATGATAAAAAAATTAAATTAATTTACGGGTTTTATGCTGCTTTCCGTATATTGCCAGCGTGTATTGCAGCAGGTAGAAAGTGGCTCAGATTCGATATTTTTACGCTTTAACTTTTATTTTTGCGCTTAACACCATGCAACAGCGCAAAAAATGAGGCATCGACGTCCTCGTTTGCAATCAACAGGGAAATAATAATGAAAAAGATGACTTTTCTAGCAGTGTCAGTTGCTATGGCATTAACTGGCTGTGGCGGCGGTGGCGGCTCAGATAGCAGCGGCCAAACCACCGCGCAAAGTACCACTATCACAGGTTTTGATGGCTACTTTAAACAGGCCGTGTTGTTTGACGATGTCAACAACGATGGTGTACTGACAGTTGGAACGGACATCGTATTTGGCCTGACCGACGCGAACGGCCAATACCAGTTAACTCAAGACGTAACCGGCACCCTGGCGCTACAGACACTGACTCCGGGCGGCAACGCACAAAGCGCTCTGGCCGATTACGATGCCGAGACTTATGCCGGTAAATACACCATTGATATGGACAGCCCAAGTCAAGCAATGGCACACGAAGTGGTATTCCGCGCGCCAACATCCTCTACCGTAGTGTCACCAATAACTGACCTAGTTGCGATCAAAATGAGCAGCGACAGCACCCTGAGCGAAGATGAAGCGAAAGCAGCCATCGCTGCAGCTCTGGGACTGAGCGATAGTGTGGATGATGTTTATAGTGACTTCGTCTCTGGCGCCGAAGCGAACAGCAGTTTGCATAAAGTGGCTCAGATGCTGACCGAATCAAAAGCAGCTGCAGATGCCGCCAGCCAGGACTATGAAGAACTAGCAGACACCATTGTCGAAGCAGCCAAAACAACTGTCGACAGCATGGACGAGACTGAACTGGCTTCCACCAATTACGTACCAGTCGTGACGATTGACGAAGGTACAACCACCATCGCCAGTAACTACCAAATGACTGCCGATGGCGAAGTGGTCACTGCCCTGCAAGAACAGCTGTCTGCCCTGAATATCAGCGAAGACGATAACTTTGCCGGATTGAGCCTGGATGTCAGCAGCCTGTTTAGTGATGAAGATAATGCCTCGCCAACCGTTTCTGTGAACGAGACGGAACTGGGCGACAGTGGCATTACGCTCACGGCCTCAAGCGGTACCCTGGTACTGGGTGCGGTTAACCCAGTAGCTGACAGCGGTGAATTCACCATTACCCTGCAAGCCAGCGATCTTGATAGTCAAAAAAATATTATCAGTACTAAGTCTGTCGTTCTAACGGTGACCATCACCGCCAGCAACCAAGCGCCAGTTGTAGTGACGGACACTCAAACCACCCTACAAACCATTGTGGATGGCTGGCAATTACAACAAGGTACTCAGTTTGAACAAACCCTGAGCCTGGCTAGCTTATTCAGTGATGTGGATGGCGAAATCACTGAATATGAATCCGGTTCAATTGATATCGAAGGCCTGACCCTAACTATCGACCAGAGCCAGGCCATTGCCACTATCTCTGGTACGCCAACCCAGGCTTACTCAGCTGGAGTAACATTCCAGATTAACGCGCGCGATGAAGACGGTGCAGCCTCGCAAGCGGCCGAATTTACCTTGCCGGAGGTACTAGAAGGTCAAGAGACTGAGGTGGAAACCCACTCACTGGAAGGTACAACATGGTACCGCCTGGAGCACGGTTCATCGAATGGCTCAACAGAGCAAAACTACAGCAGTGTATGGTGTGATACCTTCCGCTTTGAAGACGGCCTAATATACGAAAACGTCCGTAGTTCGGATAATTTAACCCAGTGTAGTGAAGCTACACAACTGGCCAGTGGTGCAAGTTATGTGGTAGACGGCGATAACCTGGTTGCGACCTTCTATGATCCGGATGAAGGCGGTAATGTGGAAGTCACCTTAAGTGTCAGCGATGCCAGTGCGATCTCAAGCGGAGCTCAGACTTTGCTGTGGACAGTGGAAGAAGATGGCGAAGCCGAGACTGAACGCTACACCTTCTTCTCGAATATCGACGATGCAGAAGCGCGCATTCAGCTTAAATCCGATGATGATGGCGACACGCGTTACTTCCCGATGATTCTGCCAACCCAGAAACGGTGGTGAAGCGGTCGGCCGGGTTGGCCTGTCAATCAACGATGAGCCGTCAATTGGTGATGAGGGCGCCATGGATGCCAACGTGGTACTGGAATTCACCGATGAGGATTTCACCTGTGAAGATGCGCAGAATCTGTACCGTCACATGCTGTTTACCGGTGCCGATCTGAGCTGGGAATACTCATCCGGTGGTAATTATGACGATAACTTCGAGTGTTACAACAATACCGAAAACAATATCATCCATGCCAATATCGACTTTGATTTACCGTCACTGACCGTTGGCAACGTGTACAGCTTTATCGGCCGGGTGAAGGAATCCCAGGGCGCTTATGTCGAAGCCGTTAAGTTCAACATGCAATGGACAGGCGTGAGCAATAACGACTAATAACACGTCAAATCAGGCTAGGTAACAATAACCCCGCAATGCGGGGTTATTTTCTATCCTTTCACACACAGTACATTCAGCAGTGAGGTGCCTTTCAGGTTGGTCGTTCTGCCATTGGTAAACAGTCCTTTGCGCCCCTCACCCCAGTACGGCAGGTACACCGGCCACTGTTCACGTTCCATCACTTTTGAATTAAGTAACTGCTTCCACTCCTGCTCGGTTGCCAAGCGCATATTCTGGCTGCGGCACATTTTTTCCGCCCCGTCATAGCTGAGCCGGTTCCAGGCTTTGTTGTGCTCCATGTAGAACTGCACATTGTCGGCCAGAGTGTAAGGCACAACATAACTCACTCCGTTGAGTGACGCCTGATGGCGAAAGCTGATATCGGCGCCCTGAGACGCAACAGTCGCAGGTAAAGCACGGGTTTCGGTCAGCGCAGCGGCTTGCGCAGGCTCAGCTGCCACAACAGGTTTAGGCGACACCGCAGGTTTAGGTTGCGAGGCTGGAGTCTGAGCTTTAGCAGGCTTTGGTGCAGCTTGTGGTGCGACTGGAGCACGCTTTACCGGCGCAGCCGCTGTCACTGACGTCGCCGTGCTTTTTGCGACTTCACGAATAAAAGCTTCCTTGTAGCCGGTCACAGTGCGCACGCCACGCAAATCTTTGCGCGCCTTGGCGAAATCATCGTAAGGCCCGATCAGGCAACGGGTTCCTTTGTCTTCCGGTTTCATCCAGACATGGGTTGAGATATGTTGATACAAACCCTGGGCCTGGGCCAACGATAAAGGCTTGGTCAACAAGCCGCACTGAATCCAGAAGTCAGAATCCTTTCTTTTCGGGGCCGAGTTACCCCATAGGCCTTGTCCTATCGGACACGCTTTATCCAGAACCGGCAACTGATTGCTGGCGGCCTGAGTCGCATCACAAAGAAACTCCTGAGCATGTACCGGCAGAGAAAACAAAGGTACAGCACAGCAGGACAGGCTTAACAGAACTCGATGGGTGATTTTAGGCATCACGACCACTCTCATCTCCATAGTTATCCTACTCATAGTGACAATGGTTACTGCTCAACGTTCGATTACAGATGCAAAAAAAGAGCCGCAATCACTTACGGCTCTTAGTTTAGGTACATTATTCGAACAAAATCAATCGACTCTGATCAACCTTTGTAGATTTTCGGGTTAAACACATCGCGTAACCAGTCGCCCAGCAGGTTAATCACCAACACCAGGGTGACCAGCACCAGGCCAGGGAAAATGGTAATCCACCACGAACCGGAGAAGATGTAGTTAAAACCGATACTGATCAGTGAACCCAGTGATGGCTGGTCAACCGGCAAACCCAGACCGAGGAAAGAAAGTGCCGCCTCAGACATGATGGCATTCGCCACCTGTACAGTTGAGATCACCAGAATCGGCGACAGACAGTTCGGCAGAATATGACGAAACATGATACGCAGTGATTTAAAGCCCATCACCCGCGCCGCTTCAACATACTCTTTTTTCTTTTCAGCCAGCACAGAGGCACGAATGGTACGCGCATATTGCGGCCACTCGGCCACGCCGATGATCACCACCAGCATCAAGACCGCGTATTCACTGTAGAACTCGCTGCCAAAACTGGCTTTAAAGATGGCCGATACAATGATCGCGACCATCATGGTCGAAAACGACAGCTGTACATCCGCAAAACGCATCAGGAAGCTGTCAATACGGCCACCGAAATAGCCGGCTGACAAGCCGATCACGATGCCGAAGAACAGCTGTAAAGCAACGGCAAGAAAGCCAATCGTCAGTGACAAACGGGAGCCATATAAAATGGTCGATAAAATATCGCGCCCCTGGTTATCAGTGCCGAGCAGGAAGCGCTCATCGCCGCCATCCAGCCAGGATGGCGGTAATTCCGAATCCATAATATCGATTGACGTTAAATCGTACGGGTTGGTCGGTGCAATCAACGGTGACACCAGAGACGTAACCAGCACCACCATAAAGATGACAAAGCTGACCATCGCCACTTTATCACGCAGAAAATAGTAAAGAAAATCCGACTGCTTAAAACGCTCCCAGCGTGAAGGAGCTGCAACTACCTGGCTCATGATTATGCTCCTTTTCCGGTCAGGTTAACGGTTGGGTTGATCAGACCATACATCAGGTCCACGATGGTGTTGGTCACCACGAAAATCAGGCCGACAAAAATCACGTAAGCCGTGATAAGCGGCGTATCCACCCGGTTAATCGCCTCAAGGAACAGGAAGCCGGTACCCGGCCACTGGAACACAGTTTCCGTCAAAATGGTGTAGGCCACCATAGTGCCGATTTGCACACCGCCGACAGTCAGCACCGGCAGCATGGTATTTTTCAGCGCATGCTGGTAATAAATCTTGTTCATCGCCAGGCCTTTCGCCTTGGCAAACTTGATGTATTCAGAGCTGAGCACTTCAAGCATCTCGGCACGGACCAGGCGGATAAACAGCGGCAGCATGATGGAGGCCAGCGAGACACAAGGCAGGATCAGGTGTGCGAGACCATCAAGGGTAAAGAAACCCCGACTCCCAGCCGAGCCAGTTTGCGGTTTCACCGCGGCCATAGGATGGCAGCCAGCCGAGCTCTATCGAGAACACATACATCAGCATAATCGCAGTCAGAAACACCGGGATCGAAATACCAATACTACTGCCGGCCATGACCAGCTTAGTAAACACACTCTTCGGATGTATCGCTGAATACACCCCAAGCGGAATTGAACAGACAATAATGATCAGCGAGGCACCGAACACCAGTTCCAGCGTCGCGACCAGCTTGTCGAGAATCACTTCAACCGCAGGACGCTTGAAGAAATAGGAGGAACCCAGGTCGCCCTGCACCGCAGCAGTGATAAAACGGGTGTATTTAGTTACGAAGGGATCGTTGAGGCCCAGTTCATCACGCAGCGCCTGGCGCTCCGTCTCTGAAACCGACTGACCGACAAGCTCGCGCAGCGGGTCGCCCAGGTTATCCTGAATGGCAAACGCCACCAAACTGATCACAAACATCACTATCAGTGCCTGAAACAGGCGCTTGACCAGAAACGAAAACATTCCTTGCCCCTTAACTTTCCATGCTAAATCCATCCGGGTTAATGCCCTGCGATGGACCCTATTCAGCCTTTAAAACAGCCACTAACCCGACTGAAACAAGATTAATGACCTAAGGTTAGAAAGCCCCCGCAACCGGGTTACGGAGGCTCCTGTTACCATTTAACGCGCAACTTACTCTTGGACTACCAGGTCACCGAAGTATGGGAATTCCATCGGGTTGACGATTGGTTTGATGTCCAGAGTTGATTTCGCGCCCCAGGCCAGGTTCTGCCAGTGCAGAGGAACGAACGCTGCATCGTTGTACAATGTTGCTTCGACCTGCTGCAGCATTTGCGCACGTTTGGCCGGATCGGTTTCGACGTTTGACGCTTCCACCAGTTTATCCACTTCCGGATTTGAGTAGTGACCACAGTTGTACTGACCTTTACCGGTTTCTTCATTGCGGGTCATGGTCAGGAATTCAGAGAAGTTAGCTGAATCCTCTGTATCTGAGTGCCAGCCGATCATCAGCATGTCTGCCGCACATTTATCAAACTCTGGCCAGTACTGCGCTTTTGGCATGGTTTTCAGATCAACTTTAATGCCGATCTTCGACAACATCGCCGCCGCAGCTTGGGCAACTTTGGCATCGTTAACGTAGCGGTTGTTCGGTGCGATCATCGTCAGGTTAAAGCCCTTCTCATAACCGGCTTCTTTCATTAGCTCTTTGGCTTTTTTCAGATCATAACGCGGCACCAGCTCAGGATTGTAACCCGCGTAACCTTTCGGGCTCTGCTGACCGGCAGCCGTTGCAAAACCTTTCATGATTTTATCAACGATACCCTGGTTATTGATCGCGTAGACAATCGCCTGACGCACGCGCACATCTTTCAGTGCTTCATTGCTCGACTGGTTCATCTGGAAAGAGATGATACGGGTACCCGGCAGGGTCACCAGATCAACACCTTTAGCTTCTTCAACACGTTTGTGGTCGTTCGGCGCCACCGGTGCAATCATGTCGACGTCACCAGACAGCAGAGCCGCAACACGGGTCGCATCTTCTTTGATAGGCACCAGAGTCAGATGGTCAACATTACCTTTCGAATCTTTGTCCCAGTAGTCTTTGAAGCGTTCGAATTCGACTTTCACGCCCTGTTCACGTTGCGTTACGATAAAAGGACCGGTACCGGAAAGGTGGGTAGACGCAAACGAGTTACCGTGTTTCACTACTTCACTCTTATCTTTGCCGTCTTCGGTCTTGCCTGAATAGAACTTGCTGTCCATCGGGAAAATGTAGGTCGCGGTTTGCAGTACCAGCGGGTAAGCGCCCTTCGATACCAGGTCAACCGTGTAGTCGTCGACTTTGACCATTTTCTCGTATGGTTCAAAAATCGCTTTGAAATCCGGTGAGCTTTGCAGACGGTCAAACGTCCAGACCACATCGTCTGCTGTCATCATGTTACCAGAGTGGAACTTAACGCCTTCACGCAGGTGGAAACGGACTGTTTTGTCATCCAGACGTTCCCAGCTGCTCGCCAGGCGTGGTTCAAAGTCCAGATCCTGGGTGTAGCGAACCAACGGATCAAACACCATGTGAGACAGTTGCAGCGTACCACCTGACAGTTGTTCATGCGGGTCCAGTGATACCGGATCAGCGTCGTAAGCCACAGTAATATCAGCTGCGCTGGCGGCAAAGCTGAGGCCAGCTGCCATTAAAGCCACTGCAAGTTTGCTTTTCATGGTTTTCATTGCATAACTCCTTATGCGGGAATCCAAATCCCTAGTTGTTGTATTTGCTTCTGTTTCAAAACCCGGCCCCGAAAGGCCGGCAATCTGTGCGGCTAGGCCGCGCTTACACCGTCTCTCAAGCCGGTAAACTCCGGCATCAAGGAAATCAGTTGCTGGCTGTACTCATGCTGCGGCGCTGTGAACAGTTGCTCTGTCGGCGCCACTTCCAGCAAGGTACCCATTTTCATGACCCCGACCCGGTCACACATCTGACGAATCACCGGCAGATCATGACTGATGAACATCATGGTCAGGCTTAATTCATCCTGCAGATCTTTAAGCAGGTTAAGGATTTGCGCCTGAACAGAGACATCCAGCGCCGAAGTCGGCTCATCACAGATAAGCAGACGCGGACGGGTTGCCAGCGCGCGCGCAATCGAAATACGCTGACGCTGACCACCGGAAAATTCATGCGGATACTTCACCCCGGCCATTTTACCCAGGCCAACATAATCGAGCAGGTCGTTGACGATTTGGCGGGTTTCCCCTTCACCATTGGTCAGTTTATGAAAGCGAATCGGCTCAGCAATGATGTCGAAGACCTTCATCCGCGGGTTCATTGAGGTGTAAGGGTTCTGGAACACCATCTGCATCTGGCGACGCACCGGACGGCGCTCTTTCTCTGACTTCATCGCCGTCAGATCGAGCCCTTCAAACGTCACCCGGCCTTCATTCGGCTGGTACAAACCAGCGATGACGCGTGCGATGGTCGATTTACCCGAACCAGATTCGCCCACCAGGCCGAAAGTCTCTCCTTCCTGCACCTCGAAACTGACATTATTGGAAGCCTGCACGTACTCGCGGCGACTTTCAAACAGTGAATCTTTGGTCACAAAGCGCAGGCTGACGTTTTCCACGTTAAGCAGCGGGCCGGTGTACTCACGCTGATCCTGACTCTGACCCAGCCAGTGATTCTTGATATCCAGGGTTTTGTGCTCAGCGGCATCTTCGATATAAGTGACCAGCGGGAAGCGGTCCAGTTTGATGTCGGAGCGCGGTACTGCGGAAATCAGGCTGCGGGTATACGGATGATCCGGGTCACCCAGCACTTTCGCCGTCGGACCGAATTCAACCAGATCGCCGCGGTACATCACCGCGACACGATCCGTCACGTTGGAAACCACGCCCATGTCGTGGGTCACCAGCATACAGCCGACATTGTTTTTAATGCACAGCTCGCGGATCAGACTCAGGATCTGGTCCTGAATGGACACATCCAGTGCCGTGGTCGGTTCATCGGCAATGATCAAATCCGGTTCGCCCGCCAGAGCAATAGCAATCACGACACGCTGACGCATACCACCGGAGAAACTGGTGCGGATACTGTTTCAGGCGGTTTTCCGGTTGCGGGATACCGACCTGCTTCATCAGTGACAATGCACGCTGGTAGGCTTCATCATCACTGACCTTCATGTTGGCATGGATGGTTTCTTTCAACTGCTGCTCTACGGTGAACAGCGGATTGAGTGAGGTCATCGGGTCCTGGAAGATAAAGCCAATTTTAGACCCGCGCACGGCACGCATTTTTTCCGGAGACAAGCCAGAGATCTTCTTGCCATCCAGGAAGACTTCACCGCCGGCTATAGTGCCCGGAGGACTCAGCAAATCAATAATCGCGTTACCCACTGTCGATTTACCGGCACCGGACTCACCGACTACGCCGACAATCTCGCCGCGCTCAATGCTGAAAGACAGCGATTTAACCGCTGCATGCACACCGTGGCGTGACGGATATTCAATACGAAGGTTTTTTACTTCTAAAAGTGACATCTAAACCAGACCTCTACTGCTGCGGCAGTTTTCTGCCCTGTCTGCGGCTCACGGCGATCGATACCATCAGCGGTCGACCAACGCATGCCCAAGTGAATCCATTCAAACCAGTATAATATTCTGGCAATTTATAAGGCCATCAATATGGCGAAAACTTCACACAAAAGCAACATTAAAAGGATAAAAAATCGATAATGCACCACTTTAAAGCAGCATAATCGAATTTATATGCACTAAAACTAGATATTAGCGTGGTCGGATGTTTCGCCATACTCGGTAGATTAACTCATATTCATAGCGTTAAACACTGATATAGCGCAAATATTGCAGATATTGTAAAAAACGAGCAGATGAATATTTTAGCAAGTGTCAAGCCGAGCTAAATATTAACAATAAAGAAACAATCTCACATGAAATCCATTACCTAAACCATAAAAACCAGACATTCAGCTATTAACCAGAAATTAAACCCAATAATGTAAAATTAAGTGGAATATTAAACTTATCGTTTTTGTGAACTGACTCAACTCAACGTCAAGCGGACACTGGGCAGATAAATGGTTCGCGTGCGAAACGTCTGTTTAAAGACTAGAAGAGGAATTGCCCACCAATCCGCATAAAAATAAAAAAAGTGATGGTACGCACACAAATGGTGAGAAAAGGGAATACAGCTTCTGGGTTCTGGGTTCTGGGTTCTGGGTTCTGGGTTCTGGGTTCTGGCAGAATGTCTTAGACAACAGGTACAGAATCAAGCCCTAGGATCCTAGGGTCCTAGGGTCTAGAACCTACAAACGTAAAAAAGCCCCGTCATTTCTGACGAGGCTTTAAATGGTGGTCGGTGAAGAGGGATGCGATCGGACTGGCGCTCCAGCCCACGACCAGCGATGCTATGAAGCATCCTCCAACAATCATCCAGATGCAAAAAAGCCCCGTCATTGCTGACGAGGCTTTAAATGGTGGTCGGTGAAGAGGGATGCGATCGGACTGGCGCTCCAGCCCACGACCAGCGATGCTATGAAGCATCCTCCAACAATCATCCAGATGCAAAAAAGCCCCGTCATTGCTGACGAGGCTTTAAATGGTGGTCGGTGAAGAGGGATTCGATCGGACTGGCGCTCCAGCCCACGACCAGCGATGCTATGAAGCATCCTCCACTATCATTCAGATGTAAAAAAGCCCCGTCATTGCTGACGAGGCTTTAAATGGTGGTCGGTGAAGAGGGATGCGATCGGACTGGCGCTCCAGCCCACGACCCGCGATGCTATGAAGCATCCTCCACAATCATTCAGATGTAAAAAAGCCCCGTCATTGCTGACGAGGCTTCAAATGGTGGTCGGTGAAGAGGGATTAGATCGGACTGGCGCTCCAGCCCACGACCCGCGATGCTATGAAGCATCCTCCACAATCATTCAGATGTAAAAAAGCCCCGTCATTGCTGACGAGGCTTTGAATGGTGGTCGGTGAAGAGGGATTAGATCGGACTGGCGCTCCAGCCCACGACCCGCGATGCTATGAAGCATCCTCCACAATCATTCAGATGTAAAAAAGCCCCGTCATTGCTGACGAGGCTTTGAATGGTGGTCGGTGAAGAGGGATTAGATCGGACTGGCGCTCCAGCCCACGACCCGCGATGCTATGAAGCATCCTCCACAATCATTCAGATGTAAAAAAGCCCCGTCATTGCTGACGAGGCTTTGAATGGTGGTCGGTGAAGAGGGATTCGAACCCCCGACCCTCTGGTCCCAAACCAGATGCGCTACCAAACTGCGCTATTCACCGACAAATGGGGTGGCTAACGGGATTCGAACCCGCGACAACCGGAATCACAATCCGGGACTCTACCAACTGAGCTATAGCCACCGCTGAATTTTGCAATAACCGCTTGTATGCCGTTACTTCGTATCACGCTTAACGCCTGACACTTAAATAAGTGGTCGGTGAAGAGGGATTCGAACCCCCGACCCTCTGGTCCCAAACCAGATGCGCTACCAAACTGCGCTATTCACCGACGAATGGGGTGGCTAACGGGATTCGAACCCGCGACAACCGGAATCACAATCCGGGACTCTACCAACTGAGCTATAGCCACCACTAAATTTTTACCGATATTGCTTCCGGGAATTGGCGCGCCCGAAAGGATTCGAACCTTCGACCTTTGGCTCCGGAGGCCAACGCTCTATCCAGCTGAGCTACGGGCGCATGCCCTATCGGCGGATGGGAATAATACGTAGATCGCCATGGGTCGTCTAGTACTTTTTCAACTTTTTTTATTCGTTTGGTGCCTTTTTCATCAGATATGGCGAATTCACCCTATTTAAGGATGTGACTCACCCCCTGAAGATCGCAACTTGTTGTTTATTGCACCATGTTATCGATCTATAATCACCCACAGTTTACATTGATTTAACAGCCAGTCCGGCCAATAAATCACCCTACGCTAAATAATAATTGGGTAAGCAGCACTTACCTTTGGAATGTAAAGTGAGTTAAATGGATATGTCTCGATCAGTCTTAAGCGTATTGTTCGCTGCACTAACCTTTTCTACCGCCTCCTTCGCAACCAGTTCCGCCGATGCTGATGCCATTGCAGAACGCATCAAACCTGTGGGTAATGTGTATCTGGCAGGCAGTGAACCGGTGGCTGCAGAACCAACCGGCCCGCGTGATGGCGCCTCTGTTTACGGCACCTTTTGTATCGCTTGTCACGCATCCGGAGTCAGTGGCGCTCCCAAAATTGGCAATGCCGCTGATTGGGCTCCGCGCATTGCCCAGGGTAAAGATGTCCTGCAGCAGCACGCTATTAACGGTCTGAATATGATGCCACCACGTGGTACTTGTATGGACTGTTCAGACGATGAAATCATGGCCGCGATTGAGCATATGATAGAAGGTCTGTAATCGACCCGGAATGCAGTGAAAGCTTGGATAATTTAATCAAGGCTTTGATAAAGCAACCTAAGATTCGAATATAAGAATAAAGGCTTGGATAAACCAAGCCTTTTTCATCTCTGTCGCAATAGGCGTACAAGCGCGCACGCTATTTTTTAAACATCGCCTTCAGGTTGGCAATATGCGCCTGACCTTTGGCCATTCGCTCTTCCTGCGACAGTGGTTTCTTCTTTACTTCCCATTCAACATCATCGTAAGGTAGCTCATCCAGAAAACGGCTCTGGGTCGGTTTGAGCAGTTCACCATACTGACGGCGCTCTTTGCACATCACAAAGGTCATTTCACGCTGGGCACGGGTAATCCCCACATACATCAGACGTCGCTCTTCTTCGACATTGTCTTCATCAATACTGGTCTGGTGCGGCAGAATACCCTCTTCCGTACCAAGCATGTATACGTAGGGAAACTCGAGGCCTTTAGATGCGTGCAACGTCATCAGCTGCACCGCATCACTGTCGTCCTCATCTTCACCACGCTCCATCATGTCTCGCAGCGTCAGGCGCTGTACCACCTCTTTGAGGGTTTTCTCTTCCTGATCATAATTATCTCCCTCAAGGTCAGAGACAATCCAGGAATAGAGCTCAGAGACGTTCTTCATCCGCATCTCGGCCGCTTTCGCACTGGATGAGGTTTCGTACAGCCAGTCTTCATAGTGAATATCGCGAACCAGAGAGCGCACTGCTTCTACGGTGTTGCCGCGTTCGGCATTATCGGAAATCGCAACCAGCCACTGGGTAAAACGGCGCAGATTTTCCAGGCCACGCCCGGACAGATGCTGTTCCAGCCCGAGCTCAAAACTGGACTCAAACAGGCTCTTACCACGCATATTGGCGTAACTGCCCAGTTTCTCCATGGTCGCCGGGCCGATTTCCCGTTTCGGCGTGTTAACGATACGCAGAAACGCATTGTCGTCGTCCGGGTTCACCAGCACGCGCAGGTACGCCATGATGTCTTTAATTTCCGCGCGGGCAAAAAATGACGTTCCCCCGGAAATTTTGTACGGCACCCGGTTCTGCATCAGGGATTTTTCAATCAGACGCGACTGATGGTTACCACGATACAGAATCGCATAATCACGATAATGAGTGCGGTTAAGGAATTTATGCGCCACGATTTCCGCTGTCACCCGTTCAGCTTCATGGTCGTCATTCTTGGCCATGATCACTTTGAGTTTTTCACCATCCGGGATCTCGGAAAACAGCGACTTCTCATACACGTGCGGGTTATTGGCAATCAAAATGTTAGCCGCGCGCAGAATACGACTGGTTGAGCGGTAGTTCTGCTCTAGCTTAATCAGGCGCAGATTGGGGAAATCCTGCCCCAGCAGCACCAGGTTTTGTGGTTTAGCGCCACGCCAGGAGTAGATCGACTGGTCATCGTCACCGACCACCGTCAGACGGCCGCGTTCACCAACCAGCAATTTCACCAGCTCATACTGACTTGAGTTGGTGTCCTGATATTCATCGACCAGCAGGTAACGAATCCGGTTCTGCCAGCGCTGTCGCACCTCTTCCTGGCCACGTAACAACAGAACCGGCAGCAGAATCAGGTCATCAAAGTCGAGTGCGTTATAGGCGCGCATCTGGGTGTGGTACATCTCGTAGCAGAATGCAAACAGCTGCTGTTGTTCACCCTGTGCCTGCGCTTTGGCCTGATCCGGTGACAACATGTCGTTTTTCCAGTTCGAGATAGTGCTCATCAACTGGCGCAGCAGATCTTTATCGCCGTCGAGCTGCTTTTCGGTCAGCTCTTTAAGCAGGGCGAGCTGATCCTGGTCATCAAACAGGGAGAAGCCTGCTTTGAGGCCGAGCTGCTTGTACTCACGACGAATAATATTCAGCCCGAGGGTATGGAAGGTCGATACCATCAGACCACGGGACTCGGCTTTACCTAAGGTCTGGCCTACGCGTTCCTTCATTTCACGCGCGGCTTTATTGGTAAAGGTCACGGCAGCGATATTACGCGCTTTGTACCCGCACTGCTGAACCAAATAGGCAATCTTATTGGTGATAACCCGGGTTTTGCCCGAGCCTGCACCCGCCAGTACCAGGCAGGGGCCAGATACGTATTTCACGGCTTCATCTTGTCTTGGGTTCAGCTTCATAGTGCTCTCTGATCTGCGTATTGAAGGCGCTCATGATAATGCCGCAAGCGGACACTTTCCACTCCGCTGCGAGCACGAACCTAAAAATCATCCGCTCAGACAATCAGCGCAGCTCAGTCTGCGCAGACAACCGGGGCAAGGTTCATCGGCTACTGTGACGAGCCTGATTCGCTACTCCTTTGATCTGAGTGACAAAAGTATGCTTTCACGCTTTTTTATCATCGCAATTAACGACTTTCGATACTGAATTGCATAGAATGAAAGACATAAATACAGGAGTGAATAACCAATGTTTGATCCAAAGAAACTTGAGCAAATCGCGAAACAGATTCACGAATCCATGCCGCAACCGGTCAAAGACCTGGGTACCGATGTCGAACAGAAAGTTCGTCAGGTCATTCAGGGCCAGCTGAATAAGCTGGATGTGGTCAGCCGTGAAGAGTTTGATGTGCAGACTCAGGTTCTGCTGCGTACACGTCAGAAGCTGACTGAAATGGAACAGAAGCTGGCTGAGCTGGAAGCCAAACTGGCTGACAAATAATAACCTGCTCCGGGTGCCCCGGACTGGCAGGCAACACCGGTCAGCAGCAATTATAAAGGGCTTAGTCTTACGACTAAGCCCTTTTTGTTTTTATGTTGTGTTGTGTTTGCTTTTATTATGCTTTTTAAGCCGACTTAATTAGTCACCTACAGCGATGCGCTTCATGTCTTTCATGTAGCCACGCAGCTCTTCACCGATGAACTCAACCGGGTGGTTACGGATGATGCTGTTCACTTCAATCAGAGTTGCGTTATCAACCTGGTTAGATGTTTCGCCCAGGCCTTTACCGATTACGTCAGTACCTACTTTAGGCATGAACTTCTCGCGCAGTAGCGGAGTCGCTACGTTTGCGAACAGGTAGTTACCGTATTCTGCAGTGTCAGAGATAACCACGTTCATTTCGTACAGGCGCTTACGTGCGATAGTGTTCGCGATCAGTGGCAGTTTCGTGCAGTGATTCGTAGTAAGCCGACTCATCGATGATGCCTGATGCTGTCATCGCTTCGAATGCCAGTTCAACCCCGGCGCGAACCATAGCGATCATCAGGATACCGTTGTCGAAGTACTCTTGCTCAGCAATCTTCACATCTGACTCTGGGTAGTTCTCAAAGGCAGTTTCTGCAGTCTCTGCACGCCAACCCAGCAGGTTCACGTCGTCGTTCGCCCAGTCAGCCATCATGGTGCTTGAGAAGTGACCAGAGATGATGTCATCCATGTGCTTGTTGTACAGTGGACGCATCAGATCTTTCAGCTCTTCAGAAAGTTCAAACGCTTTCACTTTAGCCGGGTTAGACAGACGATCCATCATATGGGTGATGCCACCGAATTTCAGTGCTTCGGTTACGGTTTCCCAACCGAACTGCAGCAGTTTACCTGCATAACCCGCATCGATACCGTCAGCAATCATCTTCTCGTAACATACGATAGAACCCGCTTGCAGCATACCACACAGGATAGTCTGCTCGCCCATCAGGTCAGATTTCACTTCAGCAACGAATGAAGACTCAAGACAACCTGCACGGTGACCACCAGTTGCCGCAGCCCATGCTTTGGCGATTTCCAGACCGTCGCCTTGCGGGTCGTTCTCTGGGTGAACAGCGATCAGAGTCGGAACACCGAAGCCACGTTTGTACTCTTCACGTACTTCAGTACCCGGACACTTAGGTGCCACCATAACAACCGTCAGGTCTTTACGGATTTGCATGCCTTCTTCAACAATGTTGAAGCCGTGTGAGTAACCCAGAGCTGCACCCTGTTTCATCAGCGGCATTACGGTCTGAACTACGTCAGTGTGCTGCTTATCCGGAGTCAGGTTAACAACCAGGTCAGCTTGTGGGATCAGCTCTTCGTAGCTGCCTACCACAAAACCGTTGTCTTTGGCGTTTTTGTAAGACTGACGCTTCTCGTCAATCGCTGCCTGGCGTAGTGCGTAAGATACGTCCAGACCAGAATCACGCATGTTCAGACCTTGGTTCAGGCCTTGAGCACCACAACCTACGATGACCACTTTCTTGCCTTTCAGGTAATCTGCTTCAGTTGCAAATTCTTCACGTGCCATAAAACGGCAGCGGCCTAGTTGGTCCAATTGCTCACGCAGGTTCAGGGTATTGAAATAGTTCGCCATCAGGGTGCTCCTTTAATTTATTCCATCAGGTCGGTGGCTGTGCACCGAATGAATTCATACTAAAACAGACATTCAGTTGCTCAAAGTGATATATTCACAATTAGTTATTGCAATTAATGCAACACAGAGTCCGCTTATGAACATTAAAACCTTACAACTGTTTCTCCATCTTTGCGACAGTATGAATTTCAGCAAAACGGCGACCGCAATGCATGTCAGTCCGTCCGCATTGAGCCGGCAGATTCAAAAGCTGGAAGATGAAGTCGGTCATGCTCTGTTCGTGCGGGACAACCGCAGTGTCGAACTGACTCCGGCCGGCAGTAAGCTGTTGCCGGTCGCCATGCGCATCACCAGTGAATGGCGCCAGTTCCATACCCAGCTCAACGAGCAGGAAGCGGAGCTGAAAGGGGAAATTCGTCTGTTCTGTTCGGTCACGGCCAGCTACAGTCATTTGCCGGAACTGCTCAATGCATTCCGGCTTAAACACCCGTCGATTGAATTTAAACTGCTGACCGGGGATCCGGCCCAGGCCATCGATAAAATACTGAATGATGAAGCGGACATTGCGATTTCCGCGATGCCGGAGCATCTGCCGTCACGGGTGGAATTCACCACCATCAGTGAACTGCCGCTGTCGGTGATCGCACCGATAGGGATCAGCAGCTTTGTCGAAGAAGTACAGAAAGAACATCCGGACTGGTCTCAGGTCCCGTTTATCGTGCCGGAAGTCGGTACGGCCCGTGACCGAGCCAACAGCTGGTTTAAACGTATGAAGATCAAACCCAATATCTATGCTCAGATAGCCGGCCATGAGGCGATTGTCAGTATGGTCGCGCTGGGCTGCGGGGTGGGAATCGCTCCCGATGTGGTGATCAATAACAGTCCGGTACGTGAAAAGGTGCAACGACTCTCTTTCTCGCCGATTAAGCCGTTCAAGCTCGGGGTATGTTGCAAACGCTCGCAGCTGGATGATCCGCTGGTCAGAGCGCTGTGGCGCGTAGTATCGGCCAAACGCAGTATTGTTGATTAGGGTCTAGGGTCTAGGGTCTAGGGTCTAGGGTCTAGGGTCTAGGGTCTATAATTCTACGCTTTGATCCTACAAACGCAAAAAACCCGCTGATTGCTCAGCGGGTTTCTTTAATAGTGGCGGAGAGATAGGGATTTGAACCCTAGGTACGCTATTAACGTACGCCGGTTTTCAAGACCGGTGCTTTCAACCACTCAGCCATCTCTCCGCAAATTGTCACTAAAAATCGAGTCTTACACTTACGACGCTGGATATTTAGCTGTGTTTCCAGGGTATTCTCTTAAAAAAGAGAGTTCTGAAACGATATTAAAGCCTGGCGATGTTCTACTCTCACATGGGGAAGCCCCACACTACCATCGACGCTGTTTCGTTTCACTTCTGAGTTCGGAATGGAATCAGGTGGGTCCAAAACGCTATGGTCGCCAAGCAAAATTTTGTCAGGAACAAAATTTAACGCACTTTAGTGCGGCCCGAAGGGTTAACTACAGGGATGTAGTTAATAAATTCAATTCCAAAATTCGGAAAGCTGTTTAAGTTCTCACACACATTCAATGTACTTGCATTGAGTCCAATCAAAACCCCTTGGGTGTTGTATGGTTAAGCCTCACGGGCAATTAGTACAGGTTAGCTCAACGCCTCACAACGCTTACACACCCTGCCTATCAACGTTCTAGTCTCGAACAACCCTTTAGGACACTTAAAGTGTCAGGGAAGACTCATCTCAGGGCTCGCTTCCCGCTTAGATGCTTTCAGCGGTTATCGATTCCGAACTTAGCTACCGGGCAATGCGTCTGGCGACACAACCCGAACACCAGAGGTTCGTCCACTCCGGTCCTCTCGTACTAGGAGCAGCCCCCTTCAATCTTCCAACGCCCACGGCAGATAGGGACCGAACTGTCTCACGACGTTCTAAACCCAGCTCGCGTACCACTTTAAATGGCGAACAGCCATACCCTTGGGACCGACTTCAGCCCCAGGATGTGATGAGCCGACATCGAGGTGCCAAACACCGCCGTCGATATGAACTCTTGGGCGGTATCAGCCTGTTATCCCCGGAGTACCTTTTATCCGTTGAGCGATGGCCCTTCCATTCAGAACCACCGGATCACTATGACCTGCTTTCGCACCTGCTCGAATTGTCATTCTCGCAGTCAAGCGGGCTTATGCCATTGCACTAACCTCACGATGTCCAACCGTGATTAGCCCACCTTCGTGCTCCTCCGTTACTCTTTGGGAGGAGACCGCCCCAGTCAAACTACCCACCAGGCACTGTCCTCGAACCGGATAACGGTCCAGAGTTAGAACATCAAACATACAAGGGTGGTATTTCAAGGACGGCTCCAACGCAACTGGCGTCACGTCTTCAAAGCCTCCCACCTATCCTACACATGTAGGTTCAATGTTCAGTGCCAAGCTGTAGTAAAGGTTCACGGGGTCTTTCCGTCTAGCCGCGGGTACACTGCATCTTCACAGCGATTTCAATTTCACTGAGTCTCGGGTGGAGACAGCGTGGCCATCATTACGCCATTCGTGCAGGTCGGAACTTACCCGACAAGGAATTTCGCTACCTTAGGACCGTTATAGTTACGGCCGCCGTTTACCGGGGCTTCGATCAAGAGCTTCGACCGAAGTCTAACCCCATCAATTAACCTTCCGGCACCGGGCAGGCGTCACACCGTATACGTCATCTTACGATTTTGCACAGTGCTGTGTTTTTAATAAACAGTTGCAGCCACCTGGTATCTGCGACTCTCAATAGCTCCATCCGCGAGGGACTTCACCGTCAAGAGCGTACCTTCTCCCGAAGTTACGGTACCATTTTGCCTAGTTCCTTCACCCGAGTTCTCTCAAGCGCCTTGGTATTCTCTACCCGACCACCTGTGTCGGTTTGGGGTACGATTCCTTACAATCTGAAGCTTAGAGGCTTTTCCTGGAAGCATGGCATCAATGACTTCATCACCGTAGTGACTCGACGTCGTGTCTCAGCCTTAAAGAGAGCCGGATTTACCTAACTCTCAAGCCTACGCACTTGAACCTGGACAACCGTCGCCAGGCCCACCTAGCCTTCTCCGTCCCCCCATCGCAATTGTAAGAAGTACGGGAATATTAACCCGTTTCCCATCGACTACGCCTTTCGGCCTCGCCTTAGGGGTCGACTTACCCTGCCCCGATTAACGTTGGACAGGAACCCTTGGTCTTCCGGCGAGGAGGTTTTTCACCCCCTTTATCGTTACTCATGTCAGCATTCGCACTTCTGATACCTCCAGCAAACCTTACAGTTCACCTTCAACGGCTTACAGAACGCTCCCCTACCCAATGCGATAAATCGCATTGCCGCAGCTTCGGTTTACAGCTTAGCCCCGTTACATCTTCCGCGCAGGCCGACTCGACTAGTGAGCTATTACGCTTTCTTTAAATGATGGCTGCTTCTAAGCCAACATCCTAGCTGTCTGAGCCTTCCCACATCGTTTCCCACTTAGCTGTAATTTGGGACCTTAGCTGGCGGTCTGGGTTGTTTCCCTCTCCACGACGGACGTTAGCACCCGCCGTGTGTCTCCCGGATAGTACTTACTGGTATTCGGAGTTTGCAAAGGGTTGGTAAGTCGGGATGACCCCCTAGCCTTAACAGTGCTCTACCCCCAGTAGTATTCGTCCGAGGCGCTACCTAAATAGCTTTCGGGGAGAACCAGCTATCTCCGAGTTTGATTGGCCTTTCACCCCTAGCCACAAGTCATCCGCTAATTTTTCAACATTAGTCGGTTCGGTCCTCCAATTGATGTTACTCAATCTTCAACCTGCCCATGGCTAGATCACCCGGTTTCGGGTCTATATCCAGAGACTGAACGCCCAGTTAAGACTCGGTTTCCCTACGGCTCCCCTAAATGGTTAACCTTGCCACTGAATATAAGTCGCTGACCCATTATACAAAAGGTACGCAGTCACACCACGAAGGTGCTCCTACTGCTTGTACGTACACGGTTTCAGGTTCTATTTCACTCCCCTCACAGGGGTTCTTTTCGCCTTTCCCTCACGGTACTGGTTCACTATCGGTCAGTCAGGAGTATTTAGCCTTGGAGGATGGTCCCCCCATGTTCAGACAGGATAACACGTGTCCCGCCCTACTCGATTTCACTGAACATACGCTGCCGGTTACGGGGCTATCACCCTGTTTCGCGGTCCTTTCCAGAACCTTCACCTGACGCATATAAAGCTTAAGGGCTAATCCAATTTCGCTCGCCGCTACTTTCGGAATCTCAATTGATTTCTTTTCCTCGGGGTACTTAGATGTTTCAGTTCCCCCGGTTCGCTTCATTAACCTATGTATTCAGTTAATGATACGTGCTTATGCACGTGGGTTTCCCCATTCGGAAATCCCAGACTCAAATGACTCTTACTGTCTCATCTGGGCTTATCGCAAGTTAGTACGTCCTTCATCGCCTCTGACTGCCAAGGCATCCACCGTGTACGCTTAGTCACTTAACCATACAACCCGAAGGGGTCTTTACGTATGGCAAACAACCAAGGTTTAGTTGTCTCTCATTATTTGAATGAGCGAGAGACATTTCGATTTTGCCGGACTCAATTTTGAAACTTGTAAACAAGTTTCTACCAAGCACACTTGAATGTGTTGTTGGTGTATTCCACTAAGGAATACATTGAGAACTTTACAAATAATCTAAAAGATTATTTTGTCAGCTTTCCAAATTGTTAAAGAGCGTTGTTTCTTTCGAAACAGAGTACCTGTTTGGCACTTTCTAAAGATTCTCAGCGTCAGAAATCCGAACCACGTACGTTTTACTGAAGTGGTTTGGAAATTGAAATCCAAAAATACTTAGAGAGTGGTGGGCGATACCGGGTTCGAACCAGTGACCCCCTGCTTGTAAGGCAGGTGCTCTCCCAACTGAGCTAATCGCCCATCTTATTTTAATTCCCATGGAAGGAATGGTGGGTCGTGCAGGATTCGAACCTGCGACCAATTGATTAAAAGTCAACTGCTCTACCAACTGAGCTAACGACCCGTGGTATCCCGTAGGGGAGTCGAACCCCTGTTACCGCCGTGAAAGGGCGGTGTCCTAGGCCTCTAGACGAACGGGACACTAAGATACTCTTCTTTATCTAAACCGTATCAATCTGTGTGAACACTCATCGCAATAATCATTCGTATAAGGAGGTGATCCAGCGCCAGGTTCCCCTAGCGCTACCTTGTTACGACTTCACCCCAGTCATGAACCACAAAGTGGCAAGCGTCCTCCCGAAGGTTAAACTACCTGCTTCTTTTGCAGCCCACTCCCATGGTGTGACGGGCGGTGTGTACAAGGCCCGGGAACGTATTCACCGTGGCATTCTGATCCACGATTACTAGCGATTCCGACTTCATGGAGTCGAGTTGCAGACTCCAATCCGGACTACGACGCACTTTTTGGGATTCGCTCACTTTCGCAAGTTGGCCGCCCTCTGTATGCGCCATTGTAGCACGTGTGTAGCCCTACTCGTAAGGGCCATGATGACTTGACGTCGTCCCCACCTTCCTCCGGTTTATCACCGGCAGTCTCCCTGGAGTTCCCGACATTACTCGCTGGCAAACAAGGATAAGGGTTGCGCTCGTTGCGGGACTTAACCCAACATTTCACAACACGAGCTGACGACAGCCATGCAGCACCTGTCTCTCAGTTCCCGAAGGCACAAGACTGTCTCCAGTCTCTTCTGAGGATGTCAAGAGTAGGTAAGGTTCTTCGCGTTGCATCGAATTAAACCACATGCTCCACCGCTTGTGCGGGCCCCCGTCAATTCATTTGAGTTTTAATCTTGCGACCGTACTCCCCAGGCGGTCTACTTAACGCGTTAGCTCCGAAAGCCACGGCTCAAGGCCACAACCTCCAAGTAGACATCGTTGACGGCGTGGACTACCAGGGTATCTAATCCTGTTTGCTCCCCACGCTTTCGCATCTGAGTGTCAGTATCTGTCCAGGGGGCCGCCTTCGCCACCGGTATTCCTTCAGATCTCTACGCATTTCACCGCTACACCTGAAATTCTACCCCCCTCTACAGTACTCTAGCCTGCCAGTTTCAAATGCAATTCCGAGGTTGAGCCCCGGGCTTTCACATCTGACTTAACAAACCACCTGCATGCGCTTTACGCCCAGTAATTCCGATTAACGCTCGCACCCTCCGTATTACCGCGGCTGCTGGCACGGAGTTAGCCGGTGCTTCTTCTGCAGCTAACGTCAAACGAATGCGCTATTAACACACCCGCCTTCCTCACTGCTGAAAGTACTTTACAACCCGAAGGCCTTCTTCATACACGCGGCATGGCTGCATCAGGCTTGCGCCCATTGTGCAATATTCCCCACTGCTGCCTCCCGTAGGAGTCTGGACCGTGTCTCAGTTCCAGTGTGGCTGATCATCCTCTCAGACCAGCTAGGGATCGTCGCCTTGGTGAGCCCTTACCTCACCAACTAGCTAATCCCACCTGGGCATATCCTGACGCGAGAGGCCCGAAGGTCCCCCTCTTTGAGCCGAAGCTATCATGCGGTATTAGCCATCGTTTCCAATGGTTATCCCCCACATCAGGGCAATTTCCCAGGCATTACTCACCCGTCCGCCGCTCGCCGCCCTTAACGTTCCCCGAAGGTTCAGTTAAGTCGCTGCCGCTCGACTTGCATGTGTTAGGCCTGCCGCCAGCGTTCAATCTGAGCCATGATCAAACTCTTCAATTTAAGATTTTGTCGGCTCAATGAATACTGACTTTAAATTACCTTAGTAATTCAAAGCTATTATCGTTCCAACAGAACGATAATGAATTGACTGTGCCGATACCGAAGTATCGATTGGTCACTCAGTTCATTGATACCTAAGTTGATTCTTTAGAATCATCTTCGATTATCATCAACGAGTGCCCACACAGATTGATAGGTTTATATTGTTAAAGAGCTTCTCTTCCGGCCGCAGTGACTGAGTCACCGTGGAAGAGGCGGCCATTTTAGCGAGATAAATTTTCGTGTCAAACACTTTTTAAATTTATTTTCGCAAGCTTTTCAGCTTTTAAAATGAACCTGACTGACCGCTTGGTTTCTTTCGAAGCTTTGCCGTGTCAGCGAGGGGGCATTATAGAGATCGCGTTCACGTTGGCAAGGGCTTTTTGTCGTTTTTTTCGTTTTTTTTGTCGTTTGACGTTTTTTTGCTCACAAAGGGCTATTTCTTACACTCTTTCACTTCTAAACTGGCCTTTACAGCCTAAATAAGGAGGCGTCATGAGCGCAATTCGTAGTTATAAAGGAATCATTCCCCAATTGGGTGAGCGGGTTTATGTCGATAGCAGCGCCGTCATTGTCGGCGATATCACCTTAGGTGACGACGCCAGTGTCTGGCCACTGGTCGCAGCACGCGGCGATGTTAACCATATACAGATCGGCGCCCGATCCAATATTCAGGACGGCAGCGTATTGCATGTGACCCATAAAAACGCGGAGAACCCGGATGGCTATCCGCTTTTGATTGGTGATGATGTCACTGTCGGCCATAAAGTGATGCTGCACGGCTGCACCATAGGCGACCGGGTACTGGTCGGCATGGGGGCGATTGTCTTAGACGGCGTGGTAGTAGAAAGCGATGTCATGATCGGGGCCGGTAGTCTTGTCCCTCCAGGCAAAGTCTTACAAAGTGGCTATTTGTATGTCGGCAGCCCGGTTAAACAAGCCCGCGAAACTGACCGACAAAGAGAAAGCCTTTTTAGTCAAATCTGCTCAAAACTATGTGCAGAACAAAAATGACTATATGAATGAAGTCGAAGTCGTCAGCTGACGACTTCAATTTGTCCGTACTGATTGAAGGCTTCATCTTCAATCAGTGCCTCAGCACTCTCTTCAAGATCAAAGCGCAACTCGGCAAAAGTATCCAGCGCTTGCTGGCTATCCTCGACCACCCGGCCGCTTAAACGACTCAGTTCAGTTAATGGCACCACACATTGGATCAGGGCACCGGACTGCTGAGCCGGAAAAACCACCGCCTGCAGCGCTTCATCCCAACTTTGTATATCAGGAAATAAAATTGACTGATTCATTTTACGCTTCCAGGTTGTTACGTAACTCGCGCAGAATTTGCTTTGTGCCGGGACGTAAACCGCGCCACAACATAAAGCTCTCCGCCGCCTGACCAACCAGCATACCCAGCCCGTCGTAAACATGAGCAGCACTATTGTCCAGCGCCCATTGGTTAAAGACGGTCAGACCTTTGCCATACATCATGTCATACGCCACGCTGTGCGAACCGAAGATCGCACCACTGACCTCAGGCAGTTTGCCTTCCAGACTGGCCGAGGTGGAGTTGATGACCACATCGTAACCGCTGGCGACCTGATCCATCGCTACCGCCTGCACCCGCTCATCACCGGCAAAATTCGCCACCAGCTGCTCAGCTTTACTCAGCGTCCGGTTAGTCACAGTAATAGAACGAGGATTTTTATCCAGCAAAGGTTTAATCACCCCGCGTGCGGCACCGCCGGCACCAATCAGTAAAATGTTGGCACCCTGCAGGACCACCTGATGCAGCATCAGATCCTGAACCAGACCTTCACCATCGGTGTTGTCACCGAGAATAATGCCGTCGTCGAGCTTTTTCAGCGTATTGACCGCGCCCGCCAGACGGGCACGCTCAGTGAGCCGGGTGGCAAACTGAAATGCCTCTTCTTTAAAAGGGACAGTCACATTACAGCCTTTTCCGCCAGTGGCGAAAAACTGTGTGGCTGCCGTAACAAAACCATCGACCGGTGCAAGCTGCGCCGTGTACGTCATTGACTGATTGGTCTGACGGGCAAACAGAGTGTGTATAAAAGGGGATTTGCTGTGCCCGATAGGGTTGCCGAACACTGCATAATGATCGTTTTGAAAAGCCATATCCATGCCTGAAGTATTTTTGCCTGAATCCTGAATAGAAAATAGGGTCGCTGATGCGACCCTACCACCGACACGAAATTCTGTCACCACTCGCGCGGTACTAAAAACTCACCCAGTTGTGCCTCGGCGCTGCCTTCTTGAGGCTGATAGCGATATTCCCAGCGAGCCAGGGGAGGCATCGACATCAGAATCGACTCAGTACGGCCACCTGACTGCAGGCCGAACAAGGTGCCGCGGTCAAAGACCAGATTGAATTCAACGTAACGGCCGCGACGATAGAGCTGGAAGTCACGCTCACGCTCGCCGTAAGGTGTCTGCTTACGACGTTCAACAATCGGCAGATAGGCCTGGGTATAGCCTTCTCCCACTGCTTTGATGTAATCGAAGCACTGCGCGAAACTCCACTGATTCAGATCATCAAAAAACAGGCCGCCAATGCCACGCGTCTCTTCACGGTGCGGCAGGTAGAAATAGTCATCACACCAGGCTTTATGCTCACGATAGACATCCGGGCCAAATGGCTGACACAGATCCTTTGCCGTCTGGTGCCAGTGCTGACAGTCTTGTTCAAACGGATAAAACGGCGTTAAGTCAAAGCCACCACCAAACCACCAGATCGGTGCTTCACCCTCTTTCTCGGCGATAAAGAAACGCACATTAGCATGCGAAGTCGGCACATAAGGGTTGTTAGGATGCATCACCAATGACACCCCCATGGCCTCAAAGCAACGCCCGGCCAGTTCAGGACGATGCGCCGTCGCAGAGGCCGGCATCTGTTTACCCGCAACATGAGAAAAGTTCACGCCGCCCTGCTCAAACACCTGACCATTGCGCATCACCCGGGTACGGCCACCACCGCCCAGACGTTCACCCGGCTCACGCTGCCAGGCATCTTCTTCAAATCGGGCCGCGCCATCGACGGCTTCCAGCTGCTGACAGATAGAGTCCTGTAATTCGAGCAGGAACTGTTTGACCGCTTCTTTATCTATACTCGGCATGGTGGTGTCCTTGTGTTAACCCTGTCTTAATACCTGAAGTGTTTTCGCGTCACGAATTTCGCTTGGCTTGTTACGTCCGCCGGTTTCACCGTGCAGAATCGCCACCAGCTTGTCACCAAGTTGCTGCTCGACTTCTGCCGTCGTCATACATGGTGGCAGCCCGGACAAGTTAGCACTGGTTGACGTCAGCGGTTTACCGTACGCCTGGCACAGCTGCTGCACCAGCGGATGATCGGTCACCCGTACCGCGATGGTATCGAACTGGCCGCTGACCCAGGATGAGACCCGCTCACTGGCCGGCATGATCCAGGTCACCGGACCAGGCCAGGTTGACTGAACCCGCTTCAGCTGTTCAGCGGTCAGCTGCGCTTCGTCAATATAAGGCAGCAGCTGCTGATAAGAAGCCGCAATCAGAATCAGACCTTTTTCCACCGGGCGCTGCTTAAGCTGCAAAAGTTTTTCAATCGCCTGCGGGTTATCCGGATCGCAACCGACCCCGAATACGCCTTCGGTCGGATAAGCAATCACTTCACCAGACTGCAATGCCTGCAGTGTATGTTCGAAATTATTCACCTGAGATTCCTACTATTTAGCTGACTTGTACTTACCAGGCTCTGTTGACCTGCTCTGTATTTGCCGCTTAGTGTACAAATTATCCGGCGTGACAGCTAAATCTAATTATTGCTAATTTAGCTGTCGGGAAACACCCCGTTGACGCAAACGTTTGCTTGCGAGAAAAATCCTCGTATAATGCGCCAACGATCGCTCACCCAAATTAAAACGCTTGAAGGAGTTTGAGATGAAAGTCGGCATTATCATGGGATCAAAATCGGATTGGCCAACCATGAAGCTAGCAGCAGAGATGCTGGATCAGTTTGGTGTTCCTTACGAAACTAAAGTGGTTTCAGCGCACCGTACCCCTCAACTTCTGGCCGATTATGCCTCAAGCGCAAAAGAGCGTGGCCTGAAAGTCATTATTGCCGGCGCAGGCGGCGCGGCTCACCTGCCAGGTATGGCAGCAGCCTTTACCAGCCTGCCGGTCCTTGGCGTACCAGTACAGTCGCGTGCTCTGTCGGGCATCGATTCACTGTACTCTATCGTACAAATGCCAAAAGGTGTTGCAGTAGGCACACTGGCCATCGGTGAAGCCGGTGCGGCGAACGCCGGTCTGCTGGCAGCGCAAATCCTCGGCACTCATGATGAAACCATCATGGCTAAGGTGGAAGCGTTCCGTGCCGCGCAAACCGAAACGGTTCTGGCTAACCCGAATCCGGCTGAGGAGTAATCCTATGCACGTTTCTGGTATTAGGTTCCGGCCAGCTGGCGCGCATGATGTCGCTGGCAGGCGCGCCACTCAATATTGCCATTACCGCTTTTGATGTAACCAGCGGTAATGTGGTGCATCCGCTCACCCAGGCTGTGGTCGGTCACGGCCTGGAGCAGGCAATTGCACAAGCGGATGTGATCACCGCAGAATTCGAACATATTCCGCATGACGTACTGGCCGTATGCGAGCGCAGCGGGAAATTCCTGCCAAGCACACAAGCCATCAAAGCTGGTGGCGATCGCCGGGTAGAAAAAGCCCTGCTGGATAATGCCGGTGTCCGCAACGCCAAATACGCGGTTATTAACAGCCGGGCCGATTTTGATGCCGCGATCGAAAAAATCGGCATTCCTATGGTACTGAAAAGTGCTCTGGGTGGTTACGATGGCAAAGGCCAGTGGCGTCTTAAGCAAGCGGCTGATGCCGATGCAATCTGGACTGAAATGGCACAATGTATCGCTGCGTCAGACAACCAGGCGATAGTCGCTGAGCAATTTGTCCCGTTTGACCGTGAGGTTTCTCTGGTAGGTGCACGTGGCAGCAATGGCGAAATTGCGGTGTATCCGCTGGCCGAAAACGTCCATGTTAACGGCGTACTCAGCTTGTCGACCGCGATTGATGCGCCGCAATTGCAAGAACAAGCGAAACAGATGTTCAGCGCGGTGGCCGACAGCCTGGATTACGTCGGCGTACTGGCACTGGAGTTCTTTGATGTGCAGGGCGAACTGCTGGTCAATGAAATTGCACCACGTGTGCATAACTCTGGTCACTGGACCCAGCAGGGTGCAGAAACCTGTCAGTTTGAAAATCATCTGCGCGCGGTATGCGGCCTGCCTTTGGGCAGCACCAAACTGATCCGTGAAACCGCCATGATCAACATCCTGGGTGAAGATACTCTGCCAACACAATTGCTGGCGATGGAAGGTTGCCATATTCACTGGTACGGCAAAGAAAAACGTCCGGGCCGTAAAATGGGCCATATCAACGTGACGGCCGACTACAGCGGTGAGCTGCAGCGCAAGCTGTGTGAACTGGCCGCAGTGCTCGACGCCGATGCCTTCCCTGCCGTGCAGGAAGTGGCGCGTCAGATTCAGCCACAATAATTACCGCTGAACCCAAACAGCAACGGCGCCCTGTGGCGCCGTTTTTTATGGTGCAGATTGCGGGTTATTGTGCCGGTGACGAATCACTGCTCTGCGTATGGCCGCATTTTCGGTCCGCACACTGATAACGGGTACCGCTGGCGAGCTTCTTCTCGATCAACAAGCCAAAACCACACACTTCACACTGCCCGGCCACCGGTGGCTGGTTAACGGCAAACTTACACTTAGGGTAAGCATCACAAGCAAAAAAGGTTTTACCAAATCGGGTTTTGCGTTCAACCAGGTGTCCGGTTGCACACTCAGGACAAGCCAGAGCCTGCCGCTGCGGAGAGGCGTCTGCCGGCTGATCCGGCGATTCAATATGGTGACAAGCCGGGTAGTGACTGCAACCGATAAACATGCCGTAGCGTCCCTGGCGTAAAACCAGCTCATGCCCGCATTCCGGACAAGGCACACCGAGCTCTTTGATGATGTGACCATCGTTGTGATGAAGTGGTTTGATATAGTCGCAGGCCGGATACTGGCTGCAGCCCAGAAAAGGGCCGTGTTTGCCATGGCGCAGCGCAAGCGCCCCGCCACATTGAGGACAAGGTTCTTGATTCAGGGCCTGCTCATGGGCCGAGAACAACTGGTGATCGATTTTACTGCTCATAACCGCGCTACAGTGGAAACTCTGATGGGTTCAGAGTGGATTAATGCAGGATACCCTGCTCTTTGCTGTACAGCAGCTCTTCCATCAGCGTATACGCATTCTCATTGCCCGGTACATTAAACAGCACCATGAGGATGATCCATTTAAGGTCGTCGAGCTCAAACTCATTGGTTTCCAGCCCCATGACCCGATCAATCACCATCTCGCGCGTTTCAGGCGTCAGCACCTTAAGCTGCTCGAGAAACATCAGAAAACCGCGTGATTCACGATCGAGGCGTTCCATCTCCTGCGCAGCATAAATACGCACCGACGTTGGCGAACTGGTTGCGATTGCCGATTGCGCATCAGTCTGTTGCAACGCGGCCAGCTCTTCCAACCAGTGAAGGGCTTTATAGATGTCTTTCTGGTGAAATCCGGCCCGAACCAGTTCTTCTTCCAGTTCGTCTTGGTCCACTTGCAACTCTGCATCGCTATGGATATACGTTTCAAACAGATACATCAAAATATCCATCATCATAGCTAGCCCCTCCCCTTTCGAATATAGCCACCGGAAACTGCAACAACATGCCCTGAAAGTTCAAGCTCCAGGAGCTGCGTCATGACATCCTGGACAGGTATATGGGTCCTGCTTGCAAGAATATCAACTGGTGTAGCTTCTTCCCCTACGTTAGCTAACAGCTCGGGAAATGGCAATTGTTCTTGCTGATTTGGGTGAGAAAAAAGTTCAGACTGCACCGTTTGCTGCGACTTAAGTGACCAATCGAGCAAATTCGCGACTTCATCGAGGATCTGCCCGACATTCTGCACCAGACAAGCCCCCTGGCGAATCAACTGATTACTGCCGGTACTGTGCGCGTTGTGAATTGAACCGGGAATGACAAACACATCGCGGTTCTGCTCACTGGCATAACGCGCGGTGATAAGGGAACCGCTTTTTTCCGCCGCTTCCACCACCAGCACCCCGAGCGACAAACCACTGATAATCCGGTTGCGACGCGGAAAGTGTTCAGCCCGAGCCCGGGCAGAGGGCCGAAACTCAGAGACCAAGGCGCCTTGTTCAGCAATTCGCCCGGCCAGGCGACGATGGCGGGCCGGATAAATATGCTCTAAACCGCAGCCCAGTACGGCCACGCTGTCGCCACCGGCATTCAATGCGCCGTCATGGGCATAGCCGTCAATCCCGAGCGCCAGGCCGCTGGTGACCACCAACCCCTGCTCGGCCAGTTGGGCACCGAACTGGGCCGCAATCTCCAGCCCGCTGCTGCTGGCATTACGGCTGCCGACAATGGCGATCTGTGGTTGCAGCAGTACACCGGCATCACCTTCGACAAACAGCACCGGCGGCGCAGCCGCAATTTCACTGAGCAAAGGCGGATACGTGGCGCAGCGGGCGGTGATAATCGCGCGCTGCGATGACTGTCCACGCCAGCGCAGGCACGCCTCCACATCCTTTGCGGCCTGAGTGCGCAGATAAGCAAGCTGACTGGCATTCAGGCCGGGACCAACCCCTCGTTTTTGAATATCACGCAGCTGAACACTGAGCGCATCACGCGCCGCCAGACGCTGCACGGCACGCAGACCAAAGCCGGGCACACAAGCAAAGGCCAGCCAGGCTTTGAACTCTTCCTCATTCCACTCTTCATGGTGAATCATTCAACACACTCCCGCTCACTGCGTCGGTGTCGTCAGCCAGCGCACGCAGTACCACTTTATTATCAATCACCTGACTGCTGGCGGTTATCCGCGCCAGACTCAAGTGAGGGTACACCTGCTCAACCACCAGACTGCCAACCGCCAAATCCGTCATCAGGGTGCCGGTGGCAATGTCCGCGCCCGGCGCCGCGCGCTGAAACAGTGCAAAACGTTGACCGGCCACCAGCTTCTCCTCGGCACCTTTATCCAGCACCAGCCAGTCATTACGCACCGCGTAGTGCAAGCCTTGCGGGGTGCCGAGAACAGAGACTGCAGCCGGTTCGGCATGCTGGGTGGGAACGCGGATGTCCGCTCGCCTTGCGGCCGGCAAAGCGATATCTAGAGGGCGAATTTCCTGGCTCTGGCTGGTCACCTGCAGCGTGCTGCGCGCGCCACCGCTGGCCGTCAGCGAGGCGCGAGCGACCAACCGCAGTGCCTGCATAGATTGCTGATGTGGCGAGAACAGAGCCAGCGGGCGGTAGATCCCCCAGCTTTGTTCGGTATGGGCTCCGCTGATGTATATCGGCTGCGGCTGCGTGAAATAAGCGCGCGTCCGCGAAGAACCCAGGACACGGCTGACCTTTGCTAACGCTATCTGGTCGAGCAGACGCATCTCAGGCAGAACCTGTCCGGACTCATTCAGCTCACGATCAGCGGCTGACGCGCCGTACAAGAAGCAATAACAGAACAGGACAAAAACAGAGCTAAAAAGACACAGCAGTCTCAACATGAGCGTGTTTTCCGGAGCAGACTAGGGACCAGGATCTGGAGAAATCACGCAGGATGCTGTCATTTAGGTCATAAAATGTCTAGAATTGAGCCAACAAGCGTTTAGCTGATTCGGCACAGTTCAATTTTTCGAGTGTATATGTCTGTATTACAAGTATTAACATTCCCGGATGATCGTCTTCGCACCGTTGCCAAGCCGGTTGAGAAAGTCACCCCTGAGATTCAGAAAATCGTCGATGACATGATTGATACCATGTACGACGAGGAAGGTATCGGTCTGGCCGCGACTCAGGTCGATGTGCACCAGCGCATCGTCGTGATCGACATTTCTGACACCCGCGATCAGCCGATGGTGCTGATTAACCCTGAAATTCTGGAAAAACGCGGTGAAGACGGCATTGAAGAAGGCTGTCTGTCTGTACCTGGCGCGCGCGCCCTGGTGCCACGCGCAGCGGAAGTGACGGTCAAAGCACTCAACCGTGATGGTGAAGAGTACACCTTTGAAGCGGACGACCTGCTGGCCATTTGTGTGCAGCACGAGCTCGACCATCTGGAAGGTAAGTTGTTTGTCGACTACCTGTCGCCGCTCAAACGTAAGCGCATCAAAGAGAAGCTGGAAAAAATCAAACGCTTCAACGAGAAAAATCAATAATTTAGTGAGGTTACCTTGAGCCAATCATTACGTATTGTGTTTGCAGGTACTCCGGATTTCGCCGCCCGTCACCTGGCGGCGTTATTGTCTTCGGAGCACGAAGTGATCGCGGTGTACACTCAGCCGGATCGCCCGGCCGGACGCGGTAAAAAACTGACCGCAAGCCCGGTAAAAAATATCGCCCTTGAGCATAACATTCCGGTCTATCAGCCGGAAAACTTCAAATCGGATCAAGCCAAGCAGCAGTTAGCCGAGCTCAATGCCGATCTGATGGTGGTGGTCGCTTACGGCCTGCTGCTGCCAAAATCTGTGCTGGATACGCCAAAACTGGGCTGTATCAACGTGCACGGTTCCATCCTGCCACGCTGGCGTGGCGCGGCACCTATCCAGCGCTCGATCTGGGCCGGTGACGCCGAAACCGGCGTGACCATCATGCAGATGGATGTCGGTCTGGATACCGGTGATATGCTGAAAATTGCCTCCCTGCCGATTGAAACGACCGATACCAGTGCTTCCATGTATGACAAACTGGCTGATCTTGGTCCGCAGGCTCTGATTGACTGCCTGGCCGACATCAAGGCCGGTCAGGCCGTACCCGTCAAACAAGATGATGAGCTGGCTAACTACGCCAAGAAACTGAGTAAAGAAGAAGCTCGCATTAACTGGCAGGACAGCGCCGAGCATATCGAGCGCTGCGTACGTGCGTTCAATCCATGGCCGATGAGCCACTTTGACGCCGCGGACAACAGCATCAAAGTATGGAAAAGTTGTGTTGCGGATCAAAGCACTGACCAGCCGGCCGGGACCATAATTCAGGCGGACAAAACCGGTATCTATGTGGCAACCGGTACAGGCGTGCTGGTGTTGGAGCAACTGCAGATCCCGGGCAAAAAAGCCTTGCCGGTGCAGGACATTCTTAATGCCAGAGCCGACTGGTTCCAGGTTGGGACACAACTGAGCTAAGCTCTGTTTACCATCACAGTACATTAACCGGGGGCAGAGATGTCCCCATTGAATTTTAAGGGTTTCACCATGAATGTTCGCGCTGCGGCTGCCAACGTCCTTTTCCAGGTGGTCGACAAAGGTCAATCACTTTCCCACGCTCTTCCTGCGGCTCAAAAAACCATTCGCCCGAGAGACCACGCCCTGTTGCAGGAAATCTGCTACGGCGCGCTGCGCTACTTACCGCGTCTGGAGTCGATTGCCAATGAACTGATGGATAATCCGCTCAAAGGTAAAAAGCGCGTGTTCCACCATCTGATCCTGGTCGGTATTTACCAGCTCAGTTTTATGCGCATTCCTTCTCACGCAGCGGTGGCTGAAACAGTCGAAGGGACCAAAACCCTGCGTGGTACGAACCTGAGCGGCCTGATCAATGCGGTACTACGCAGCTATCTGCGTAACCAGGAAGAGCTCGATGCCGTGGCAGTCAGTCACAATGCCGGTAAATACGGTCATCCGAGCTGGATTTTGAAACTATTGCAGGAAAGCTACCCGCAGCAATGGGAAGCCATTGTTGAAGCCAACAACAGCAAGGCGCCGATGTGGCTGCGCGTCAACCGCCAGCATCATACCCGTGCTGAATACCAGCAATTGCTCGACGCTGCGCAGATCGGATACACCCTGCATCCGCAGGCCACGGATGCGATCAAGCTCGACTCACCGTGTGATGTGACCCTGCTGCCTGGCTTTGAAAAAGGCTGGGTGTCGGTGCAGGATGCCGCTGCGCAGCTGGCGATTGATTACCTCACGCCACAAGAAGATGAACTGATCCTTGATTGCTGCGCTGCTCCGGGCGGTAAAACCGCGCATATTCTGGAACATACCGAGAATACCGAAGTCGTGGCACTGGACAGCGATCCGACCCGCCTCAACCGGGTGCATGATAATCTGCAACGCCTGCAGCTGCGAGCTGATGTCATCTGCGGTGATGCACGCTACCCGCAACAGTGGTGGCCGGGTGCGCAGTTTGACCGTATCCTGCTCGACGCGCCATGTTCGGCAACCGGAGTCATCCGCCGCCATCCGGACATCAAATGGTTACGCCGCGCCAATGATATCGACGCATTAGCGGAGCTGCAGCGCGAAATTCTCGATGCGATGTGGCAACAGCTTAAGCCGGGTGGTACTTTGGTGTACGCAACCTGTTCAATTACACCGCAGGAAAACGTGCTGCAAGTCAAAGACTTCCTGGCGCGGACGGCAGATGCACAACTGCAGGGCTCAGATCCTCAGCAACCAGGACGTCAGATCCTGCCAGGTGAAGAGGACATGGATGGCTTCTACTACGCCGTGATCCGCAAAAGCGTGACGCCTGTTCAGGCATAAAGGACGAGACCAGGGCAGCCGCAAGGCTGCCTTTGGCGTGTAATCACAAGAGACATTTAGGTATGAAAATCATCATTCTTGGCGCAGGTCAGGTCGGCGGTACGCTGGCGGAAAACCTGGTTGGTGAAAACAACGACATCACCATCGTCGATAAAAGCAGTGATCGCTTGCGCGGCCTGCAGGATAAATATGATTTACGGGTGGTCAATGGCCACGCCAGTCACCCGGACGTACTGCGCGAAGCGGGTGCCCAGGATGCCGACATGCTGGTCGCGGTAACCAATACCGACGAAACCAATATGGCCGCCTGCCAGGTGGCTTTCACTCTGTTTAACACGCCCAACCGCATCGCCCGCATCCGCTCACCGGAATATCTGGCCGAAAAAGAAGCGCTGTTCCAGTCCGGCGCCGTGCCGGTCGACCATCTGATTGCACCGGAAGAGCTGGTCACCAGCTACATTGAACGCCTGGTACAATACCCGGGTGCACTGCAGGTGGTGAGCTTTGCTGAAGAGAAAGTCAGCCTGGTCGCGGTCAAAGCCTATTACGGCGGCCCGCTGGTGGGTAACGCCTTGTCCGCCCTGCGCGAGCATATGCCGCACATTGATACCCGGGTGGCGGCAATTTTCCGTCAGGGCCGGCCGATTCGCCCGCAGGGCACCACCATTATCGAAGCCGATGATGAAGTGTTTTTCGTTGCCGCCAGCAACCACATCCGCTCGGTGATGAGTGAGCTGCAGCGTCTTGAAAAACCTTATCGCCGCATCATGATTGTCGGTGGCGGTAACATCGGTGCCAGCCTGGCCAAACGCCTCGAACACAGCTACAGCGTCAAACTGATCGAACGCAATTATCAGCGCGCCGAACAGCTGTCGGAAACAGCTGGAAAACAGCATTGTATTCTGCGGCGATGCCGCCGATCAGGAGCTGCTGACCGAAGAGAATATCGATCAGGTCGATGTGTTTATCGCCCTGACCAACGAAGATGAAACCAACATCATGTCAGCCATGCTGGCCAAACGCATGGGCGCCAAAAAAGTGATGGTGCTTATCCAGCGCGGCGCTTATGTCGACTTGGTGCAGGGCGGCGTGATTGACGTGGCAATTTCACCTCAGCAGGCGACCATATCTGCCCTGCTGACCCACGTACGCCGCGCAGATATCGTTAACGTATCTTCGCTGCGCCGCGGCGCCGCCGAAGCGATTGAAGCGATTGCCCATGGTGACGAAACCACCTCGAAAGTGGTCGGCCGCGCGGTCGGTGACATCCGTCTGCCGCCGGGCACCACTATCGGCGCGATTGTGCGTGGTGAAGAGGTGCTGATTGCCCACGACCGCACTGTAATTGAACAAGATGATCACGTGGTGATGTTCCTGGTTGATAAAAAATACGTGCCCGACGTGGAAGCTCTGTTCCAACCCAGCCCGTTTTTCCTGTAGGTTTACGGCGTCATGCTCAATTTACGCCCGATAATGTTCGTGATCGGCCTGGTTTTATCCAAACTGGCCCTGTTCATGTACGTCCCCACTCTGGTGGCTTTCTTTACCGGTACCGGCGGCTTTCTCGATTTTGCTCAGGCGGTGATCATCACCCATGTGGCCGCCTTCCTGTGCCTGACGCTGGGACGCACCGCCGATTTCCGCCTCAGTGTGCGCGACATGTTCCTGATCACCAGTCTGGTGTGGACCATCGCCAGCGCGTTTGCCGCCCTGCCGTTCGTGTTCATTAATCACATCAGCTTCACCGACGCCTATTTTGAAACCATGTCCGGCATTACCACCACCGGCTCGACCGTACTGAGCGGCTTAGATGACATGGCGCCGAGTATTCTGTTATGGCGCTCGATTCTGCAGTGGCTGGGCGGGGTTGGCTTTATCGTGATGGCGGTAGCAGTGCTGCCGATGCTCAACGTCGGTGGTATGCGCCTGTTCCAGACCGAATCATCCGACTGGTCAGATAAAAGCAGTCCGCGCGCCAAAACCGTGGCTAAAAACATTGTGATTGTCTATCTGGTGCTGACCGGCTTGTGCATTCTTGGTTATATGCTGACCGGGATGGGCATGTTTGACGCTATCAACCATGCTTTTACCACCTTGTCGACTGGCGGCTACTCCACTTCCGATGGCTCAATGAACCACTTCTCGCACGGTTCACACTGGGTCGCAACCCTGTTTATGTTCCTCGGCGGCTTGCCGTTCCTGCTGTTTGTGACCGCACTGCGTAAACGTCAGCCACAGGAACTGCTGCAGGATGCCCAGGTGCGTGGCTTCTTTGTGCTGTTTATCGTCGCCAGCCTGATTGTCGCGGCCTGGTTACACTGGCATAACGGCTACAGCGTTCTTGATGCGCTGCGGGTCTCGATGTTTAACATCGTTTCCGTGGTGACCACCACAGGGTTTGGCCTGGATGATTTTACCGCCTGGGGCGCGCTGCCAAGCACCCTGTTTGCCTTCCTGATGATGGCGGGAGCCTGCTCTGGTTCAACCGCCGGCGGAATTAAGATTTTCCGTTTTCAAATCTGTTTTACCCTGCTCAATAACCAGATGATGCGCCTTATTCATCCGTCCGGTGTATTCGTGCAGCGCTATAATCAACGTCCGGTTAACGAAGATATCGTGCGCTCCGTGGTGGCGTTCGGCCTGACGTTTGTGATTACTATTGTCCTGATTGCCGGTACATTATCGGCAATGGGGCTGGATACCATTACCAGTATTTCCGGCGCAGTCACTGCGGTGGCCAACGTCGGTCCGGGCATGGGCAGTGTGATTGGCCCGACCGGTAATTTTGCTTCCCTGTCTGACGGTGCGAAGTGGATTTTAAGTTTTGGTATGCTGATGGGACGCCTGGAAATCCTCACCATTCTGGTGCTGTTTTTCCCTGCGTTCTGGAAACGTTGAGGATAATGATGAAATACCTGCAGACTCTGTTAGCGACCGCTTGTGTCGCCGTGCTTGCGGCGCCAGTCGCCCAGGCAGCGCAAATAGTGACTCTGGATGACGGTCGCCAGGTCGAACTGAATGACGACTTTACCTGGCGCTATGTGCAGCCGGCCGTGCCAGCAAAACCACAACCTGCGGCCGAAAACCGTACCGAAACCAATGCCGCAAGCAATGCCGCAAGTAATGCCGAAAGCAGTCCGGTCACAACGGCAGCGCCAGCAGCGGCCCCGCTCATCGCCGCGCCGCTGGTACCACGCCAGCGCGGCACTCTGGTCGAAGTGGGCAGCACTAAACCGACGCTGCAACTGAGCCAGTCCGGAGTGGATATCGTACTCGGCAGCGCGCGTTACGAAGACGGACACCTGATCATACCGACCGCGATTACCAACCAAAGCCTGCAGTCGGTGATCAGCATTGCGCTCAAGGTTGAACTGATGGACAAACAGGGCCAGGTGCTGAGTCACGACAGCGCAACCATCTGGCAGTCCATCAAGCGCATGGCCGAAACCTACCTGCGCCCGCAAACGTCAGTGGCCGGTAAAGAGCTCAAACTGGCAGCGGACGAGGCCGGGCGTTACCAGATCCGGGTAAGCGTCGAGAGCCTGGAAACCCGCTAGTCGAGCGCCTGGCAGCCTATTCCCGCACGGGACAGCCAAAACAAAAAAGCACTCCACAAACGGAGTGCTTTTTGTTGATCATCACCAAGCGTGCTGGGTACCGCTGACCGCTCTACCCTAGTGATATCCATGCCATCTGGTCGATATCAGTTACACCGGGTCAATATAAAGATAAATCGCCATAAAATGGCAGGCACATCCACCGAGCACAAAACCGTGCCAGATGGCATGGTTATACGGAATGCGCTGCGCGACATAAAAGATCACCCCCAGTGAGTACACCACGCCACCCAGTGCCAGCAACGTCAGGCCACCGATATCGAGATTGAGCGCCAGCTGATAAATCACCACCAGCGACAACCAGCCCATCGCCAGGTAAGTCACCAACGACAGCTTTTCAAAGCGATAAATAAACGCCACCTTAAATAAGATACCAATCAGGGCTATCGACCAGATCACTATCATCAGGCTGATCGCCAACGGGGTGCGCAGGCTGACCAGCAGAAATGGGGTGTAACTGCCGGCGATCAACAGGTAGATAGCACAGTGATCGAAGGTTTTCAGCCAGCGTTTGGCGCGCGGATGAGGAATGGCGTGGTACAGGGTAGAGGCCAGAAACAGCGCAATCATACTGCCGCCGTATACACTCATACTGGTGATGGTCAGCGCATCTGCGCTGTGAGCAAACGCTTTGAGCAGCAGCACTAAACCAACAATTCCTAAAATCAGACCAATGCCATGGCTGATGGCATTGGCCACTTCCTCTTTGACACTGTAATCACTCACTGACATATATCAATCCACACTAAAGAATTCACATCCAGTATGGCACATTGAGCGAACATGTGTAAGCCAGAATCGTGTCAGGAAGAGGTATCGAGAAAGTCGACAATCTGCTGACCGGCCTTCTCCGGCGGGGTATCAGCCGCAATAGTGAGCTGACGCTTCAGCTCACCGCGCCCGAGCAGACTGGCCAGCATGCCGCGTGCACCACGCTGAAAACGGTCAATTTCGAACCACATCTGCAGCTTATCCGCATCACGGTAAGCCACAATCTCCAGCTCGCGCCAGCGGCCGTGAAACGGGCCATCAGTTGGCACAAATTCAAACTCCTGCACAAACGGCAGCGCGAAGCCTTGCGCCGCTTCGCACTCTACCTGACGCAGGCGCAGCCCCTGCTCTTCCAGTGCCGTAAAAATACCGTCCATCATGGGGTCAGGACGCACAGTGAGAATATCCTTGTCAGCCGGATCGAGCGCCATAGCAATATCGAGCCCGGTCTCAAGCCATACTTTGGCATCCCCAATAGTGACGGGTGTATGCCACGGCACATCCAGCTCGACTTCAAAATCACGCGTTTCACCACTGGCGATGGTAAATGCATACGGCAGCGACCAACTGGCCAAAACATAAGTCTGGGCAATGCGGCGGGTCTGATTATCCGCTTGTTGCCCCTGTCCGCTGTGCACCTCTTCGATATAGCGGCAACATAATTTCAGTTCGATATTATCGATCGCCTGCTCGGTGGCACCGCCATAGACGTGAATCGTCACTTTGACTTTGTGGCCGGGAAACAGCGTCTCCTGTTGCAGGACTGAATCGACTTTCGCGGATCCGATACCGAAACTGGCGAGGGTTTTCTTCAGAAACGACATACCTACCTCCTGTTGATGAACTCCCAGTGTAAAGCGGAAAAGATCCCGATCACAATGGGACTTTCATACTATTGCTCACACTCTTACCGAAAGGCTGCCCCTCAGCGGTGCAAAAAAATTGTGCAGAATCTCTGCTCAACTATCGACCAAATCCTGGCTTGGTGCTACTCTATTTTCGATATGCATGCATATCGTTATTCCTGAGCAAAGATTTGGATTGGCGAGTGCCAGAAGAGCCACCCTTCTGCCCCGGCGGAAGCTCAACTCATCCTTGTTCAGGCCATTTGACCGGCAATGGATATGCCTGACCGTTAGGTTAATAATGCGCCCAACATCCGTCAGGTTTTCGCACACGAATACCAGTGCAATGCGCCGTCGTAGTGGTTTTACTGCTGCACCGGTTGCGAAAAAAGTCGCGCCCGCTCCAACTCTTGTCGAGAAAAATGCAGCTTCTGCATCGCCGGAAACAAAAGTGGTTAAGGCCGCTTAAATAGAAAAGCGCAGTTTCCACTGCGCTTTTTTCTTTTCCGTCTCCCCATTACGTCCTTCGCTCGGCTCATAACGAGAGGTTCGGGCGTAACGCTTGTATTAGCGCGTAAAGCTTGTATTGGCACGTAACGCTTCGATTTGTAGATAACAATTGTCTTTGTACATAGCGCATCTATTTGTACATAACAATTTGTACATAACAATTGTATTCCCGCCCTGTTTTGATAACTTAGCCATATACCAACACAAAAAATGTGGATAAAGCCATGCAATGCCATCGTATTGAAGAAACTGCTGCAACTGCTTGAGCCGGAATGGCAAAAAGAGTCTGATTTTAACCTGGTGGCGTTTATCGCCAAACTGGCGGCAGAAGCGGGTTATCAGGGGCAGCTCCAGGATCTGACCGATGATGTGCTGATTTACCATCTCAAAATGCGCAACAGCAGCAAAGATGAAGTGATACCGGGCATCAAGAAGGATTACGAGCAGGATTTTAAAACCGCTATTTTACGCGCGCGCGGCATCATCGACTGAGCGACTCTCTCATCCTCAGGAGCGGCCCACGGCCGCTCTTTTTGTTTGTGTCCGCTTTGTTGTTAAAGGTTGATAGCGGTAAAAAAAGCCTGGCCGGATTGACGCTATAATCACCAGGTTACACATAAAAGAGCCGGCCACAGCCTCACCAGCCTAATTGCCCGAGCAACGAGCGAGGGTGGATAGTGATGGGCCCGCTGCAATGTCAAAACAGAGTGCGAACGACAGAAATCGCACCCCGCTGCCCAAAAGGATAGTTTGATGAGTAAGGATAAGATTGACGTCAAAGACGTCACTCCGAAAGTCTTTAACCCCAAAACCCACAAAGGTCAGGAAGGAGACCGCTTCAACCCGGGTAATCGCATTTACGTACGTGAAAGTAAAGGCGTCTATCAGCAGCTGCGCCGGTATGGCGGCTGGTTGCTGTTACTGCTGTTTGGTCTGGTGCCCTGGATCTCTTATGGTGAACGCCAGGCGATTTTGCTCGATATCGGTAACCAGCAGTTTAACTTTTTTGGTACCACCCTTTACCCGCAGGATCTCACCCTGCTGGCGCTGCTGTTTATGATCGCCGCCTTCGGCCTGTTCTTTATTACCACCTTTTTAGGTCGGGTGTGGTGTGGCTATCTGTGTCCGCAAACTGTGTGGACCTTTATGTACATCTGGTTTGAAGAAAAACTGGAAGGCAGCGCCAACAAACGGCGTAAGCAGGACAGCGGCAAACTGAGTGCGAATCTCGCCATGCGCAAAACCGCCAAGCACGTGGCCTGGCTGGCGATTGCCCTGCTGACCGGATTTACCTTTGTCGGCTATTTTGTCCCGGTGCGCGCGCTGGTGATCGACTTCTTCACCCTCAATGCCAGCTTCTGGCCGGTATTCTGGGTGCTGTTTTTTGCCGTCTGTACTTACGGTAACGCGGGCTGGATGCGATCTATCATGTGTATCCACATGTGCCCTTATGCCCGTTTCCAGTCGGCGATGTTCGATAAAGACACCTTTATTGTCGGCTATGACGCTAAGCGCGGTGAGCAACGTGGCCCGCGTCCGCGCAAGGCCGATCACAAAGCGCTCGGCCTGGGAGACTGTATCGACTGCGACCTGTGTGTCCAGGTTTGTCCGACCGGGATTGATATCCGCGACGGACTACAATATGAATGTATTAACTGCGGCGCCTGCATCGATGCCTGTGACACCACCATGGAACGCATGGGCTATCCGAAAGGACTGATCAGCTACACCACAGAACACCGCCTGTCCGGCAAACATACCAAGGTGATGCGGCCAAAACTGCTCGGCTACGGTGCCGTCATGCTGCTGATGATCGGCCTGTTTGTTGCTCAGGTGGCGAGTGTTGATCCGGCCGGACTGAGCGTGATTCGCGATCGCAATCAGCTGTTTCGCACCAACAGTGCCGGTGAAGTGGAAAATACCTATACCCTGAAAGTGATTAACAAAACCCAGCAGGCTCACACCTATCGTCTCGATGTATCCGGTCTGAGTGATGTCACCTGGTACGGCAAGCAGACGGTGCAGGTTCAGCCCGGTGAAGTGGTCAATCTGCCGATGAGTCTCGGCGTCAAACCGGAAAATCTCAGTTCTCCGGTGGCGACAATTCAGTTTATACTGACCGAAGACAGTCACCAATTCACGCTGCAGGTAGAAAGCCGCTTTATCAAAAAGTTATAGCTGCATTTTCCCGCCGCAACAGATGGCAAAGGGCTCAGTAATGAGCCCTTTTTATAACCATGACACAAGCAAGCTTCCATTTTGACGCCCTGACTCCGGACCTGATGTGGTTCGCCCTGGAAAGCATCGGCGTACGCGCTGAGTCCGGCTTTCTGGCCCTGAACAGTTACGAAAACCGGGTCTACCAATTCACCGATGAAGAACGACGCCGCTTTGTGGTCAAGTTTTACCGTCCGCAACGCTGGAGCGTGGAGCAGATCCAGGAAGAACACGATTTTGCCCTGCAGCTGGCTGAAGCCGAAATTCCGCTCGCCGCACCGCTGGTGATTAACGGCATGACCTTGCACCACTATCAGGGTTATCACTTTGCCCTGTTCAACAGCGTCGGCGGTCGCCAGTTCGAAGTCGATAACGAAGAACAGCTGGAATGGGTCGGGCGTTTTCTCGGCCGCATCCACAAAGTGGGGGCCAGCCAGACCTTCCGCCATCGTCCGACCATCGGCCTGGACGAATACCTCTATCAGCCGCGCGCCCTGCTGCTGCAATCACAATGTATTCCGGCTCACCTCGAAACCAGTTTCTTCAATGATCTCGATTTGCTGATCGCGCGTATCGAACAACACTGGCAACCCGATTACAACCCGATTCGTCTGCATGGCGACTGCCATCCGGGTAATATTCTGTGGCGTGACGGGCCGATGTTCGTTGATCTGGATGACGCGCGTAACGGTCCGGCAGTGCAGGATTTATGGATGTTACTCAGTGGCGAACGGCAGGAAAAACTGCTGCAACTGGATATTGTGCTTGAAGGCTACCAGGAGTTCTGCGATTTTAACCACAGTCAGTTGAAACTAATCGAGCCCCTGCGTGGTCTACGAATGGTGCACTATATGGCGTGGTTGGCAAAGCGCTGGCAGGATCCGGCCTTTCCACTGGCCTTTCCCTGGTTCAATGACCCGAAATACTGGGAGAGTCAGGTACTGGCATTTAAAGAACAACTCGCCGCATTAGAAGAGCCGGCGCTCTCTCTGATGCCACAATGGTAAATTGCAATTCAATAAGAATCATGGAGTCACGAATGAAAAAGCTGTTTGCACTGGTTGCAACCCTGATGTTAAGCCTGTCAGCACATGCTGCACAGTTCAAAGAAGGTATGCATTACAAAGTGCTGGACCTGGAACCTTCGAGCAAACCGAGCGTAGTCGAATATTTCTCATTTTACTGCCCGCACTGTAATGCGTTCGAACCGATTGTAAAACAACTGCAGGCCGGCCTGCCTGAAGGTGTGAAACTGCAAAAGAACCATGTCTCGTTCATGGGCGGCAACATGGGCCAGTCAATGAGTAAAGCTTACGCGACCATGGTCTCTCTGGGCGTGGAAAACAAAATGATTCCGGTGATGTTTAACCGCATCCATAATCTGCGTAAACCACCAAAAGACGACGCTGAGCTGCGCCAGATCTTCACAGACGAAGGCATCAGCGGCGAGAAATTTGACGCGGCATTCAACGGCTTTGCGGTTGACTCTATGGTGCGTCGTTTTGATAAACAGTTCCAGGCGAGCGGTCTGCGCGGCGTACCGTCAGTTGTAGTCAACAACCACTACCTGGTTCAGGCTCAGGACATCAAAACCGTTGATGAGTACATCGAACTGGTCAATTTCCTGCTAGCGAAATAACCGGCTGACGTATTAACCTGATGACGAAATAAATTGTGGCCCGCACAGGCGGGAGACAACAAAGACACAAAAGGGAGCTGCAGCTCCCTTTTGTGTCTTTGCGGCTAAAGGTTAGTGTTACTACCCTGAACGCCAAGCTCATCCCCCGGAATGGGAAGGTACTGCCCTGTGACCCGGACTTCCTACTGACCGACAGAGGCGCTGGGCTCTTGCTCCTGCGGCGCTGTGTCATGCTCCGGGCGAGCGGCATAAATTTGCGCCAGGCGCTCGTCCTTAGCCTGCCATACACCACCCAGCCAACGCTGAAACTGACGCTTGTACGGCTTGTCATTAAAGTAGTCGCCACGGACCTGCTCATCGACCGGCAGCACTTCAATCCGGACCACAATACGCTTCATGCGTCCCATCAGCATGTCACGAAACGGCTTATCACTGTTGTCCGGATAAGCCAGGGTCACATCAATAATATTTGAGAACTGCTCACCCATAGCTGCCAGGGTATAAGCAATGCCGCCGGATTTCGGTGCCAGCAGATGCTGATAAGGCGAAACGGCTGCGCTGCTGCTTGTCACTGGTAAAGCGAGTACCTTCGACATAGTTCACCACTGTGGTTGGGTTATGTTTGAATTTTTCGCACGAACGGCGCGTGGTGGCCAGATCCTGGCCCCGTTTTTCAGGATGACGCAGCAAATACTCGCGCGAATAGCGGCGCATAAACGGCATATCCAGCGCCCAGCACCCCATGCCGATAAACGGCACATACAGCAGTTGCTGCTTAAGGAAAAATTTCGGCATCGGGATGCGATCTTTAAACACGCTGCACAGCACGACAATATCGGTCCAGCTGAGATGGTTACTCATCATCAGGTACCAGCCCTGTTTATGCAGTTGCTCTCCGCCTTCAATCTGCCACTCCACCCGGTTCGACACAGTCAGAATCACCAGATTCAAACTGGCCCACAGCCACATGACTTTATCTGCTATCCGCGTCGCCGCCGTTTTCAGCCTGGCGCTCGGCAGCAGCACCTTGACCAGCGCGATGGCACAGATCAACACAGACGCAACAATGGTGTTCAGCACCACCAGCAAAACATTAAGTATCAGTAAAGGGTAAGCCAGCATAATCGGAACCGGGGTCAGATATTTGAATAAAAAAACAGCGCGCCATTATACCCGCTTACCCATTGAATGAAATATCCGCGCCAATGGTCAGAGTAGCCGTACTGACCGACGAGCTACACCGATTGCGCAGTGAGTTGTTTCAGTAACCGATCCATAGCGCGGTAACCGAGCGCTTCCGCCAGATGCACGCGCTGAATGTGCGCTTCGCCCTGCAGATCGGCAATGGTACGCGCCACCTTGATGATGCGGTGGTAAGCCCGGATCGACAGTCCGAGCTGATGCAGCGCGTTTTCGAGAAATTCCGCATCCGCCTGGTTGAGCGGACAAAATTGCTCGATTTCGCGGCTCTGCAGCAACGCATTAACCTTGCCGCTGCGCGCCAGCATCACTTCACGTGCCTGCTGCACGCGCTGTTTGACTATGGCGGTCGCTTCACCGCGATCGCCACCATGGGCCAGCGTACCTTTGGGCAGCGCCGGAATTTCAATCGACATATCAAACCGGTCCAGCAGCGGACCGGACAAACGGCTCAGATAACGCAGGATCATCTGCGGATTGGCTCGGGCCTGATTGCCTTCGTAATAGCCGGTCGGACTGGGATTGAGCGCCCCGACTAACTGAAAGCGGGCCGGAAAGCGGGTTTTGCCCTGCGCGCGGGAAATAATGATTTCGCCCGACTCAAGCGGCTCACGCAGCGAGTCGAGCACTTTACGTTCAAACTCCGGCATTTCCTCGATTGGTCTTTTTAATGCTATTGATTGTCAACAGACAACAACTAAAAGCATATAAAACTTACCCCTGGGGTAAGTCACTCACTTTCACCAAAGTTAATGGTTCGCTCTGGAAGAAAATATACTTGCTCAACGAAGTTTTTCATAAACATGGTTTACTCGGAAAGTAATAGGCTGAGGTGCAGTAGCAAGCATACAATCCCTATTGGCACATAAAATTTGTGTCCTAAAAGGGATAGAGTCGTTTCTAAAGGCTAAATACACAAAAAGCGGTACCGTCAGGTTTTGACTCTACCTGGGTAACCTCCAGCATTGGCGAGGTCAGTTACACAAGGGGAAATCGCTTCCAGGAGCTACCCTGAAGGCCTTGAGAGTAATATTACGAGTACTTCCCGTTCATCGGTACCATTGTAAGAGAGTATTAAAGTTCTCATACTAAGTACTAAAGTATCATACTCGTTGTAACTCACTTCTGGACAAAAGTTTGTTAGATTAATCACTTAAATTAGAAAAATGCGGATAACTTTAGATATATGAAATTCGCTTAATTGAGTGTCCAGCTCCATTGGAGCATAACAAAGTTCTTTCATTTACATAACTAGCACAACTCTACCAGGTGGACGCTTACCTAATTCAGCGTCTTTGATAACGTTCAATGCCTCTGAGAATGGTACTTCTAAAGCAATGGATGAACGGAGTTTCCCGTCCATTGCTACGTCTGCGATATTTTGCAGGCTCTTAAAACCTGATGTTGCAAATACCATCTTATAGCGACCGGACACAAAGCCTCGGAGCATTCTTCCTGGAGTGGGATTAATATCAATAAAACGCCCTCTTTTCTTAAGCATAGCTAAGCCATCTGTTACAGGAAGTGTTCCCAATGTATCAAATACCGCGTCGTAAGGACCGTTTGTTACCATTGCAGCTTTGTCTTCATACGCAAAGACGGGAGTAACTCCGGCTGCTTGTACGCTTTGTGCAGACGACGTACCACAAGAGCCAGATACGCAAGCACCATAAGCAAGAGCTAATTGGACAGCGAAGCTACCTACTGCGCCACTACAGCCATTAATAAAAATATGTGCGCCTTCTCTTGCGTTTGCTGCATCAATAACCGCAGCCCAAGCTGTTGCCGCTGGGATTGGAATACAGGCAGCTTCGCTAAAGGATATTGCTGTTGGTTTGTGTACCAACAAGCTGGCATCAGCATCAACCAGTTCGGCGAAGGCTCCCTGTCTTTTAATCTCGACGGTGCCAAATACTTCATCACCAACTTCAAAATCTGTCACTTGAGAGCCTACGCTTTCGACAACACCCGCAAAATCGGATCCCATACCCTGCGGAAACTTTCTCCCAGTTACAAACTTCATTACGCCTTGGCGTAACTTCCAATCAAGTGGATTTAGTGCAGCGGTCTTTACACGGACACGCACCCGATTAGGAGCAAGTTCTGATAGAGCATACTCACCAAATGACATAACTTCCGGACCGCCATAGCGGCTAAACTGTACTCTTTTCACAGTTTCAACTCCTATTTTTGATTGATTTTCATAACATTTCTGCTTCTTTAGTTTTCTAGAACTTGTTCCATTGTTATGGTTGGCCATGTCAGATAAGGATTGAATAAGTCGGGCATGAACTCTTCCATCCTCGTTGATACCCCCACACGGAAAACCATAATTTGGCTCCGCTTTCACAGGCTTTTCTTACTTCGCCATCCATACTGTTTAAGCAGATACATCCACTGCACTAACTTGCCTGTGATGAGCTTTGACTAAACCAAAGTCTCCCAATATGGCGTAAGCTGCGGGTATCATGAATAACACCAAAAGCGTCGATGTGAAGATGCCAAACACAATTGAGATAACCAATGGTTTAATAATCTCAGCCTGCAAACTGGTTTCAAGCAGCAATGGCAACAAACCCGCAGCGGTAGTTATGGACGTTAAGAATACAGCTCGGAATCGCTCTCGACTGGCAAACACAACAGCATCGTGTAGCGATTCCCCATCATTTAGGTGCTGACGAATATACTGAACCAGCAATATTGAATCATTCACCACAACCCCAGCCAATGAAACAAACCCTAACATTCCAGGTAAACTCATTGGATGGCCAAGTAATAAATGCCCCCATAACACGCCAATAAACGCAAGAGGAATGGTCACTAACACCACCGCAGGTTCGAGGTAGCTGCGGAATTGGAAACTCAGGATAACGAAAACGCCAAATACACCGAGTAAAAAGCCTGTCAGCATCGAGTTACTCGCAGCAGCCATATCTCTGGCTGAACCTTCAAAGTTAACTCGCAACCCCGGATAATCTTTTCGCAACTTCGGCAATTCGACCTTTTTGAATTGCTCTAATAGCTCATTAGAGCTAATCACACTCTGATTGAGGTCCGCTGAAACCGTGACCGTACGGAACCCGTCAATACGCTGTATTCGAACAAAATTACGCTGATATTCAATCGTAGCCACCATAGAAAGCGGGACATGCGAACCATTCGCTAGCGTGACCGGAAATCGTTTGAGTTCCGATAAATCACCGGCTTGCTGCTTATCCAACATGACCTGAATCTTAATATTCTCGGGGCCAACCTGGATTTCATCCGCCGTCTGACCAAAGTAAGCGGCTCGTAACTGAGTGGCGACCATTTGCCCATTCACACCATAATTCTCAGCACCAGCGCGTAAACTTATCTTTAGCTCTGGTTTCCCTAAACGCATGTCGTCTATCACGCCACTGACACCTTGAAACTGAGCTAAAAAGGCTTGGATATCGATGGATGCCTCTTTAAGTACTGATAAATCATCATGTTGAATACGCAATTCAACATCTTTACCACCAGGCCCCAATGAAGGTTGCTTAAAGACCAGAGACACCGGTGCCGCTAATTCGCCCGTCTCTTTTTCCCAGTCGCTGAGCACGTCAGCCATCAAACTATTTCTCACTTCAGCACTGAGTAAATCCAGACGCACGGTAGCAATATGAGGCCCAGATTCGTCGGCATCTCCGTTCACATTGTATTGCTCAGTAATATGACGAACTAATGGCTCTCCACCTTCCACTTCGTTGGTGTATTGACTGTCGACCCGTTTGGCCGCTAAAACCACTTGCTCAACGATATGTTCTGTCTGTGATAGCGTTGAGCCAGGAGGAAGGATGATACGCGCTTCTGCAATATCCCCATCCAATTGAGGAAAGCCAACAAACTTAAGGGTACCACTGGCAAGCAATGAGACTGACGCGATGAGCAGTCCAACCACACCACCGACAAACAAATAGCGCCAACGAACCGTCCATTCCACAGACGTCATTAATTGATTATTACGAAAACTTTCAAATCGGTTAAAGAAACGTCTGCTTCCATCGTGGTGGTTCAGACTCGGACGCCGACTTTTCAAGGCTGTGGCTTAAATGATTCGGAAGAATTAAAAATGCTTCAACCAGACTCAATGTCAGTACCAGTAACAGTACCATCGGCACTACTTTTAGTACCGCTCCCATCTCGCCTTCAAGAAACATCAAACTGCCAAAAATGCATACCGTGGTTAAGTAAGAAGACAATACACCAGGAAACACTTTGCTTACGCCGTTATAAACCGCTTCTTTGACCTGTTGACCTCTATCAATATGAGCGGCTATAGACTCTGAAATCACGATGGCATCGTCCATCATGATACCAATCGCCATCAATAACGCAGCCAGTGTCATGATATTGATGGATAGCCCCATAGACGCCATTAAATAAAGACTGCCCAGGAAAGCCACAGGCAATCCCGCTGCCACCCAAAATGAATAGCGAAACGTAAAGAATAACCACATCACAGCAAAGACTAATAACACCCCTTGCCAACCGTTATTCAATATCATGGTCAAACGGTCCCACAACATTGAAGACTGGTCGTTGGTGAGCGTCAAAGTCACACCGGTTGGAGCAGTCTCATTTGCGGCATCAACAAAGGCGGCCACTTTATCTTTCACCCGCAAAGAGTCATCGGCTTTATTTTTACTGATTTTTAAGACGGTCGCAGGCATACCATCAAACAGGAGTTTCTGCTCATCAAGTTCAAAACGATTGGTAATGGTGGCAATATCTTTCAATTGCACGACAGAGCCATCACTATCTGCGCCAACCACGATATTCCCTAAACCTTCAGTGTCCACCTGTTGACCGTCAAAGCGAACTAAATAATTTCGGTCAGATAACTCCAGATTGCCCCCAGGGAGTTTGATATTCTGACTTGCTAAGGTTGAAGAAACATCAGCGACACTCATCCCTAAACGGCGTACCGCAGCCGTATCGAGTTCGACCCTTATTTGATGATCTGAGAAATCACTGACTTCAACCAGCGATACACCATAGTCGACCTTGAGTATCCTTTTTAGCGACTCAGCATAAGCTTTCAACTCTGGCAACGGCATGTCTGCCTGGATTGCTACATCAACGACTGGATCGTTTTTGTCTAACTCACGCACGATAGGGGACTCAGTTTCTGCTGGAAAATCATTAATGCTATTAATCTGAGTCTGAACATCCACTAACATTCGAGGAACAATATCCCCATTGGTGAGTTTTATGATCATGGATGCCATGCCCTCTAATGCTTCACAACGAGCTTCAACAATATTATCCAACCCATCTATCGCATCTTCCATACGCTGACACAACGTCTGCTCTACCTCCAGAGGTGTCGCTCCAGGGTAAACAATAGATGCAATGAGGTAAGGTGGTACAAAGTCCGGAAAGGTTTCGCGTTTGATCTTTGATAGTGAAGTCAAACCCACCATGATAAGTGCCAACATCAACAAGTTGGCTGCGGTCGGGTGCCGCGAAAAAAAGCGGATCATAATTCTGCCTCATGCTTTGCAATACGAAGCGCCATCCCAACAACCGCAGGTTGCAAGTCATTCAGAACCAGTAGATCTTTGTCCTGAAATTCACCCTCAACGGCAACGACGCCATCACGTCGGTAGAGTACTTTGACCGTAGCAATAGCCAGCGCATTGTCACGCATCAAATATACCGTTTTGCCGTGTAATGCCGATTCCGGCACGATATAGTGCTCCTGAGCAACGCCTTCAAGCTCGGCTTCAACAAACATCCCACTGATCAATGACGGCAAATTCGCAGGCAGGTTGTTACTTAACTGGACATCAAGAATAATACCGGCGGTCGCCTGATTGTAATTTACGCTGTCACTGACTCGCGAGACGATGGCAGGCCACTCATAGTGGTGGTCATTGCTACGCAAATGTACACTTGCGTTGACATTGACATAATCACTACGAAAAGCCTCAATGGTGTTGTCTTGGGTTCCCTTATTTGCCAGCAAAAAGAAATCATCAACCGCGACTTGTGTGTCCACTTCAACAGAATCGAGACTATGCGCCTTTATCATCGTTTGTTGATTATTAACAACTTGATCTTTTACGACATTCACTTCGGCAATACGTGCTCGAAATGGCAAGTAAACCTCGGTTCTTTGCAAAGAACGTTTTGCCATTTCAACCGCCGATTCATTCACCTTAATTTGAGATTGAATAACTTTTCGGTCATCAGGCAAAGATACCCACTGATTTTCCAACTCTTCGACCGTTTCTTCGGCCCGTCAGAACAACCTGTACTTCAGTGTCATACGCTGACTGCGAAATCAAACCACGTTCAAACAACTTCTTCTTACGCTCTAGCTCTTTTGAACTAATTTCCAGGCGCTGTTTTTCGATGTTCAGTTGGGTTTTCAGGTTTCCTTCTTTTAATGCAAGCTGATTCAATTGAGCTTGAGACAAGCTTAACTGTGCTTCAGACTGCGCGAGACTTAACTCATAATCCAAAGGATCAATTCTCAGCAAAAGTGTGTTTGCGGGCACAATTCTTCCCCGCTCTAACTCAGGAGCAATGTAGATAATACGCCCCGACACTTCTGCAATTCCCTGCCACTCAGTTTTTGGGGTAACACGACCATACCCGACCACCAGTGGTGCTAAACTTTGCTTGCTTAGGGAAATAACATCCACTAACCTCTCTTTAGCCTGGACGGCTTTTAATTCGGGCGTTGATTTACTGTTGATAGCAATTACAAAAATAACGACCCCCACTAAAGCCGCTGGAATGAACAACCATCGTCTACTAAAGCGGCTCATAAATCTTCCTCACTCTGCTTTAAAATACCCAACTCAAGCAACTTCACATTATGTTCAAGCAAAGCCATGAGGCTCGCTTCATTACGTTCCATATTCATTAATTTGAATGCCGTATCAGGGAGTAAAAAAGGACATATCATCAAGCTGATACAACTCAATCGGGCAAGATCAATATCCACGCCTTCTTTCAAGTTTGGAAGTTGACTATTGGTCAACTGAATAACCGGCAGAACAAAACTCGACATGTGCTTTATCAGCACATCCCTTGCTTCGTCCCCTTCAGGACGATCCATCAATCGAGCAATAAGGCGAGGAAAACCAGGATGTGGGGTCATCATCTGATAGTAGATACGCATTTTGGTCTGAAAACTGAAGGAGTCGCCAGATTCTTTACGTATAAATTCACTCATTGGTGCAAAGGTGTCTTGCAACATGGCTTCGAGTAAGCCAGCTTTATTTTTAAAGTAATAACGAATGAGTGCGATATTGACGCCCGCTCGCTCTGCGACCAAACGAGTCGAGACTTTTTCGTAGGGAAGTCGAATGAACAACTGACGTGAAGCATCAATCAGTCTCTTACGAGCGTCACTTTCGCCGCCAGTAGGTCGACCCACTTTTTTTTGCTCCAAAGGAACGTTTTGCGCTGAAGGTTCATCAGACATAGGTTTGGCTCTCATTACTTAATTAATCGAATGATTAATATTCTAGAGAGTACCGATTAAAATGGCAGCGATTTAATTCCCTAAAAACATCGAAAGTGATGAATTTATCTAAAACTTTAGCCGCCTAACACATCAAACATGACAGCGTTTTGCCATGAAAAGTAAGGGTTATATGTTAATCTGGCGTGTACTTTTCCTTCTTCATGATACCCCCAGGCAGAAAACCACAACGGCGAGCCATTTTCACACGCCTTTCTTTCTTCAGCGTTCATACTGTTCAAACAAATACGTAATTGTCCCTGACTTCCGTACAGTGGGTTATCTGGTGAAAACAGCACTCCCATGTGTGAAAACTGACTGATACGCTGTGCGTCGATTCTATCCGTTCGAACTAGTATTCTTGAAGTATCTGAGGCTTCAACAGGCAATTTCCCATACCAAATAAATCGGCTATTAGGATTGGTAAAATTGTGTTGGAACACTTGTAAAAGATAAGGCGTATCTATCACCGAATCGTGCTCAGTCGCCACTATCAGCACAGGTTTGTCATAAGGTTTTTCAAGGAGTTTTTGAGCTAACACGCTGGTTCGATAATATTGTGCAAATCCATTGGTAGGGACTGTCATGTAACGCACTGGTGTTTGGACATCAACATCACTGTCAGGAGTCATTAACCATGGCTTCACCTTTGACAATGCTGGCGTTATCCACTGAAACGGCACTCTGCTTTTAAAACCCGGAGAAAATAATGCAAGGCCCGCAATAGAAGGATGTTGATAGGCATAGTCAAGAATAAGATTTGCTCCTGTCGAAAAGCCTCCCAAGTACACCTTTCCTGAAACATCCTTCTCTAGCTGCTTCGCTTGTTGATGTACAACTTCCTGCCATTGTTCAGCACTCACATCCAACATGTCATTAGGGGACGTTTCCATGCCCTGGCAATAAAACCGTCCTTACTAAAAAACCTTGTTCTGATAATACCAATGCAAGATCACTAAACGACCACGGAGAATCACCTAATCCATGTACTAGCAATATTCCCTTAGTTGGTTTGCTTGCTTCCGGGATATCTTTGGGTGCCCACTCATTCGGGGAGTTGAAAATCAGCTCATCTTCTTGTGCCATCTGTTGAAACACTCGATGTGTCTTTACATCGCTAATGGTTTGCTGCTGATAAATGTTAAATTCTAAAGAATGAATGTCTTGTTCAGTTGTATTCAACCCAGAACATCCTAGGAGACCAAGCAATATCATCAACGCCGATGCTAGTGCTGAAAACACGCCAAAAACTCTTCCACTGCGAAAACGTTTATTCATCGATATTTTTGATTGCGACATTGCCTAACCTTTACTGACCAGTACTCAATACGGAGCCTGAATAGACCCTGAGATAAAATTAATCAAGTGATTACATATTACTCACTAAGTCTCAAAGTTCCGATGGGAATAATTCATCCAATTTAGGGAAAATGATGAATTTTTAATAAAAAGTGACCAGTAGCGTAGCTACTTTTAGCATTACTTAAAGTAAGCCAATTAATGACAAAAGAAATGAGTCTAGTTTGTTATGCCGACACGAAATGGGGCAGATCCGTGTCAGCCACACACTGAGCACGGTCTGGACAAATGAGGAGTAGTCATCTGTCCAGACCGAATTAAGCTTTGACTTTAAAGGTAACAGATTCAGTCCAAGCTAATTCAGATTAGTATTTAGATAGGATGGCTGTCTTCTCAGATTGCAGCTTCTTGAGTTCTGATGAGATTTCACTTAAACGAGCTTTATCTTCTGGAGTAATTTCTCTGGCTTTTGGATTAAAGCTACACGCTGATAGTGCCTTCTTAGATTTAGCAGTAAAACCAGAAAGACTGACATTGAAGTCAACAATTTCTGAACGTCTGTCATTTTGAATCTTCACGTATGCTTTATTACCAGCAATCATCTGAGCAAGTAACTTACTTACGTTTGCTTCTGTCTCACTGCTGGCGTTGACGTATCCTGCACGATATGAGTTTGTATATAGTTGACCTCGGAAGCTAATCGGCTGATTATCATCGACTTTAACAAACATATCTACGTTGGTTCTCGGTGTCCCTAATGCGTTATCTGCATTAAAGGTCAACATTATGCTTTTCTTGTTATCAGAAACATCACATCTCACACCAATACTTTCATCTTGCTTGTAAACATACGAAAATGCGCTCACTGTGCGTTTACCTGTGATTTCATCGGTATTATCAGTGTTCAACCACTCAGCATGAACAACAGTTGATAGTAGTAAGGCTGCAATCGGTAATATCGTTTCTTTTCATTGAATAACTCACTCCCAGATGATCTAGTTGTTTTGCTTAATCAGTTAAACATGCACTCATACGCCACTGTAGCATAGCATTTGGCTAATTAATTGACTAAAAGCATATTGAATCCTGAAAGTAAAACTGGACACTCAGCAAAGTAACATTTTTCAACCCATAGTTTTCTTGGCCGCGATCCCTCAATCGCCAGTCATGAGTAAAAGTATTGCGATTCCAGTGGCACGATCTGCTACTGAGTAAAAGCGTTAGCAAGAAAAGGGGCATAAACGTGCTAGCTGCGATCGTGCTGTCACATCTATGGACAGAAGTGTGTCAGTGACGTTGCTAAATTAGCAGAAGATAGATTAACTTAAGTATGGCAAACTCCGATAGGCATAAGGCTAAAACAGCCCCCAGAGCAAGATCGATAATGTGCGTCTTCAATAAGGTATCGTGACATGAGTGTCCTCTCAAATAATGTTTAAAGCTCCGCGCTGCACATCACAATAGAAATCTGACTTAATAGTTACACAGTCCGCTTTTGCTCTTTTGTACTCTTGATCCAGTTTCAAATCGCTACCACTCAATAACTCCCAATTTGTTCGATAAAAATTACTCAACACGAACGTAGTAAATAGTTCTGGAGTAAACACTTTATTGGTTGCAATTCTAGAGCTGTTATTAACTCCTAAATGAAGATGAGCAATAGGATGGTTGACCCTTTTATGCTGCCGCTCACTAAGGTCGTAGCGTAATATAGGAGTTGTAATATTCGCTCTCAGCTCACAAAGGGCTTGAGTATATTCTTCGAATGACCATTCATCCTCTAGGTAATATTGATGGTAGGTTTGTAGCAAGTCTGTCGGAGAGTCTGGCTCATCAGAATATGTACTCGAATTCATAGGGTTTGGATAAAAAGCCATTCGAAGTTCATATGGATAGGATAGCTTAGGCTTCTTCGGATCAGGTTTTAGCTCTCGAAATGAAAACTGAAAGTACGAAAAATCACTTAGAATAAAATTATAATATCCCTCATTTAGTCCTTCGAAATAAATTTCTTCGTGCGTCGAACGACTCATTAAGGCTACCTTATTGAAGCCATCGCTAACCTTTAGACTTACGGGAGAGAGCATCTTAGGCTCTAAACCTAGCTTAGTGCATATAGCCATAGCACGAACAATCCCACTATCGAAGTTTTTCTGCTTCATTTAGATCCCCTTTAGGAAGTCTACTTTTTCTTCGTCACTAACACCTAAAAGTTCAAGCTGTTCACGATAGTTTCGTTGGAGTTCTTTTAATTTTTGGCTCTTTTCAGATAAATCTCGTTGAAGCGTCTCGATGCGCTTCGGATCCGGCTGCACAAACTCTAACTGAGGTGCCTTCGTGAGTGACATTCGTAGTTCATCAAAAAACAATTCAGCTCTTGTACCGATGCCGCTGACTCTTAGCCAAGCTTTTGCTCTGGTAAAGGCTGTAAAGATTCTATTTCTCGAGTAATGACTACCTTCGGTCCAGTACAGAGAATCGATACCTATAACAAGCACAGCAGGGGCTTCGTTTCCCTTAGCACGATGAATTGTCGACATCGTCACTTGCCCTTTTTCGATAAACGACTTCGAACTATAAGGATTTAGTAATACATTATTCGACGAAATGCCGTGTGTGAACAATCGACTTTGAATTGCTTTAAAATAGCCACGAGCGTTGCGGTCATCCAATGCGATGATCATTATATCTTCCGCCTTCAATCCATCGGCTAGTAAAGAGCGAATATTATCGACAACCCAGTCTGATTCTTGGTTAAGATTCTGAAAAGATTGATATTTAATGAGCTCTTCTACTGGCTCATAAGCTGATATCGACAGCGGACTATTTTTACTTGGGCGTTCTAGAATTATCTCACTACCAATCTCGAAGTCTCCTTTAAGAACATCATAACCGACATCCTCCCAGTGAGCCTTATCTTCCAAGTTTCTGAACTGGACATCCATCTTTTCGATACAAACCAAAACCCAATGCATGAGCAGCAATAAGAACTTCACGAGGATTGCGGTAACACTTAGTAAGAACAATATCGTTGTCTAAATACTCAGGTAAATGACGCCCAGCTCTTTGAAGATCAATGTAATCTTCACCATCACTGTCTTGACCAAATAGCTCTTTCGGTGATCTGGTTTTTACCTTAAAGATATTTTGTAGCTCATCGTATCCCCAGATAATATTTTTTGTATCTCGCTCCCCTTTAGTGATTTGGTAGACAAGACGGAAAAATGACAGCGTCATATCCTGAGCCTCATCCATTAGTACGTAGTCATACACAGCTCTAAGCTTATTGCTAGCTAAAGCATCCGAACAAACATACTCAAAAGGGTTGTTCGGTAACTGCGCTTTAGCCTGAGGAAAACTCACAATGGGAATGCCATTATCATTACATGCTGAGTAGTAAACTCCATCTATACCACTCCCACCCCAAGCATGCTTAATTTGTAAGTTATCCCAATTGGGATCAACCTTTTTATAATGCCTATAAAAACGTGTGATTAGGTTTTTTACATGTACATAGAGGCTTTTGGTGAAAAACGTAAAAAGAATTTTCTTCTCAGGGTACTCCATGTGGATATGAGCAGCTTTCATCGCCAACACAACCGTTTTCCCTGAACCAGCTAACCCACGAATCCGTTGAGGACCGTCAATAATAGTGACCGCACTATTTCTTTGACGAATATCGAAGGTTTTAATCTCTTCTTCAAGCTTCATCAAAGTGAATGCTTTAGTGGTTTTGTCGCCCTCATCAACATTCCTTTGTTGATCCGAAGACAGTGCTTTAGTGCCCTCCAATATAGCTCGGCACTCATTGAACTTATCTTCTGAGATAGGAGCACCAAGCTCTTCTCTCATAATGGCTAGAGTATCAGTAAGCTCAGTAATAGAAGTAATAAAAAGGTCTTCATCACAGTCTAAGCCTGCTATCGACTCTGTATAAAAAAAGGCGTCGAAGCCAATACTGAGTTCTTGTGCTCTCTTTTTCTTAGTACGAAGAAGTTTACTTTCGTATAGATTTGAAAATATTAGACTTCTGTATTCATCCCACTCTTCATCTATTTTTTCCGAGGAAACAGTACCGTCAAACTCACTAAAACGCAGAGCTAACACGCCATGTTGCTGACTTAGTATTACTAAGTCAGATGTTTTCATTACCTCAGATTCGTATCCATAAAATTTCGGAAATCCAAAGTAAACAATAGCCTGCTCTAAACCCAAAGCTTTGCTATTACCTTTCAGGTGATCAACTACTAACTTTGCCAGCGGTACACTTTCAAAGTGTTTCGAAGTAATTACTGTTTCCATAGCCATTAAGACCTTGTTGTGTACGGTTTTTGACAATAATACAGACTAGCTAATATCTCGGCTACTGCAACTAACTAAACTAGAGACCCGTTTCACCTTACTGAAGAAATATAAAGGTGATATGTAAGAGTTGACACAAACCGCGCAAAAATTTACACCCTACGCTAATGGGGTCAGGTCTTTCCTTTTGCCATTCATTACCATTTATATATAAAGTTACCAAATCATTGATGCTTAAGCTTGCATTCATAACTCACAATGGGGCATTTCCGATTTAGAAATGACGGCGTACCGACTCAGATCACTGCCATTTTAGTATGATACTTTAGTGCTAAACACCAATGTTGACCACTTCCCCCTTTTGGCGTTCATCATGGCCTCATTAAAAAAAGAGGTGTCATTTTGTCACATTAATTGAAAGATGTTTTTGAAGGAGTAGATTACACTATGAAGGTAACTTCAGCGTTTCACAGGGTGATATCGGGACTTCTGGTCACGCAAAGGTTTCGCAGCAGACGATATTGTTAGTAATTGATAAAACATCGCCATAAGCGAAGGAGGTTGGTAATGGCCAATACCACTAACGACTGCATTACTGCAAGTGTCGATACAACAAACCGCGAACTCTTAGAGCAAGCCCTGTCATTATCCGGTTTTTCTTCGCTGAATAGCTTTGTTGTCCATGCAGCCATTGCAGAGGCAAAAAGACTGATCGAGCAAAACCACCGAATTGCACTGTGCTCAATGGAGGCCTTGGCTTTTGTTGAAGCGTTAGATAAGCCAGTACAAATGAATGACAAGTTTCTTAAAGCGGCTCGAATGCATAAGGAAACTATAACCGGGCGTTTGGCAGGCTAGTCAAGAGAAAGCAAAAACTGCGGTTAGCTATGCACTAAAGCCAGGTTATCACCATATTGATACTGCTTCGATTTACCAGAATGAAGAAGGAGACCACCTCTGTATACGGTGGTCGGCGGCTATTTAAGATACTAGAAGTTATACCGAAACGGTATCTCTATAAGAAGATTGCTCTACGCGCTGATTCGATGGCAATGCTGTATGATTAAACTCCATCACACTGCCAGTTCGTCACTTCATATAAGCCAAGTAAGTGTACATCAGGTAACTTCAATGCTTCTATTTATATCGAGTCTAAAAGCCGTTAATACCCCTTGAAGCTCCTGAGTAACTTCAAAAAAGGTTTTTGTACCTTTCTGTAAATCTAGCTCAAGCTCCTCAATCTTATCCTCAATAATGTCTACGGATGACCGTAGCGAAACTAGGCTGTAGGTTTTCTTAATTCCTGACAAATCAGAAAACGCAATGTCGATGTAAGTATCTAAGGAATATAGTTGGGTATGTCCCGTCCATTCTTTCAGTTGCATCTTAAACTGCTTGGTATTGTATAACGATTTTCTGAATTCATCTTTTGACTCAAAGTCGTACTCCAAAATCAAGCATTTAAGTTTTTCAGTAATAAATGCATGTCTGAGCAAATGAGCAAATGCGGCTTCCTCAATACCAGCAGCTTTTCGCCACTTAATCATATATGTGCTAATCGTATCAGGAGAAAGCTGCTGACCTGTTGTATGTGAGACAAACAGAAAACCATGATCATTACTGATACCAATAGTGGATTTGATAATCTTCCGCCTAGTAGTTCTTATGTAATTATGCAAGTTTTCTAAAAACACTCGTGGAACAGGGAGTGCACGATATGTTGTATTGTCTTTTCTCTTAAGCGTTTTTAACTGAAGTAATGGGCACTCGGTACCGTTATCCAAAGCAGACATCACATCACTAACTCTTAGCAAAGTAACTTCTGTTCGTCTAGCTCCTGTTTGCTCAAGAGATTGATAAATACACCTGTCACGGCGTCTAATATGCTTGTCTGGCTGTTCATCAATTACACCCTTTATCTTTGAGGCAGCATCATTAGAAATCGGACTCCTTCTTTTCACGGCTTGAGGTGTAGGGAAACTTTTATGTTCAAAAAAGCATATCTCCTTTTTCTTATTTGAATCCTCAATATTTATCTTATGCTTTTTTTCAACAATTCTTATTGCTGACTCTTGGCCGATCCCAACAAACCCTTTAAGAGAGTGTAAATTGCCAATAAACAACAGGAAATCTATACACTGCCTACCTATTTTAAGAACCTGATTCACCCCTCGAATTCTCTCACCTTTTAAGTTCGTCTCAGCTTGAAGACCTCTGATAAACAGAGTAAAACTGGAGTCATTAAGTTGTGAAAATCTCAACCCATTATTATAACAATATCGGATTAAATGAGCGATGTTCATTGCATAAGTCCTAAGGGTTCCCCCTTTAATTTTACGCGATAGTCCTTGATGCAATTTAGATTGCATATATAAATTGGCCTCAAAGCATGGAACTCTATTGGGGTATCTAATAAACGGGATATCTACGGCTTCAACAAAATGCAGCCTGTTATCTATTGGACTGAAGTAATCCCATATTTCAAAGTCTCCCAGTGATGATGTAAGTTGTTTCTTCATTCTAAAGATCCATAAAGGGTGTAGCTTAACTTAGCTTGAAGTTCCTTGTTGAACTCACTGAAATCAACTACGAGCTCTTCCTTCTCACTTGCAATCACATAATGTTGTAACTTTGACCTTAGGCTCTCAACAAGAGAGCTCAAAAGAAAGTTCTGTCGTTCCAATATGGCAACATCTCCCTCAAGCTCTTGAACTTTCTTCCCAAGCCCAGCTTTAGTCTGCTTATTCGAACCAGACTTTCGCTCACGAAAGTTTGCTACCGCAATCTGGGCATTTTTTCTATGTTCATCAAGCTCTACATACCCTCTTACCAATACAGTTTCAGCAATAGATTTATGTGTATTGAGAGAGCAACCGAGTATTCCCTGAGAAGTTCGTTTAAATTGAGCCAATGAATTTTGCGACTTCAAAGCATCTATAAAACCATCATCATTATGGAACGAAGCAGGGTCATCCACTACTTGCTTTAAAAGTGTTACTAGAGACATTATAGATCGCTGATTTTGCTCTTTCTTTCTCATATTTAGCCTTCCTATTGATCTGTGACATGAAGAACCAAGGTGAAATCTCTAATTTCACTACCATCATTATTTACCAACGTGAAAAACTCTGGCTTCAAATCAATCAGCTGATTTTCTAGCAACTCCAATATCTGCATTTCAGCTTCGGATTCTTGAGCTAGCTTATCTATAGGTGTTGAAGTTGAAAAATCTTCTTCATCCTCATAATTATCAACAGCCTCAGTTAAACTTTGGATTCGAACAGCTTTAGCTCCAAATCGTTTTTTCAGAATGGGCTCTAACTTTTCAATGTTCTTAATTAGATCAGACTCATAACTATCTAGAATGGCTCTCGCTTTAACTCCTGATAGTACTTCTCCTGAAACTCCCTCTGTTACATAGTGGTACAAATGCTCTAAATCAGTATGAGCCAGAAAGTAGCTCAACGCTTCCATACCTTGGTATGACTTAGACCAAAAAAACACCATCGCAAAAAATCGGCGCAACTGATGCTGCCTAAGGTAGTATCTTAAATATTCATCTTGTCCTAACTTAATCACTCTTGTCTCGAAGTAATCACAAAAAGCATCAAAGTGACGATTAAAGGTAGGAGCCGAAACTTTTCCAATACTAAAATAGTAAGAATTTAAGTTGTTGAATAAGCTTAGATCTTCATACTTACATAGACCAGAGTCTATTAATCGGGAGTTAAATATTTGCAGTTTGTAGATTAGAGCAGCAACTGAGTTCAAAATTGGTCGACTAAGAATTTCTCTAGATGCATATTGACCTCCAATACCAGATTTACGATTCTCAAAAACAAGAGAAAAATCCATGTCTCTGTTTTGTGCTGGATCAATACCTGATGGCAACAAACAATTTGTAGGGCATAAATCTAATAGCTCCCCCTGACGCCTCGCCATTGTCGCACCGACTATTACTTGAAGAGACCCCATTAGAACATTAAACATGTCAACAAAACCTTGGTTCTGACGCCTCTTAACAAAGCGCAAAGAGTCATTGTCATTTATCGACCAAACGTCTATTCCAAGATCGAGAAGCCCTTGAGGAAGTAACTCCTTATAGCCTTCAGCTTTAAATTCCGTACTGATGATAGTCCCACGCCACCGCTTCTTTGATGGCTTGTTGGCAATACAGTTAAAGGCTCCCTCTAGGATTTCATCGGCATAACTAAGAGTAAATTCAAAAGCACTGCGTATAGAGCTGAACACTACAGAAGCTGGTAAGGTTCTATACCTTCCAACGCTTTGAATTTCTATGTGCTGATTGATTCTAGCTAACGTTATATTCTTAAACTCCTTACTATTAACAGGAGCAGCGTCAGTAAACTTGTTTACCATAATTATTGAGCGAATAATCACCAAGTAATTCCTTATCGCAGACTGTGACAGATTATCCGTGTCACAATTACGCACGGGAAACAGCTTGATGCTCAGTAAACTGCAATGTGTCTTTTATTGCTAGCCCTTCTAATTTAGAGAAACTGTGTGGCCCTATCGATATAGTGTTGGGATAGAGCTTTCGAAAGTAAGCACTATTAGGATGAGGGAGGATAGAGCCACCAGAGGTGTATGCTCCTTGCTTATACAAATAACAACAAGCCTTGTCCAAATCTGCACCGTCAAGGCCTAACGTAGAGTCAAACAACAACCGCCTCTTACTATTTAAGTATGGGTATTGTTCTTTAAGTTTTTTAATTTCTTCACTGGTAACACTTCCTAAGTGCTCCTTGAGATATGAGCCTACAGCATGACCAAAATCATATACTCCTTGCTCCCTACCTCCAGAAGCAATCCTCACTAATAAATCTAGAATAACGCTCTCACTTAAAACCGCAAGGTGCCGCTTTGATAGTTTCAGAACTGTAGAGTTAATTAGAAGAAAATCTATGAATAGCAATACTTTGTTTATATTGTTAAGCGTCTTTTTCGGTGTAAGTACTTTACCGCCGTTAACCATGGGATTACCTTGAGAAATGATCCAATACTTAAACGACTTCAATAGTGGTGCATGCTTTTTCGATGTTAGTTTTAACCCATCATCCAGCCGAACATTAAAATCAAGTGTCTTGGACTTTTTTTCCAGTTTGATAATCCATACATCACTTTCAAATCTGGTGCTCTCATCTAACCAGTAGGGAGACAAGGTATCTAGCTGATAGACCTCAACTATTGGTGTTAGTGCTTTTTTTGACAGAGCAAAGATTTCATTGTGAACATGAGCATTGTTAACCATTACAGATCGCAGTTGTTCTTGTTCATAATCATTCAAGTTGTTGATATCCAGTGTGCCTTCATTAATCTTTGAGACCAACTCAAACTCATCGTCTTTTAACACAAGCTTTAGCATAAAACGGCCCCCTTAATGCTTTCCAAATTCAACGGGTTAGCTTTTGCTAATTCGTACATATAAACGACATCAGAGTCCAAAAGCATTTTACCGATACCTGACCCCTTTTTTTCCACACAGAAATTCAGTTCGATATGGTTGAGAACAAAGTAAGCTGACTCAAGCCATTTTTGAGCAGTACTAGTTAAACAATCACTTTCGCCACAAGCTTCTACTATCGAAACAATGGCGAAAAACACCTGAAACAGCCCAACAGAAACGGTATAAACAGATTCATCCCTATCGTTCAAGACTTCATCGTTACTCAAATCTTGCGCCATTCTTTTGCCATTATTAATATGTGAAGGCAAGTCCTTTAGCCCATGATTTTCAATAAAATCAGCTAGTTCTTCCTCTCTAACATCGATACAGTCAAACACCATATCTGAACCTTTCATCGCTTCATAAACTATTGCGTTTTGGAACTGCCTAATCCATCGATTAGTAAAATACTCCCACAAAGGCTTTGGTAAATATCGTTCTAACAACCCTGGTTGATATCTAGCATGGCCCAAAGCCTCAGACATTGCGTGGACGGACTGAGTTTGAAAATAAACACATAGGCTTTTGGACTCTCGAACCTTTCTTAACGTTATATTGCTTGATACTTGAGCCGCCTCTTGTTCAGAAAGGTGAAGCTTTCCCTGCTTAAATGAGGGGGCACAGAAAGCTTTTAGTTGATTACCGTTGTTATGAGGGCTAATTATCTTGTTGACTCTTTTAGGCGCAGTTTCCCACAGAGTTAGCAATAATCAACATATAACGATGCCCATCCATATTCTTGCGTCGCATGTATGTTCGACACAAACTAGTTAGCTCAATGATGCAATCCACAAGATATTTTGAGCGTTTATTCAAAATCACCACTTGTTGAGCTTTGTTTTTTCCTTTTCGAGCCTTATATGAAACTGCAACCCATTGATCTTTTGATTGCTTATAGCCAACCCTGCGACCTTGTTCATCATATAATTGCCATGCTTCTAGCCATGATGGAGTAATCAATGGATGTTCATTTATGAGTAGTACTAAAAATGGGTATAAAACAGCTTGAGTTGGTAAACACAACAAACGAGTCAAAAGAGAATTTTTGCCACAAAAACCAAGGAAAGAAGCGTAATGAACAACTGGTTTATCAAACAAAAAGTGATGAAATGTTGCGACCACATTGGAGATATTGCCTATCCCAACGGAGTTAGGGTTAGTCGAACCAGAAACTCTTCCTTTTTCATTTAAGGTTAGGGATGTTTCTTCTGGAAGTTTAACTTTTCCTAACAATGATAAGAATTGCACCCTCCTTAGACATTGCATAGTCTGTTCAACAGACCGTTCCGCACAAATTACTACATGGTCTAAGTCTCGTTGAATGTTATCGAAGATAGCCTCTTTAGCTTTACTATCAGAATAACTCAAAGGTATTGGCGTTAGTGAGACAGTAGTAGTTTCGCTAAAAGCGCCCTCCCCAGAAGTATTCTTAACCTTGCTTAAAGATGACTTAAACTTCGGCACTAAGATGGGTATAAGGGGTTCATCTATAAGATTTTCGAGCACAAATATATCGTAAAACAAACCAACGCTAGTCCGCCATTTATCGTGAAAGCTTTTGAGGTTTTGTTTTTTCTGCTTTGCCTGTAACAATTGGAAGTTGTACACCAATGCCATTGTGCTATATGAGTTATCTAAAGACATCCTTTGCGTAAAGTCACTGTACGTCGGCATTAACGAGACAAAGGAGTTAAGTAACCGATGAAGTAATACCAATAGTGAAGATAATGTTTTTTTCGATTCTCGAAATGACCAATTGTCAATAGCTGAATGCAACTTCCCAACAAACTCTGAACCATACTGGTCATATACTTGAATCAGCGATAATTGGTGTTGACCGCCTGTTTTATTTTTGACAGCCCATCCAGAGTAGTAGCTCAGCCTTTCAGCGCTTTTATGCATCATCTGAAAATCACGTATACAAGCATCTACATCTACCGATACCTCACTCTTCGAGACTTCAACAGGACAAAATTCACTTTGAGCCTGAGCAGCTAAGTTGGCATAAAACTTATCTATAACAAGGATGTACTTATACTTGGATAAATGGCTATCAGAGAAGCAACTATAAAGAAAGCCAACAAAACATCTGTATTGCTGATTAAGCTTATGTACATCGTTAAGTATATCCAAAGCACAATAGGCGTTAGCTTTGACTCCTAACGCCGATATGTCGATGAACGCTGCGTAGACTCTCTCTGCGCTGCTTATAGTTGACGTGTAGTTTGGAGATGAAAAATTTTTCTTGAAGAGCTCTGACAGAGGGCTAGAAATAATGTTCTGTAAGTTTGGATAATCTTTTAAATTTGATGATTTCATTATATCAATTCAGTTAATTACACTCAGTATTATCAGCCATTTGATAAGTGTCAATAGTAAAATATTATAAATAATAATACATAAAGCATAAATATCAAAGACTTATAAACAATTGACAATATAATTAAATTGAGAAAAAAATGATTTCATCTAAAAACAGCAGTCCGTTATGCGCCAGCGAGATTTCGCCCGGACGGGGAATCGTTCCGCCTCCGACCAACGCTGCCATCGAGCTTGAATGATGCGGGGCGCGAAACGGCCGCAGTTTCCAGTTGTGCTGATTGATCTCCTGCTGAGTCAGCGACGCCACCGAGGCCGTCTCCATCGCTTCAGCATCGCTCATCTGCGGCAGCAGATCGCACAAGCGCGAAGCAAGCATGGTTTTGCCGGTGCCGGGCGGGCCGAGGAACAGTAAATTATGATTGCCGGCCGCGGCTATCTCCAGCGCCCGCTTACCCTGTTGCTGACCAATTATATCCTGCAGGTCGCGACTCGCTTGCGGCGCACTCCCGGTCGCCTCACTCTGAAACAGCGACAAACTCTGCTGACCGCACAAATCCGCGCACACCTCCAGCAGAGTCTGCGCCGAGCGATGACGATCCGCGCCGACTAATGCAGCCTGATCGCCGTTATAATGCGGCACCACCAGATGACGCCGGGCCTGATTAGCCGCGAGCGCCGCCGGCAGGACGCCTTTTACACTGCGGATCTCCCCCGACAGCGCCAGCTCACCGATAAATTCATGCTCATTCAGCTTGCTGTCCGGGATCTGCTCTGAGGCCGCGAGAATACCGAGCGCAATCGGCAGGTCAAAACGGCCGCCCTCTTTCGGCAGATCCGCCGGGGCCAGATTGACAGTAATCCGCTTGGCCGGAAATTCAAATTTGGAATTGATGATCGCACTGCGTACCCGGTCGCGCGACTCTTTAACTGTGGTCTCTGGCAGTCCGACCAGAGTAAAACCCGGCATACCGTTACTGATGTGTACTTCCACCGTCACCTCCGGAGCCTGAACGCCGATACTAGCCCGGCTGTGAATAATCGCAAGTCCCATGTCTGTCCTTAGTGATTGATTAAAAACCATTCAGCCCGGCTATTAGCTTGCTTACTCCGCGCCTGACTGGTTATATAACCCGGCGCACAAAAATCGGAATATGAAAAAAGAATGAGTTTTTGCTTGTCAGATAACGGAAATGTGTGTTACCACTAAGGACGCAAACACTTTCGTACTCAGGTACGACAATTATTCAGAATAAGTAAGATGAATTTATACGCCCGTTTCAACTCTCTGATTAGCCTTATTATCGTGGTCCTGATTATGACCGCGCGGGGGCTTGTGGGCGCAAAATAAAGACCAGATTCAAAAAACCCCCGCACTGAAAAGTCCGGGGGTTTTTTTGCAACTGAATAGACTTAAAAAAGCACATACTGATGATAATTTACTCAGTATAATAGGAAGAATGGGAGCCCGCACATGACGTGCAAGCACAACACAACAACACAAAACAGCGAGTCGGATCGCTGCCAGGGAGGCCTACGATGACAGGTGCACAATTAGTCGTAGCCGCATTAAGACAGCAGGGAATCAAAACCGTTTTTGGTTACCCCGGCGGCGCCATCATGCCAATCTATGATGCATTGTATGATGGTGGTGTTGAGCACATTCTGTGCCGACACGAACAGGGAGCTGCTATGGCCGCTATCGGCATGGCAAGATCCACACAGGACGTGGCAGTATGTATGGCCACTTCCGGCCCAGGCGCCACCAACTTAGTCACCGGCCTGGCCGATGCCTTCCTTGATTCCGTCCCTCTCGTTGCTATTACCGGTCAGGTTGCCAGTTCCCACATCGGCACCGACGCCTTCCAGGAAATGGATGTGATCGGTATGTCTCTGTCCTGTACCAAACACAGTTACCTCGTTACCGATATTAATGAACTGGCACCAACGCTGGCTGAAGCGTTCGAAGTGGCCAAAACCGGCCGTCCTGGTCCGGTCATCGTTGATATCGCTAAGGATGTGCAACTGGCTCAGGCGCCAACCACCGTCCTGCCGGCCTTTACTCCACCAGCCATGCCACAAGTGACCGCAGACCAGCTGAGCGAAGCTCAGGCACTGCTGGCACAGAGCAAGCGTCCGGTGCTGTATGTCGGCGGCGGGGTACAACTGGCTCACGCTACGGAAACGGTACGCGAATTCCTGCGCTTAAACCCGATGCCTTCGGTCAGCACCCTGAAAGGCCTTGGCACCATCGAACGTCACGACCCGCATTACCTCGGCATGCTGGGCATGCACGGCACTAAAGCCGCTAACCTGGTGGTTCAGGAGAGCGATCTGCTGATCGTGGTCGGCGCACGTTTTGATGACCGCGTGACTGGTAAACTGGATACGTTCGCCCCGCACGCAAAAGTGATTCACATCGACATCGATGCGGCCGAATTCAACAAACTGCGTCAGGCGCACGCCGCGCTGCGTGGTGACATCAATGTCATCCTGCCGCAGCTGGAACTGAGCCACGACATTTCATCCTGGGTTCACCACAGTGAAAGTCTGCGCAGTGGGTTCAAGTGGCGTTACGACCACCCGGGCGAGCTGATTTTCGCTCCGCTGCTGCTCAAGCAGCTGTCTGACATGATGCCGGACAGCACGATGGTATCGACCGATGTTGGCCAGCACCAGATGTGGGCCGCGCAGCATATTCAGCCGCGTCAGCCACAAAACTTTATCTCTTCCTCGGGCCTTGGCACCATGGGCTTCGGTCTGCCGGCAGCGATGGGCGCGGCAGTAGCCCGTCCTGACGACCAGTCCGTTTCTGGTGACTGGTGATGGTTCATTTATGATGAACATCCAGGAGCTGGGTACGCTGAAACGCCGCCAGATCCCGGTCAAGATGGTACTGCTCAATAACCAACGTCTGGGCATGGTACGTCAGTGGCAGTCACTGTTCTTTGACGGCCGCCACAGCGAAACCATTCTCGATGACAACCCGGATTTCATCATGCTGGCTAAAGCATTTGATATCCCTGGCAAAACCATCACCCGTAAAGAAGAAGTGGAACCGGCACTGCAAGAAATGCTGGCCAGTAAAACCGCTTACCTGCTGCATGTTGCCATCGACGAAGAAGAAAACGTCTGGCCGTTGGTACCGCCGGGCGCGTCCAACAATGACATGTTAGAGAACACCTAGGAGACGCTTACTATGCAAAGATATCTACTCGACATTAAAGCAGACGACAAACCGGTGCTGCTGGAGCGTGTACTGCGTGTCGTGCGTCACCGCGGGTTCATCATTCGTCAGGTTGCCGCCACTCAGAACCATGAAAGCAGAATTGCCAGCGTGGAGATCATCGTCGACAGCGATCGACCAATCACCACCCTGACCAACCAGATTGAAAAATTATGGGACATTCGCAGCGTCGACGTTACGCCGATCAAAAGCAACGAACTCCCAAACAACAATTTACAGCAAAAAATTTGCGCTTAAGGAAGAGACAATATGCCTAAGTATCGTTCGGCGACCACCACTCACGGTCGCAACATGGCAGGTGCCCGTGCACTGTGGCGCGCCACTGGCGTAAAAGATGAAGATTTCGGCAAGCCGATCATCGCCGTGGTGAACTCGTTCACCCAGTTCGTACCCGGCCACGTTCACCTGAAAGACCTGGGTCAGATGGTGGCACGTGAAATCGAAGCGGCCGGCGGTATCGCCAAAGAATTCAACACCATTGCGGTCGATGACGGCATTGCGATGGGTCACGGCGGTATGCTGTACTCACTGCCATCACGTGAACTGATTGCCGACTCGGTGGAATACATGGTCAACGCGCACTGTGCCGATGCCATGGTGTGTATCTCCAACTGTGACAAAATCACTCCGGGGATGCTGATGGCGTCAATGCGCCTCAACATTCCGACCATTTTCGTTTCCGGCGGTCCGATGGAAGCGGGTAAAACCAAGCTGTCTGATCAAATCATCAAGCTCGACCTGGTTGACGCTATGATTCAGGGCGCCGACCCGAAAGTATCCGACGAGCAGAGCGAACAGATTGAACGTTCAGCGTGTCCGACCTGTGGTTCATGTTCCGGTATGTTTACCGCCAACTCGATGAACTGTCTGACCGAAGCTCTGGGTCTGTCCCAGCCGGGTAACGGTTCACTGCTGGCCACTCACGCCGACCGTAAAGAGCTGTTTTTGAGCGCTGGTCGCCGCATCGTTGAACTGACCAAGCGTTACTACCAGCAGGATGACGAAACGGCCCTGCCGCGTAATATCGCAACCAAAGATGCGTTTGAGAACGCGATGGCACTGGATATCGCCATGGGCGGTTCAACCAACACGGTACTGCACCTGCTGGCCGCGGCACAGGAAGGTGAAGTGGACTTCGACATGACCGATATAGACCGCATGTCACGCCTGGTTCCGCACCTGTGTAAAGTGGCGCCGTCGACGCAGAAATACCATATGGAAGATGTGCACCGCGCCGGTGGCGTAATGGGTATCCTGGGTGAACTGCAACGTGCCGGTCTGCTGCACGATGACACCCGCACTGTACTTGGCCTGTCGCTGGCTGAGCAGTTGGCGCAGTACGATGTAATTCAGACCGACGCTGAAGAGATCAAAACCTTCTTCCGCGCAGGCCCGGCCGGGATCCGTACCACTCAGGCATTCTCCCAAGACTGTCGCTGGGACACGCTGGATGACGATCGTCAGCAAGGTTGTATCCGTACCAAAGAACACGCCTTTAGTCAGGATGGCGGTCTGGCCGTACTGAAAGGCAACATCGCCCTGGACGGCTGTATTGTTAAGACCGCTGGTGTGGATGAGAGCATCCTGAAATTCGAAGGCCCGGCAGTGGTATTCGAAAGCCAGGAAGATGCGGTTGAAGGCATCCTGGGCGGTAAAGTGAAAGCCGGTGACGTGGTAGTGATCCGCTACGAAGGACCAAAAGGCGGTCCGGGTATGCAGGAAATGCTCTACCCGACCACTTACCTCAAATCCATGGGGCTGGGTAAAGAGTGTGCGCTGCTGACTGATGGCCGCTTCTCCGGTGGTACCTCTGGCCTGTCGATTGGTCACGCTTCTCCGGAAGCCGCCAACGGCGGTGCAATTGGCCTGGTGAAACAGGGCGATCGCATTGCCATCGACATTCCGAACCGCTCGATTTCACTGCTGATCTCAGATCAGGAGCTGGAGCAGCGTCGCGTGGAGCAGGATCAAATCGGCTGGCAGCCGGTTGACCGTCAACGTGAAGTTTCATTTGCACTAAAAGCTTATGCCAGCATGGCAACCAGTGCTGACAAAGGTGCGGTGCGAGATAAATCTAAGCTAGGAGGCTAGCTTATGACGCTCACCCAACAAACTGGCGCAGATTACCTGCGCCAGGTATTGCGTGCTCCGGTCTACGAAGTGGCCACCGTCACGCCGTTGCAGGATATGCCACGTTTGTCCGCGCGTATCGGCAACCAGGTACAAATTAAACGTGAAGACCGTCAGCCGGTGCACTCGTTTAAGCTGCGTGGTGCCTACAACATGCTGGCCAACCTGACCGAAGAGCAGAGAAACGCCGGGGTGATCGCAGCCTCAGCCGGTAACCATGCCCAGGGCATGGCTCTGTCCGGCACCAAACTGGGCGTACCGGCCACGATCGTGATGCCACGCACCACACCCGATATCAAAGTGGCGGCCGTGCGCGGCTTCGGTGGTAACGTGGTCCTGCACGGCAGTAACTTCGACGAAGCCAAAGCGGAAGCGGAGCGCCTGTCGGCCGAATTCGGTTACACCTTTGTGCCACCGTTCGATCACCCGCTGGTGATCGCCGGGCAAGGCACCATCGGCATGGAAATGCTGCAGCAGAACGGCCACCTCAACTACATTTTTGTCCCGGTTGGCGGCGGCGGTCTGGCGGCTGGTGTCGCGGTGCTGGTCAAACAGTTGATGCCGGAAGTGAAAGTGATTGCGGTTGAACCGGAAGATTCGGCCTGCCTGAAAGCTGCGCTGGATGCCGGCGAGCCTGTGGTGCTGGATCAGGTCAGCATGTTTGCCGACGGTGTGGCAGTAAAACGCATCGGCGATGAAACCTTCCGTCTGTGTCAGCAGTATCTGGATGGCCACATTACCGTTTCAAGCGATGAAATCTGCGCCGCAGTGAAGGATATTTTCGAAGATACGCGTGCCATTGCTGAACCTTCGGGCGCACTGGCCCTGGCTGGTCTGAAAAAATACGCCGAGCAGTATGAGCTCAAAGATCAGAAACTGGCCACCGTGCTGTCTGGTGCTAACACCAACTTCCACGGCCTGCGTTATGTGTCAGAGCGCTGCGAACTGGGTGAAAAACGTGAGGGCTTGCTGGCCGTCACCATTCCGGAACGCAAAGGCGCATTCTTTGAGTTCTGCCAGATCATCGGCGGCCGGGCGGTAACCGAGTTCAACTATCGCTACAGCGATGACGAACTGGCCAACGTATTTGTCGGTATCCGCCTGCTCGGCGGCCCGGAAGAGCTGAAAACCATAATCGGCGAACTGCGCCAGTCCGGTTATCCGGTTCAGGACTTGTCCGATGATGAAATGGCCAAGCTGCACATTCGCTATATGATTGGCGGACGTCCGTCCAAGCCACTCAAAGAGCGCTTGTACAGTTTTGAGTTTCCGGAATACCCGGGCGCGCTGCTTAAGTTCCTCAGCACCCTCGGTACCCACTGGAACATCAGCCTGTTCAACTACCGCAACCACGGGGCCGATTACGGCCGTGTATTGTGTGGTTTTGAACTCGATGCTGACGATCTGAGCCGCTTCTCTGCGCACCTGGTCGAACTGGGCTATCAGTATAAAGACGAAACCGATAACCCGGCCTATCGTTTCTTCCTCGCCAAATAGCGAGGTCGTCCTGCCTGCAGCCACCGCCCGCCGGTGGCTGTTTTTTTATCGTGCTGCGCTCTTTATTCCCCCCCCAAGACGCAAACCTCCCGCCCCCAAAGCCCTCAGACATAACCACACTTTTATTATGCTTTTGATGCATAGATATAATGCTAAAGTTTCATTTAATTCATCAACCTATCAGGTCTACACTTAGCGGTATCTTTTATCCACCCGTGGAGAGCTCCATGTTTCAAGCTTTGATTCTCAACCAGGAAGACAAACGTACCATCGCCACTATCGAGCCGATCGATGAGGCGCAGCTGCCATCCGGCGAAGTGCTGATCGCGGTCGATTACTCGTCATTGAACTATAAAGATGGCCTGGCCATCACCGGCAAAGGCAAAATCATTCGTGAGTTTCCCCATGGTACCGGGCATCGATCTGGCTGGAACTGTGCTGGAGTCTGCTGATGAGCGCTATCAACCCGGTGATGCCGTGGTACTGACCGGTTGGGGCGTGGGTGAAAACCACTGGGGCGGGATGGCGCAAAAAGCGCGTCTCAACGCCGACTGGCTGGTGCCGCTGCCGGCCGGGCTGGACGCTCGTCAGGCGATGATGATAGGTACCGCCGGTCTGACCGCCATGCTGTGCGTGCAGGCCCTGATTGACGCCGGCGTGCAACCCGGCTCTGGCGAAGTGCTGGTCACCGGTGCCAGCGGTGGCGTCGGCTCGGTGGCCGTTACTCTGCTGGCCACACTCGGCTATCAGGTTGCGGCAGTGACCGGACGCAGTGAGCAAAACGGCCCGCTGCTGCAACAATTGGGTGCCAAGCGCATTATTGACCGCAATGAATTTGCCCAGCCGGCTCGTCCGCTGGAGAAACAGTTGTGGGCCGGTGCGATTGATACGGTCGGCAGCCAGGTACTGGCCAAAGTGCTGTCGCAGATGGATTACAACAGCGCGGTCGCCGCCTGCGGCCTGGCCGGTGGCTTTGATCTGCCGACCACGGTAATGCCGTTTATCCTGCGTAACGTGCGTCTGCAAGGGGTCGATTCCGTGCAGTGCCCGCGTGACAAACGTATCGCCGCCTGGCAACAGCTGGTGGATCTGCTGCCGAGCAGCTATTTCGACCAGGCGTGCCATGAAATTATGCTCGAACAGGCGCCGCAGTTCGCCGAAGACATCACCAATGGCCAGGTCACCGGCCGCGTGGTCATCAAGCTGTAATTCTCACAACCGGAGCCTGCTCAGGGCTCCGGACTTTCCAGCCCCATCTCTGTCACCCGTGTGGCAATCAGTTTACTGCACTCCTGCTTAACCACCGCCCGCAACCACTCCTGGGCCGGCGAATGGTGGCAGCGCGGATGCCAGATCATTGAGTAATCAAAAGGGGTAAAGGCAAACGGCAGCGGTTTGGCCACCAAATCATGTCGTTCGGCGACCAAAAACGCCAGATCAGCCGGGACAGTAATGATCAGCGGCATGGTGTCGATAATCGCCAGAGCCGCTTCCAGATGGTAAGCGCGCAGCACCATACGACGTGGCGGCAACCCTTGCAGTGCCTGATCAAGCAGCGCTTTTACCCCGTCACTGATGGCGATCATGGCATGCGGCGCCGCCTGATAATCCGCCAGCGTCATGGTTTGCCGGGCCAGCGGATGGTGACGCGACATCAGACACAGCACCCCGACCCGGCCGAGAATCTCACTGTGCAGCGGTTCAATCGAGCGGGTCGGACGGCAAATCGCCAGATCCGCGCCATCATAAGTCAGCTGTTCGCTCAGCCGTTCGTGTTGCAGCGGCAGCAACTCAATGGCCACCTGTGGTGCCTGCTGATATATACGCGGCAGAGCAAACGGCAAAATAGTCTGCATGGCGTAATCTGTGGTCGCAATGGTAAACGTCTGGGTACAACAAGCGGGATCAAATTCCGGCGGTGACAATAACTGACGTAACGATTCCAGCGGTTCGCCCAGTGCCTGATTAACACGCAGCGCTTTTTCGGTCGGGATTAAGTGCTGACCATGACGGGTAAACAGGGGGTCGTCGAGCAGACTGCGCAGCCGCCCCAGCACCCGGCTCATCGCCGACTGACTCAGGCTGAGGCGCTCAGCCGCCTTGCTGACACTGCACTCTTCCACCAGGACCCGCAACGCCACCAGCAAATTCAAATCACGACGGTAAATATCTTCCAGTTCCACGGCTAATTCCGGATTAACAAGCGATACTGCAGAGTGTAACCAACAGGCAAAAAAAATCCCGCCTTTCACAGCGGGGAAGCCCAAGAAAACTGGGGATAGTGTCGGAATGTATCTGAGCGTAGTTTGACAAGTGTGTGTTAGTTTTCCTGCTCTTCCGATGTGCCTTGCCAGCGGCGCATCTCGAGCCAGATTCCAAAAAGCGAAGCACTTACACCAAATAATGGCATTAATGAGGTCTCAACCGGAGACCGCATAACGAGGGCGCAGAACGAAATAAAACACAGAACCGAGTAGATGGTCAGTCTGTCTAGTGCTGTTAACATCTTGCACCCCTTCGAATTTTGTTACCAACTTGTTAACTAAATTAAAACAAAAAGATCACTTTGCCAAGTGGTTATTGAATATTTTTTCCTCACCAGTATCATCTGAGTCTGATTTGTGACATCAATTAGGTTTGACCATGACTTTTAATCCTGAATTAGCCACGTTAACGTTAGAAGCGGAAGGATTACGCTGCCCCGAGCCAGTGATGATGGTCAGGAAGACAATGCGCACCATGCAAGACGGCGACGTGCTGCTGATTAAAGCAGACGATCCGTCTACCACGCGCGATATCCCGAGTTTCTGCCGTTTTATGGATCACCAGTTGCTGGCAGCCAAGACCGATGAACTGCCGTACCAGTTCCTGATAAAAAAAGGTCTGGCGTGACGGACGCTCCGGCGCTGATTTAAACAAGCGTAGCGGGAATCATCGCACTAACCACAACGGTGGCTGGATGCGGGATAGCGATCAAAAAAGGCTGCCTGAGGCAGCCTTTTGTTTAATCTTGTTGTTCCAGTGTGCGGATTTCGGCCTGCAGCCGATGCAGCTGTTGCTGCATTGAACGCATCTCTTCATGCAGCGGAATGATGTGCGCGACCCGAATCCAGGACTCGACGGTTAAACCTGTCATGATAATGGCCCCCACTACCATGGGTAGCCACATATCGGTTAACGACATGCCCAGTAACGTCAGTGCCAAACCAAAGCTAAACAGATAACTCTGACTCTTGGCGCTCATTCCCATATAACGTGTCAGCATAAACCTTCCCTCTTGCGGTGATGGTTATCTTTACCCTAGCACGCTCTGCTGCAGACAAATTTGGCCGCTGTCACGATCTGAATCAGCACGCTCTGGATCAGAAAAACGCCGCCGCTACCGCCAGCGCCAGGAACAGCGCCGCTGTCACTTTACGGATCAGGCCAAGCGGCATTTTGTCCGCCGACAGTTTACCGATCAGCACTACAGGCACGTTGGCCAGCAGCATACCGATCGTGGTCCCCAGAACCACCCATGACAAGGCGTCCGCATACTGCGCGCCGAGAATGGATGTAGCAATCTGGGTCTTGTCGCCGATTTCTGCCACAAAAAAGGCAATAAAGCTGGCAACGAAGGGGCCACGGTTAGAAATTTCTTCGTCATCATCCAGCTTATCCGGGATCAGCACCCAACCCGCCATCGCCAGGAAGCTGGCTACCACGACCCATTTAAGAATCTCCGGTGACAGGTAATCAGCCACGACAACACCCAGCCAGGCAGCTAACGCATGGTTGGCGATGGTAGCAGCAAAAATAGCAGCAATAATAGGAATAGGTTTGCGGTACCGGCTGGCCAATAACAGAGACAGCAGCTGGGTTTTATCCCCGATTTCTGCCAGTGCAACAGTAGTAATTGAAATTGCTAAAACGCTCACGACTTGCTCAATGGGGCGGGATAATTATATAACCATAGACAAACGCCACGCCCCACCCCGGTTCGTGTTGTTTGTCTAAGGTCTTGCTAAACACAGTGTGTGCCGTGTCTCGAACGCCATGGTGATTTGGCACCAATTATGTTGACGAACGAACCGAACTGCGTGGCTGCAGGTTCGATAAGCTACTCCCCAAAGACGAACCGGATTCTATCCAGCCAGGGCGCAGAGTACAAGCCCTGCGTGGCAAAAAAGCGACAAGTGGGAAATTTAAGCAGCTTAAACGACAAAAACTCCATTAAAAGAGATTTTTGCCGATTAATTAAGCAAGATTTCCTCTACTTTGTCGGGGCAGAACTCGGTATACTTGATTGTTATTTTTTATCACTTCAGACAAAAGAATCGCGCGAACCTGACTATGCAAAAATACGACATCAAAACCTTTCAGGGTATGATCCTCGCGCTGCAGGATTATTGGGCCCAACAAGGCTGTACCATCGTTCAACCACTGGATATGGAAGTGGGGGCAGGTACTTCTCACCCAATGACTTGCTTGCGTGCTATCGGTCCTGAGCCGATGGCAACAGCGTACGTTCAACCATCCCGCCGTCCGACTGACGGCCGCTACGGTGAGAACCCGAACCGCCTGCAGCACTACTACCAATTCCAGGTAGTGATCAAACCTTCTCCGGATAATCTGCAGGAACTTTACCTGGGCTCACTGGAAGTACTGGGACTGGACCCGCGTGTCCACGATATCCGCTTCGTGGAAGATAACTGGGAAAACCCGACACTGGGTGCCTGGGGTCTGGGCTGGGAAGTATGGCTGAACGGTATGGAAGTGACCCAGTTTACTTACTTCCAGCAAGTGGGCGGCCTGGAATGTAAACCAGTCACCGGTGAAATCACCTACGGTATTGAACGTCTGGCGATGTACATTCAGGGCGTGGATTCTGTGTATGACCTGGTCTGGACTGACGGCCCGCTGGGCAAAGTCACTTACGGCGACATCTTCCACCAGAACGAAGTGGAACAGTCGACCTACAACTTTGAACACGCCGACGTCGACTTCCTGTTCGGTTTCTTCGACCAGTGTGAAAAAGAGTGTCAGCACCTGATCGCGCTGGAAAAACCACTTCCTCTGCCGGCTTACGAGCGCATTCTGAAAGCGGGTCACGCTTTCAACCTGCTCGATGCGCGTAAAGCGATTTCGGTCACCGAGCGTCAGCGTTACATTCTGCGTATCCGCAACCTGACCAAATCGGTAGCCGAGGCATACTACGCCTCACGTGAAGCTCTGGGCTTCCCGATGTGCAAACCATCCGACGAGAAGTAAGGGGAAGACGTCACATGGCAAAAGAATTTTTAATTGAGCTGGGTACCGAAGAGCTGCCACCAACGCAACTGCGTACTCTGGCGGAAGCATTTGCAGCCAACTTCGAAGCCGAGCTGCAAACAGCCGATATCGCCCACCAGGGTGTGAAATGGTACGCAGCACCACGTCGTCTGGCTCTGAAAGTGGCTGACCTGGCCGAGCGTCAGGCCGACAAAGTGGTGGAAAAACGTGGTCCGGCAGTCAGTGCAGCATTCGATGCTGACGGCAACCCGACCAAAGCAGCTCAGGGCTGGGCACGCGGTTGTGGTATCACGGTTGAACAGGCTGAGCGTCTGGCGACCGACAAAGGTGAATGGCTGCTGTTCAAACAGGAAGTCATCGGTCAGAGCACCAGTGAAATTCTGGCTGAACTGGCTGACAAAGCACTCAACAACCTGCCGATTGCCAAGCCAATGCGCTGGGCTGACAAAGAAACACAGTTTATCCGTCCGGTGAAAACCCTGACCATGCTGTTTGGCAGTGACCTGATCGAAGGCGAAATCCTCGGCGTGCAATCGGCCCGCACTATCCGCGGTCACCGTTTCATGGGCGAAGCCGAATTCACGATCGACTCCGCTGATCAGTACCCGCAGATCCTGAAAGAGCGCGGTAAAGTGATGGCCGATTACGACGAACGTAAAGCGATCATCCTGGCAGACGCACAAAAAGCGGCCGCTGCAGTTGGCGGTGTCGCCGATCTGGAAGATGACCTGGTGGAAGAAGTGGCATCACTGGTCGAATGGCCGGTGGTACTGACGGCAAAATTCGAGCAGGAATTCCTGAAAGTTCCGGCAGAAGCCCTGGTATACACCATGAAGGGTGACCAGAAGTACTTCCCGGTTTACGACGACAATCGCAAACTGCTGCCAAACTTCATCTTCGTCTCCAACATCGAATCAAAAGAACCACGTTTCGTGATTGAAGGTAACGAGAAAGTGGTTCGTCCGCGTCTGGCCGATGCCGAGTTCTTCTTCAACACTGACCGTAAGCGTCCGCTGATTGACCGTCTGCCACAACTGGAACAGGCCATTTTCCAGAAGCAGCTGGGTACCATTAAAGACAAAACCGATCGCATCACCGAACTGGCTGGCTACATCGCTGACCAGATTGGTGCCGATGTGGAAAAATCTAAACGTGCCGGCCTGCTGGCGAAATGTGACCTGATGACCTCGATGGTGTTCGAGTTTACCGATACCCAGGGTGTCATGGGCATGCACTACGCTCGTCACGACGGTGAAGCCGAAGAAGTGGCTGTTGCCCTGAATGAGCAGTACATGCCGCGTTTCGCCGGTGATGATCTGCCAGGCAACGGTGTCTCTTCTGCGCTGGCCATGGCTGACAAGCTGGATACCATTGTCGGTATCTTCGGTATCGGTCAGGCACCTAAAGGCAGCGACCCGTTCGCTCTGCGTCGTGCTTCTCTGGGTGTACTGCGTATCATCGTTGAATACGGCTACAACCTGGATCTGGTTGACCTGGTAGCAAAAGCGAAATCTCTGTTCGCTGACCGCCTGACCAACGCCAACGTTGAACAGGACGTGATTGAATTCATGCTTGGCCGTTTCCGTGCCTGGTACCAGGACGAAGGCTTTAGTGTCGACATCATCCAGGCAGTATTGGCGCGTAACCCGACCAAACCGGCTGATTTCGACCAGCGCGTGAAAGCGGTCTCGCACTTCCGTGCCCTGGAAGCCGCAGAATCACTGGCTGCAGCAAACAAACGAGTAGGTAATATTCTGGCTAAGTTCGACGGTGAACTGGCGCAAGAGATTGATCTGGCTCTGCTGCAGGAAGACGCTGAGAAGACTCTGGCGCAAAGTGTTGAAGTCATGACCGAAGCACTGGAGCCGGCGTTTGCGACCGGTAACTACCAGCAGGCGCTGAGCCAGCTGGCTGAACTGCGTGAGCCGGTCGATGCGTTCTTTGATAACGTGATGGTAATGGCAGACGATGAAGCGCTGAAGAAAAACCGCCTCACCCTGCTTAATAACCTGCGTAACCTGTTCCTGCAAGTGGCGGACATCTCACTGCTGCAGAAATAAGTTCAGCGTTATTATCCCCTTATCACAAGGCCAACTCCTCGGAGTTGGCCTTGTTTTTTGATCTAAAACAAAATAGTACTTTGCCTGCCAAATGCATTGCGGTATGTTCAAGAATCAAGCTAAATGGCGGATATTCTTCCCGCTAAACTAAGATATACAAACACAACTCATCAGGTAGTCGAGCAATGCAGTTTTCAACTTTTGGCGAAAAATTTAACCGGTACTCCGGTATTACCCAGTTAATGGACGATTTAAACGATGGTCTGCGCACGCCAGGCGCGATCATGCTTGGTGGCGGTAACCCGGCTGCCATCCCGGAAATGCTCGATTACTTCAAACTCGCCAGCCAGGAAATGCTCGAAGACGGCTCGCTGATCGCCGCCATGACCAACTATGACGGTCCGCAGGGCAAAGACGTCTTCATTAAGGCGCTGGCCAAACTGCTGCATGACACTTACGGCTGGGACATCAGCGAGAAAAACATCAGTCTGACCAACGGCAGTCAGAGCGGCTTTTTCTATCTGTTCAACCTGCTGGCCGGCAAACAACCCGATGGCAGCCATAAGAAGATTCTGCTGCCGCTGGCACCAGAATACATCGGTTATGGCGATGCGGGGATCGATGAAGACATCTTCGTGTCCTACCATCCGGAAATAGAACTGCTTGATAACGGCCTGTTCAAATATCACGTCGACTTTGAGCAACTGAAGGTGGATGAGTCGGTCGCCGCTATCTGTGCCTCGCGCCCGACCAACCCGACCGGCAATGTCCTGACCGATGAAGAAGTGCATAAACTGGATCAGCTGGCACGCGCCAACAACATCCCGCTGATTATCGATAATGCTTACGGCCTGCCGTTCCCGAATATCATTTTTGAAGATGTGGAACCGTTCTGGAACGACAACACCATTCTGTGCATGAGCCTGTCGAAACTCGGCCTGCCGGGGGTTCGCTGCGGGATTATTATTGCCAGCGAGGAAGTGACTAAAGCCCTGGCCAACATGAATGGCATCATCAGCCTGGCACCAGGCAGTATCGGCCCGGCCCTGGCGCACCGCATGATAGAAAAAGGCGATTTGCTGCGCGTCAGCCAGGATGTGATTAAGCCGTTCTACCGCCAGAAATCACAACGTGCGGTTGAACTGTTGCAACAGGCCATGCCGGATCCGCGTTTCCGTATTCATAAACCAGAAGGCGCGATTTTCCTGTGGCTGTGGTTTGATGAACTGCCGATCACCACTATGGAGCTGTACCGCCGTCTGAAAGCGCGCGGGGTATTGATTGTTCCGGGTGAGTATTTCTTTATCGGCCAGAAAGAAGACTGGGATCATGCGCATCAGTGCCTGCGTATGAACTACGTGCAAAGTGATGACGCGATGCAGCAAGGCATTGCAATCATCGCTGAAGAAGTCGCTAAAGCGTATCAGCAAGGCTGAACACTCAGCTCCGGACAGCAAAAGGCCCGCGTATGCGGGCCTTAGTTTTATCTTGCCGGCGACATCTCGTGTCGGGTGCTGATGCTTATTCGTCAGTCAGCAGCTGCTTGCCGTTGATGGCAATTTTACGTGGCTGCATCGCCTGCGGAATTTCCCGCTCCAGGTCGATGTGCAGCAGACCTTTTTCCATCTGCGCGCCAACCACTTTGACATAATCTGCCAGTTGGAACTTACGCTCAAAGTCACGTTCCGCAATGCCCTGGTAGATGTAGTTTTTGTTCTCTTCCGGCGCCCGCTCACCACGTACAATCAGGGTGTTTTCGTGCTGGGTAATATCCAGCTCCTGCTCGGCAAAACCGGCCACCGCCATGGTGATACGGTATTTATTCTCTTGCTGCTGCTCGATGTTGTACGGAGGGTAACCACCCTGGGTGTTTTTGGCGCCGTTGGCTTCCATCATGTTCAGCAGGCGATCAAAACCAATTGCGTTACGGTACAGCGGAGTAAAATCAACAGTTCTCATATCCTATCCTCTTTCTTAAGCAATAGTCTTAACACTATGTGTTAAGCGGCATCACTCACTCATATGACCTGAGCATGCCCAGTTGGGTTGAGCAGCCGGCCTTTTCCTCTCAAGAGCGAAAAGGTGGGTGGCTGCGGGAGACCCGTCTGGCATCTCCCTACAAACACAGATATAAGGACGTAAAATTCACTTTCAAGCGTGCAGATTAAAATTTTTTGCATTTTCTGCCGCACGTACGCGCCTTGCGCTGCGCAAACTGTTTGCTGTCCGACCCAAAATCAGCGCGCTGAACCGGCGCAAAAACGGCAAAAAAAAGCAGCGCTCAGAGCGCTGCTTTCTTATGCTTGGGCGGTTAACTCTTGCGGTGCCGGTTAACCCACCTGGTGACTAGACATCCAGGTTCGCCACTTTCAGGGCGTTGTTTTCAATGAACGCACGACGCGGTTCAACCTGATCGCCCATCAGTGTGGTAAACAGTTCGTCAGCACCAACCGCATCCTCAATCGTCACCTGCATCATGCGGCGCGTTTCCGGATCCATGGTGGTTTCCCACAGCTGATCAGGGTTCATCTCGCCCAGACCTTTATAGCGCTGACGGCTCAGACCACGCTGTGACTCTTTAATCAGCCAGTCCAGCGCTTCAACAAAGCTGCTCACCGGTTGAGTACGCTCACCACGTTGAATGTAAGCGCCCTCTTCAATCAGGCCATTCATCGCTTCTGACAGATCCGCCAGTTTGGCGTACTCTTTCGAGTTGAGCAGGTCAACACTCAGCAGATAATCATGAGTCACACCATGAGTACGCACTTTCACTTTTGGTGAGTACGCACCTGTGGTTTCGTTGTGCTCGACCACAAAGCTGTACTGGTTGGCACCCGACTCTTTGTCATTGAGCTGAGCTATCAGCTGCTCAGTCCAGGCCTGAACCTCAGCCTGGTTCTGACACTGCTGCGCTGTCAGACGCGGCGTGTAGATAAACTCATGCACCAATGCATACGGGTAACGGCGGCTCATGCGCTCCACCAGCTTGATGCCGGCATGGTAATCCTGCACCAGTTTTTCCAGTGACGCACCCGCCATCGCCGGTGCTTCAGGGTTAACATGCAGCGCTGCGTTATCCAGTGCCAGAGCAATCTGGTACTGGTTCATCGCTTCTTCATCTTTGATGTACTGCTCTTGCTTGCCTTTTTTCACTTTAAACAGTGGTGGCTGAGCAATGTAGATGTAACCACGCTCAATCAGCTCCGGCATCTGACGGTAGAAGAAGGTCAGCAACAGAGTACGGATGTGCGAACCATCGACGTCCGCATCGGTCATGATGATGATGTTGTGGTAACGCAGTTTATCCGGGTTGTATTCGTCACGGCCGATACCACAGCCCAGTGCGGTGATCAGCGTTGCCACTTCCTGAGAAGAGAGCATTTTGTCGAAGCGGGCTTTCTCAACGTTGAGGATTTTCCCCTTCAGCGGCAGAATCGCCTGGTTCTTACGGTTACGGCCCTGCTTGGCGGAACCGCCCGCAGAGTCACCCTCCACGATGTAGAGTTTCGGACAGCGCAGGATCTTTCTCCTGGCAGTCAGCAAGTTTACCCGGCAGGCCAGCCAGATCCAGCGCACCTTTACGGCGGGTCATCTCACGTGCTTTACGCGCCGCTTCACGGGCACGGGCCGCATCGATGATCTTGCTACATACGGTTTTCGCTTCGTTCGGGTGCTCGGCCAGGAAATCGTTCAGCTTCTCGCCCATCGCCGATTCCACCGCCGATTTCACTTCCGACGAAACCAGTTTGTCTTTGGTCTGGCTGGAGAATTTCGGATCCGGAACTTTAACCGAAACCACAGCAGTCAGGCCTTCACGCGCATCGTCACCCGAGGTCGCCGTCTTAGCTTTCTTGCTGTAACCCTCTTTATCCATGTAGGTGTTCAAAGTACGGGTCAGAGCGGCACGGAAACCGGCCAGGTGGGTACCACCATCACGCTGCGGGATGTTGTTGGTGAAACAGAAAATGCTTTCCTGGAAGCTATCGTTCCACTGCATTGCCACTTCCACACTGATACCGTCTTCGCGCTCTTGCACAAAGTGGAATACTTTCTCGTGGATTGGTGTTTTGTTGCGGTTAAGATGGCTGACAAAGGCCTGGATTCCACCTTCATACATGAAGTGGTCCTGCTTGCTGTCGCGCTCATCCACCAGCTTGATAGACACACCAGAGTTCAGGAAAGAGAGCTCGCGCAGACGCTTAGCCAGAATATCGTAGTGGAATTCGATATTGGTAAAGGTTTCCGCACTTGGCCAGAAACGGACTTTGGTACCGCTCAGATCGGTATCGCCCACCACTGTCAGCGGGTTTTGCGGTACACCGTGGTGATAAGTCTGAGTATGGATGTGGCCGCCACGGTGAATGGTCAGTTCAACTTTCTCTGACAACGCATTCACTACCGAAACACCTACCCCGTGCAGACCACCGGATACTTTGTAGGAGTTATCGTCAAATTTACCGCCGGCGTGCAGTACTGTCATGATCACTTCTGCGGCCGAAACATTCTCTTCCGGGTGCAGTTCTGTCGGAATACCACGACCATCATCGCTGACCGATACTGAGTTATCTTCGTGAATCGTCACGATGATATCTTTACAGTAACCCGCTAACGCTTCATCAATCGAGTTATCCACCACCTCAAATACCATGTGGTGCAGACCGGTGCCATCATCAGTGTCGCCGATGTACATCCCCGGACGCTTACGTACCGCGTCGAGACCCTTCAGTACTTTAATACTCGATGAATCGTAATTATTCGACATGAGTTACTCTCTCACTATTTATCCTTGCCCTATTGTGCCATGTTCCACATGAAACATCTTGCTATTTGGCTCGATCATGTCGGCAACCTGGCTTTCAGTAATAGAACTTACAAAAACTTGTGCCCCCGTCGCTTTTAAGCAGTCAGCAAGACGCTTACGGCGTTGGCTATCGAGTTCGGAAGCAAAATCATCAATCAGATAGATGCATTGCTTCCCGGTCAGTTCGGTCAGATGCTGCCCTTGTGCAACACGCAGGGCGCAGACCATCAATTTCAGCTGACCACGTGACAGAACATCCTCTACGGGCGTCCCGTTCACCTTGATTTTTAAATCGGCTTTGTTCGGACCACTGAACGTATAGCCCAGCGACTGGTCACGTTCAAAGTTTTTCTCCAGTATCTCGTGATACGGAGTGTCTTTGTCCCAGCCCCGGTAATACTTGAGACTGATATCAAATTCAGGCAGAAAGGTGCGGCACAGCTCTTCGGCCACGCCTTTCATCTGCTCGATGTACGCCGCACGCCACTGGTCAATACTGTGTGCCAACCGGGCCAGCTCCTGATCCCAGTAACTGAGCTCGCGGTAGCGGGTCGCGGTTTTCAGCAGTGCATTGCGCTGCTTGTTGAGCCGCTTGAAACGCCCCCAGGCATCAAAGAAACCTTTTTCGCTGTGAAAGACGCCCCAGTCGATAAAGGCACGGCGATTTTTCGGCCCGTCCGTCAGCAAATCAAACCCTTCCGGATGAATGAGTTGCAGTGGCAGAACCTGCGCCAACTGGGCCAGCTTTTGCCCGGACTGACCGCCTATTTTAACCTCTGTCGAGCCATCACGCTGCTTATTAATGCCAATTGGTAGCTCAAATTGATCCGAGGTCAAAAAACGCCCGTGGACAAACAGTTCCGGACAGTCATTCTGAATCACCCGCCCGGTGAGCGAGCTTTTGAAAGAGCGCCCGTGCCCCAGCAGATAAATGGCTTCCAGTACGCTGGTTTTGCCACTGCCGTTCGGGCCGATAAGAAAGTTAAAGCCTGATGATAAATCGATATCACAGGCTTTAATATTACGAAACTGCTGAACAATCAGACGAGTAAGAGGCATGGTGTGCGTGAGCCGGCCACTAGAGGCGAATTGGCATTACCACGTACATGGCGCTGTCATCATCGACGTTTTCAATCAGAGCACTGGCGTTGGCATCGGACATCGATACCCGCACATTGTCACAACGCAGCGTATTAAGTACATCCAGCACGTAGCTGACGTTGAAGCCGATTTCAATCGCATCGCCTTCAAAGCCGACATCCAGCATCTCTTCCGCTTCTTCCTGCTCCGGGTTATTGGCGGTAATGCGCATTTCGCTGTCGGCCAGGTTCACCCGTACACCACGGAATTTTTCATTGGAAAGAATCGCCGCGCGGGAAAATGCCTGACGCAGCTCATCACAGCCAGCGGTCAGCGTTTTATTGGTACTTTGCGGCAATACGCGGCGATAATCAGGGAAACGTCCGTCAACCAGCTTGGAAGTAAAGATAAAGTTGTTCACTTCTGCACGCAGGTTAGCGGCACCAATCTGAATCGTCACCGGCTGTTCCGGTGCATCGAGCAGCTTGACCAGCTCCAGGACACCTTTGCGCGGTACGATGATCTGCTTGTGGGCAAAATCGCCCGCCAGCGTGGTCTGCGATACTGCCATACGGTGGCCGTCAGTGGCCACACTGCGCAGGGTACTGCCGTCGATTTCAAACAGCATACCATTCAGGTAGTAACGCACATCCTGGTTAGCCATCGAAAATTGGGTTTTCTCAATCAGGCTGCGCAGATCGCCCTGGCTTAAGGTCAGCTCGACCTCACTCTGCCAGTCTTCGATATTAGGGAAATCATTAGCCGGTAAGGTGGCCAGTGAAAAACGGCTGCGGCCGGAGCGAACCTGAACCCGGTCACCTTCCAGCAGCACAGTGATCACCGCCGCATCCGGCAGTCCGCGGCAAATGTCGAGGAACTTACGCGCCGGTACAGTGGTACTGCCCGCTTCAAAGTCCCCTTCCAGCGTCACGCGGCTGATCAGCTCCGCTTCCAGATCGGTCGCGGTCATCGACAACTGATTGTCTTCCACTTTTAGCAACAGGTTACCCAAAATCGGCAACGTGGCCCGGCCGCCAATGGTTCCCGACACTTGTTGCAGTGGTTTAATGAAGTGACTACGTTCAATCGTAAATTTCATAGTGTGCTCTTAAACGATATTGGATAAACGACGCGAAAAATCAGCGCTAAGCATAACGCGAATCAGGAAGAAAGCGTACGAATCAGGTTGGAATAATCTTCCTTAATATCGTGGCTCTCTTCACGCAGCTGTTCGATTTTACGACAGGCGTGCAGCACTGTGGTGTGGTCACGGCCACCAAACGCATCGCCGATTTCCGGCAGGCTGTGGTTGGTGAGTTCTTTCGATAACGCCATGGCCAGCTGACGCGGACGGGCAACCGAACGCGAACGGCGTTTTGACAGCAGATCCGCGACTTTAATCTTGTAGTACTCAGCAACGGTCTTTTGAATATTATCGATAGTGACCAGTTTTTCCTGCAGTGCGAGCAGATCGCGCAGCGCTTCGCGCACGAAATCAATCGTGATCGGACGGCCGGTAAAGTTGGCGTTGGCGATCACCCGGTTGAGTGCACCTTCCAGCTCACGCACGTTGGAGCGCAAACGCTTGGCGATAAAGAACGCCACTTCGTCCGGCAGATGAATCTGGTGATCCTCCGCCTTTTTCATCAGAATCGCGACCCGGGTTTCCAGCTCCGGCGGCTCAATGGCTACCGTCAGGCCCCAGCCGAAACGCGATTTGAGGCGGTCTTCCACCCCGTTGATCTCTTTAGGATAACGGTCAGAAGTGAGGATAATTTGCTGGTTGCCTTCCAGCAGCGCGTTAAAGGTGTGGAAGAACTCTTCCTGCGAACGCTCTTTGTTGGCAAAAAACTGAATATCATCGATCAGCAGTGCATCAACACTGCGGTAGTAGCGTTTGAACTCTTCAATCGCGTTGTTCTGCAGCGCTTTCACCATGTCCTGCACGAAACGCTCTGAGTGCATGTACACCACTTTGGCGTTCGGGTTGTTATCGACGATAGCATTGCCCACCGCATGCAGCAGGTGAGTTTTACCCAGGCCGGTACCACCGTACAGAAACAACGGATTATAAGCCGCGCCCGGATTGTCCGACACCTGACGTGCCGCCGCCAGACCCAGCTGGTTCGACTTACCTTCCACGAAGTTATTGAACTTGTGTTTCGGATTGACGTTAGAACGGTGCATGATGTCGGCCGCTGCCGCTGCATCATCATCCCAGGTTTTATTGATCGGCTGACGACGAGCCAGTTGAGCAGGCGCTGAAGATTCGGCCGCCACGTCAGCCGCAGTGCGGACCGGTGCCGGTTTTGGTGCTTGCACCCGGCGACTGCCCACTTCAAAACGCAGGCTTGGAACATCCTGACCGCAATGCTCTTTCAGCAGTCGGTTGATGTTATTGATGTATTTGTCGCGTACCCAGTCGAGTACGAAGCGGTTAGGCGCAAACAAAGTGAGAGTATTGTCATTGAGCTCCGCTTGTAACGGACGGACCCACATGCTGTATTCTGCGGCTGGCAGCTCTTCTTGTAGCTGTTGCAGACACTGCAACCATAGCGAAGATGACAC